>JANLQO010000642.1:0-5685 GCA_031367855.1 Planctomycetia bacterium | reverse complement strand
ATAATGGGGGGTTTTACACGTTCGCCATATGGTGGTTAACCTATTTTTTTTTCCGCGTCTTTCTGGCGAACTTTGATACGTCAGTCTGTTTTTTTAGGTTTCGACGTAACTCGTCGCGTGATATTCGTTTACGTAAAATATTGATCAGGACTATGAATAATCTGGGCTAACGCCGACGGCTCTCTCAAACGAAGGTTATAGGCAAAGTGTTTGCTTAGTCTTGAAACTGAATGTTGTCGATACCCAAACGTTTCATCTTCTTATACAAGGTCGTCCGGTTGATACCAAGTTGATCAGCTGTATGATTTCGGCTAAAGCTGTTCATGCGAAGCACGTCTAAAATAATTTGACGCTCTGGACCTTCGAGTGCATCGCGGAGCGTCTGACCACGAGCAATCACGCCTGTGGCGTTTCCGCCAGCTTGGTGTCGAAGCAAAGACGGTGGCAAAAGGTCGAGATCTATCGTGGGGCTCTTGGTAAGCAACACGGCCCGTTGCACAACGTTTTCCAATTCGCGGATATTGCCTGGCCAACCATAACTCACCATCGCTTCCATCGCAGCTGGAGTGAAGCCTTCAATTTCTTTGACGACATCTTTCAAGGTCTTTTGCAAAAAGTGCTCGACGAGTAGCGGAATATCGGCAGGACGTTCGCGCAGCGATGGTAGCTCAAGATGAATTACGTTGATTCGATAAAACAGGTCTTGGCGGAAACGGCCTTCTTCGACGGCTTTCTCAAGGTTTTCATTGGTGGCCAAGACTACGCGAGTATCTACAGAAATCGTTTCCACGCCGCCAACCGGTTCGAATTGAAACTCCTGTAATATACGCAGTAGTTTGATCTGCATTGCAGTCGAAGCGGTTCCGATTTCGTCAAGGAAAATAGTCCCGGAATCAGCGTGCTGAAACTTGCCAACCTTGGCTTGCTGGGCACCTGTAAATGCGCCTGCCACATGCCCGAATAATTCGCTTTCAAGCAGATTGTCAGGCAGGGCACCACATGCGACTTCAACGAATGGATTGCGTTGCCGACGGCTGCGGCGATGAATTGCGCGAGCAATCATCGATTTCCCAGTTCCGTTTTCACCTGTGATCAGAATGGTCGCGCGAGTATCCGCGACGCTATCAATCACGTCGAAAATTTTGAACATCCGCACATCGTGGCTGAGGATATTCTCCAAGCCAGCGCGACGATCGAGTTCAAGTTTCAGTTGCCGATTCTCCTCGACGACACGATGTTGATTGACGGCTCGATGGATGGTCGTGAGAAGTTCTTGATCGATGATGGGCTTGGTCAGCAGATCGAAGGCGCCGGCGGAAACTGCTTCTGCGCCGGCGTCGGGACCCGCGTAACCGGTCATCATCAGCAAGGGAAGATCCGGATGGTGTTTCTTACAATACTTCAGCAATGTGAAACCGTCTTCGCCCTCAAGCACGACGTCCGCGAGGCAGATATCAAAGTTGTCCGATTTCAGTTTCTGGCGTGCCTGAGTGGTGGTGCTAGCCGATGCAACGTCAAACCCCTGGTCTCCCAACCAGCTCGCCATGGACTCTAAAAGCCATCGATCGTCGTCAACCAGAAGTAGCTTGGTGCGTTGCATTTTGCCTAAGTTCTCAAAAAAGCGACCTGAAAAGCGGGGCTTCGGATGTTGAATATGTAGGTCGAATTTGATGCGTAAGCAAACTGTAGGTTGTTTTTTTGAAACATTGTCCGCCTAGGAGGGGTGTGGAGTGGCGTCTAAAAACCGGGTGCAGACTGGAAAGACATTAGCCTCTGAATTTCAGCTGGCGTAAACAGGCCAAAACAACTCTTCTGAGTGCCTTCTGCACCAATAATCCAACATATGCGTGTTGAAATGGGCGCCGTTCTACTATTATTTAAAGGCTAATTGGTTTTCACCGCCCACTTGTCGGCTACAATAGTCTATGTGGGGTACGTTTCAGGAATAAAGACCCAGGGGCACTAGGGTCAAGAATAGGGGCAAAAAATTGACAATTCGCCTACTCGTTGCAGATGATCATGAAGTTGTCAGAAGCGGCATTGGAACGCTTCTCGAAGGTAGCGAAGTAGAAATCGTTGGCTTGACCGGTACGGTCGAGGAAACCGTTTCACTAACTAAGCAGATTTCACCAGACGTCGTCCTACTGGATGTACGCATGGGCGAAGAGGATGGTTTGATCGCCCTTGAGCAGATTCGATGCGACAAGCCCGAACTGCCGGTGATCATGATTTCGACCTACGACAATCCAACCTATGTTGCGCGCGCCATTGCACTCGGGGCACACGACTACATTTTGAAGGATTCGTCACGAATCGAAGTTCTCGAAGCCGTTCGCCGGGCTGCTGCAAAAGAGGCACCGTCGGACGTTAGCATTCTGCGTCGCATTCAGGTCACAATGGCCAAGCGAAAAGACCGCACGGATTCAAAAGACGTTCCGCTAACCAATCGTGAATTACAGGTCTTGCGACATATTGCGCTTGGATTAAGCAACAAAGAAATCGGTACTTCGCTGGCAATCAGCGTGGAGACGGTAAAGGAACATGTGCAAAATATTCTTCGCAAGCTCGACACGGCTGACCGAACTGCTGCCGCAGTTTGGGCTGTGAAGAGCGGCTTAATTGGCGATTGATCAACTGAGAATTGCTTGCATTTACTTGCGCACGATGATGATACCTGGGGCAATTGCCCTGTCCTGGGATTCTGCGGCGTCCGTTCGCAACTGCTTAGGCATTTAGCTGCGGATCAAATGTGTGTTATCGCGGTGGGGTATTGTCCGGCCTATTTGGCACCCGAGCTCGCCGGCTTTAAGTAGCCGTACTTTTCAGCATAACCGTGCCAACGCTCGAGGATCTTTTCTTCCGTTTCGGCATCAATCGCATGACTATTCGGTAGGTAGCTGGAATGATTGGCTAGTCGCTGGTTCAGCAGCGTTTTCACCGCCTCGAAGTCTCCCAATTCGAGCTGTTGGTAAATCTTTTGGATCGATTGAATCGGATCGGCCACGAGATCTTCGTAACGCATTTCGATCAACTGCCCAGTGGGAATTAAGTCGCGTTTCGCTTCGAAAGCTTCGTACATGCGTGTAAAACAATCCCACACATATTCGTGTAGTTCCTCTGTCGGTTGCGACAGTTGCAAGCCCTGAACTTCATCCAACGAGCTCCAGAGCCGAACTGTTGAATAGAAGAGCTTCCGTGGATCGCGCGTCAGATGGACAAATTTCGCCTTTGGATACAATCTCAACAACTCGTCGATGCGTCCGGTGTGCGGCGGGCTTTTCATAATCAGTCGCTTGTGGGGATGCCGAATCGTGAGTGCGCGAATGAACCAGCTCAATTTGTCTCGCCACGATTGCAGCGCAATGGGGTCGACTGCCTTCATGTCCAAAAACTCGACAGCCGGCGGCGGTGAATGCGGAAATGCGATCCGGAGGTAGGGCGTGGGGGCTCCCAGATTCATCAGCGCAAATTCATCTTCCTGCGGCAACATCCAACCAGCTTCCATTTCATCCATGGGACGTTTTTTGGGAATCAAAAAATTGCCAAAGCGAACGAAGGCCCATTCACTCACGAGAAAATGGCTGGCCGCGAAGCACTGATAGGTGCTGGGTGAGGCGAAACGCGGGTCGACCACCATCAGCTCGTGCAACAAAGTTGTACCGCTGCGCCAGTGACCAAGAATGAAAATCGGATCCTCCGTAACCTTCGCTTCGGCGATCTTCTTGCCGAACAACAAAGCTTGGAGCGTGGCCAACACATCGTTGAATGGCGAAAAGATAGAAACGCCAAGCGCGATGTGCAAGCGGCTGGGCGCGACCCGAAACCCGTTGTTTGCAAGCAATCGCCACCACTGGAGCATGCGCATCCCATGCCAAAATCGCGGGCTGTAGCCAGGATAACGGTTGATTGGTTTAGGTCTTCGGTCAGCTACTTCCTTGATCATTGTTCCCTACAATAAACGCAACAATGGATTTCGTTTGGCGTCTGCGAACAAAGATCCATTCTACAAGAATTGTGCCGCATTGTGTTCGAGGGAACGCCCATGCTTGTGGGCCACCCGCTGATTGGCAGATTTCAACCTGCCCACGAAGTGGATTGTGTCTGACAAATACCTATGGCGCGAAAGATAGGTAGGACTCACAATATAGGGAAGTCTGTTTTCCCTTTTTAGTGAGGAGTCAGTGCTATGGGAAGCTCGAAAGTGGATCGCGAAGGTTTGAAGGCCAAGCTGCAAGCCGAATTCGAAGCGACGCTTAATGCAGTCGTTGATTCAATTGATAACGCACGCGATGGTGCTTGGATCGAAGATAGTGAGGGACTCAGTCGTCAGGCTTTGGATCGCTTCCGGCAACAGGTCTATGAGGCAGCCTTGCAAGCGAAGATTGATGCGGCGGAAGCCGCTTTTCCCCCCTCCGAAGAGCGCGACGGGAGTTCGAGCGCGGAACAAGGGACGTCAACTACGTAGCGTCTTGACCGAGAATGGTCGTGTGCAATTAAAACGTATTCGCTGGACAGTTCAGGATCAAGCCAGCAGTACACCGATCGATGCGCTGCTGGATGAAGCAGAGAAAAGTTTCACATGCGGGATACGTGAAATGCTCTGTCGTTTGAATCAAAGCTCTTCCAGCTTTGCTAAGACTGCAGTCAACATTGGTCGCTTATCATCAATCGACATTAGCGGCGAAAGTGTACGTCAGTTAGTCGAGTATGAAGGACGCAAAGTAACCAATGAGCTAACCCGAGGTAACATTGACATTGGTTGGTCGTCTGCAGACTGCACGTTAGAAGACGCCGCTCCGTCCGCCAGTTCATCAGCCACGCCTGAAGTGGCGAATGAGCAACAAAAACCAGGCCCAACTCGGGTGTATGTCGGCTGCGACGGAGTGAAGGTGCCAGTCGTTACTCAGGCCGAGAAGACGAAGCGACGCGCTACAATCAAACTGAAACGCCGTCGTAGCGGAAAGAAATGTCGACCGTTACCAGCGGCTCGAGCGGGTTCGGATCAACAGTACAAAGAAGCCAGAATTGTGGTTGCTTACAACGAATCGCAGACTCGCCGACTAGTAATAGCCACTCGAGGTGATTGCGAAGTCACAGGGCGCTTGCTGCAAAGCTTGGCGACGACCATCAAGCTAAATGAAGCGACTGAGTCGATTGCAAATATCGATGGTGCTCCGTGGATACGCAATCAACTGGAGTTCCACAACATCGTGGATGAAATTAACTTGGATTACTACCACATGAAAGATAATGCACAAAAGGCGCGTCGCGAAATGTTCGGCGATGATGAATCGGGAGCCACATGGTTAACGGCGTTGACGACCATCCTGATGGAACAGGGAGTCGACGCACTTCTGAGTGAGCTACTTACACAGAAACGCACTTGCTCAGGCCGACGACTTCAAGCCTTAGAACAGTTGATAGGATACGTTTCGGAGCGTCGTGAAATCATTCACTATCGCGAACTTCGTGGTCGCGGAATACAAATCGGCAGTGGCCCTACCGAGGCCCAATGCAAAACGACCACTCAACGCGTCAAAGGCAGAGGTCGACGCTGGGATTTCGCCAATGCCGAGTACATAATGAACCTCGCTGCACTCGAAGCGAGTGACCTATGGGACAACTACTGGGAAAATCATGCAAAAAATGCTGCCTAAAAGTTGTCCAGAAACTTTGGTCAGACAC
>JANLQO010000626.1:0-13149 GCA_031367855.1 Planctomycetia bacterium | reverse complement strand
AATTGCTTCAGCGGTCGCTGAGATCGCCCCGTTATTAGAGCTTCTTGCCAGGTGTCCCTACCAAAGTCGCTGAGAAACACGATATGAATGTCCGTTGGCAAATCCGCGTTGCGAGCTGCGTCGGTAACAACCTCGCCGATTTGTGACAACGTACTGGCCAAGTCGGCGCCACCGTCAAGCAGGCGTAGCCTGTGGATCGCCGCGGTCACAATCTCGGCATCAAAAACGGGACGAAGTATCACCGCCTCGGGCGGTGATGAAAGTGTGATCAAAGAAAACGCATCGCCACGGACACTCGCGCGCACCAGTTCCATGGCCCGCGATTGAGCGGATGCAAAACGTGTTCCGTGTTCGTCTCGGTAACCCATCGAGTAGGAATTGTCGATCACAAAAATCCACAGCCTGGGTGGCCGCTGTGCCGCCACCGTGCCGCTAGCTGATTGCGACGATATAAACGGTCGAGCAAGTGCCAGTCCCAGGGTGAGCAATATCAGCGTTCGCAGCAGCAACAGAATGAGTTGTTCGATGCGAACTCGCTTGGATTGCTTTTCAATTACTTGCAACAGTAATCGCATCGCTGCCCAAGAAACCGTTTGCTGACGGCGACGATGGAGTAGATGTAGCACAATGGGAATGGCAGCCGCGGTGCCCCACAGCAACATCCACGCGCTCGCAAAACCGGCAACACCCATCAAACTGAACGCGGCCACACTAACTCCTTTGCGCCAAGCGGCGCGCGAGCAACGGAGGCAACGTAGCCGCCAACGATTCAATGGTCTTCATGCGATGGTAATCGACCCCCAAATGCTGACAACCGACTTCGATTTCAGTGCAAAATGCGGCCATGGCCCGACGATAGGCGCCACCAATTAGCAGCGGATCGGTAACCACTTCCGGTAAACCTTCCAAGCCTTCAAAACGGGTTGAGCGATCGAATGGAAACGTCAATTCGTTTTCGTCGAGCACGTGTACAACGATCACATCATGTCGCTGATACCGCAGGCGTTTTAGACTGGTCAGCAATCGCTGCTGATCGTCGAGCAGGTCGCTGACCAGTACGATGACTCCAGGCTTGCTGCACCGCTGGCCTGCCAAGTCAACGCTGCGCGGTAGGTCGCTGTGCTCCCCGGTCGGAGCCGACTCCATCAGCCGAATGATGTCGTCGAGGTGTCCTGCACTGCCGCTGGGCGGCAACCAACCGTTCAATTCCGAGGAAAACGTCGCCAGCGCCGTCGAGTCCTGTTGCGTGATGACAAGGTAAGCCAGGCTGAAGACAATTAACTGTGCGTATTCAAGCTTCGTCAGCGGACTGGACGCGCCGCGGTATTGCATGCTCTCGCTCGTGTCGAGCAAAAAATAGGCAATTAGATTAGTTTCGTCTTCGTATTGTTTGAGATAATAGCGATCGCTGCGCGCGTAGACTTTCCAATCAACCTGTCGCAGGTCGTCGCCCGGCACGTATTCACGATGCTGAGCGAACTCGATCGAGTGCCCGCGTAACGGGCTGCGATGCAATCCCGCCACCAGACCCTCGACCAAGGTTCGTGCTCGTAGACCCAACGGTCGGATTCTCGACAGCGTTTCAGGATCGAAGTACTTTGCCGATTGATTCACGCGATGGCCTTCAAACTAAGAGCCTGTCCGAAAACGGGTCTGACCCTCTCCGGCAACGACAAAGACGCCTTGAAATCGTGTTGCCTCCAAAGGGTCAGACCCCTTTTCGGACAGGCTCTACGCACGCAGCACTTTGGCGATTCCATCGCTGGATTGGCTGGACGCTATCGACTTGTCGACTTCTTGGATGATCTCTTGAATGATCTGCTCGACCGAAAACCCCTCAGCTTCGGCTTGGAAATTCAATTTGATGCGATGACGCAACACGGCAGGGGCGACGGCGATCATGTCTTCGCGGCGAACAACGGGCCTGCCGTGCATGGCAGCGCGCGCCTTCGCACCGAGCACAATGTATTGGCTGGCGCGCGGACCCGCACCCCAACGAACACAGCGCTTCACGCGTTCGCTCGCTTGGCCATCATCGGGCCGCGTCAGGCGGGCCAACTGAGTGGCGATCAATGCGTGATGTGGCGTAATTGCAATGCGTCGAACGACATGCATCAAGTTCAGCAATTCTTGGCCGCTGATCTGAGTCGTCAACTCATGGGACACATCGCTGGTTGTTCGCAGCACAATCTCCAGTTCATCCGCTTGGCTAGGATAGTTAACCAAGACGTTAAACATGAAGCGATCCAGTTGGGCCTCCGGCAGCGGATAAGTTCCTTCCTGCTCAATAGGATTTTGCGTCGCGAGCACGAAGAACGGTCGCGGCAGTGCATGGCGAGTGCCACCGGCCGTGACTTGTTTCTCCTGCATCGCTTCCAGCAACGCGGCTTGGGTTTTCGGCGGAGTGCGATTGATTTCGTCGGCCAGAATCACATTGGCGAATATCGGGCCAGCGATAAAGCGAAACGTCCGTGTTCCTGTATTGCGATCTTCTTGGATCACCTCTGTGCCCGTAATGTCGGCAGGCATCAAGTCCGGCGTGAACTGAATGCGATTGAATTCCAGCGCGATCGCTTTGGCAAGGCTGGAAATCATTAGCGTCTTGGCCAGACCCGGCACGCCGACCAGCAAACAATGCCCACCGGCCAGCATCGCCACTAGCAATTGCTCGATCACGTCCTGTTGGCCAACGATCACTTGTCCCAGTTGCGTTCGAATGCCCTTCAAGGCAGTACTCAGTTGCACCAGCGCCGCTTCGTCGGAAGACGGATCAACTATCGATTTCGACTCACTCTTCACAGCAGCTCCCAGAAAACTCGCCAGCCTCAACTGCTAATTCCTTACTACTAAGCGAATATACCGCAAACAGTCGTTTTTGACAGTACAACGCACCTAGTGCTCTGTCCAGTTTAGATTATCGGGTGGCACGATCTAAGGCTTTGCGAAGGGCGTAGCGAATGAAGCTCAAAGCACGCCCTTCGAAAACCTCAGGACGTGCCAGCCGAGATCATTAACCCCAATTTTTCACTGAGAACGCATTATCCGTATAGCTTGTTGGCTTCGCTGTGATCGATCTTCCGAGCCTTAATGCGACCGCCAGCGATTTTCTCACCATTGGGATCGATATAGACTCGCCCGGTACGACCCGGTTTGACGCTCATTACGTGAATGTTGAAGATAAACGCGGCATCCGATTTCGATTTGAACCAATGCACATTGTCTTTGATATCGGTAATGGTCGAGCAACCACCGGGACCGAAATCGCGATCGATCGTGGGTGTGATGATCATGTGCTCTTTGGTATCTTCCAGGCGATCGTAATGCCGACCGTGGAAATCACCTTTGAGAATCAAGAACGCCGTCGCCATGTTGTCATGACCGTGCGGCACGACCGAGCGATCCTTGTCGAGCACAAAAATCTGATGTCCAAACACTAGCTCCGTTGGCAAACCATCGACTTGCGGTAAGGTAGCATTCAAACTCGTCTCGCCACGCTCACTGGCTTTCGCATCCTTAGCCAGTTTGTCGAAGTCCAAGAATTTTAAGAGATCGGGCAAATCGACGGTCGCGTACAGATCTTCGACCTTTTTTTGCCACTGGAGTTGATCGAGTTTCTTGCCCTTGAGATCGAGGCTCCACGAGTTCAGTTCTGCTAACCATTTTGCCGCAAGCGGCTTGACTTGTTGCGCGAACGCGTCGCGGGAGAAGAGTGTATCGAGTAAGGACCAAGTAAGCAGAGCACCGATGCCATGCCTCTGGAAATCGCGGCGGGTCAGATCGTTCATACCAAGCTCCCAGTGTAGAACGATTGTCCTCAATCGTTCATTGTTTTTGTGTTTTGAATAGACGATTGTCCTCAATCGTTCATTGTTTTCGTGTAATACAATTACCCACCGTCGTTACGCGCTCGGGCACTCATCATTGTACAGCACGTTGAGGCTGGAAGATTGTCGCAGTAAAGAAAGCGAAATGCTGAGGGGAGCCACGTCCGCCGGCGGAGCGGCAGACCTAGGTCGGCTCGCACCTAACGATGTTGAGGAAAACTGGTCTGCCCCTCGCCTACTTAGGCGCGGGCAACTTCGACTGCAACCAGTCCTGCATGGAGAAGACCATTTTCGATTGCTGCTTGTCGATTTGTTTGTTGATTTTTTGGACTAGTTTCTCGTTGGTTTCTTCAATTTTCTTGTCGATGACGCCCTGAGCCCCTTCGCCGAGCGCCTTGGCAAAGTCGCCACCGATTTGGCTGATGCGGCGCACGCGAAAGTAACTTAGTTCCACCACAGCACGGTCGACGTGCGGTTTAATGATCACGTCGGGAGGAAGTTTGAGCGGGTTGAGCTGAAATTGCACCGTGCCGCTCATGGTCATTTTGCACGTCGCGTCGGCGTTGACGCTCAAACTGATCATTTGCACATCGCGCACCCATTGGCTCATGCGACCAAAAACGTCGAGCAGACACTCGACGGATACACTGAACGCAATGCGTCCATCGGGCAGCGATTGCAGTTGCTGAAACTCGATGTGCAGATTCTTATCGGGCTCAACGAAATCGACGCGATACTTCGTCCAGGTTCCTGCATTGACCAGTTTTTTACGACGTTTGGTTTCGAGGTGTCTGCCTTCGCGCCAGATGTCGACGCCGTCCCAGACCTCTTTCTGAAGTCCCCATTTCTTATTGTCTTCATAGGCGGGCGGCAAGTTTTCGCGAATCATGCTGGTCAGCCACAAGATCAACTGCGGCGATGCGAAATCACCTACCGTGTTGCCATACGAGGCCGGCAGCGCGAGAACCTTGCGCTGCGTCGACGTCAGGGGTTGGAAAGTCAACAACCCAGGCGGCGAGTCTATTACTGGGGAGTCGCTGGCGGGTAGCTGAGCGATCAAATTCGATTCGCAAGGCCAAGCCAGCGCCAACACAAACAGAATGTAGAACGACTTCGCTGAGTGACGCACGCTATCCTCGCGTTGTTGGCTGCTAGCATTTTGGGAATTATGCAAAAATCAGCTTAGCAATAACTTAGTGTTCCTGCGAAGCTCAATCCGTCCCGTTGGCGGATTTCTTGCCGTTCCACGCGTCATTTCGCGGCATGCTGTTGCAGGAGGCATCAAAACGGATGACAATTCTCCGGCAAGTTGATCAGCACACATCAAAAACGCACGCACAAAGTGTTGCATACTGCGAAGGGACATCATGCCAAAGAATTCGGAACTGGTTGAAGCAAGTGCTGTGCAACCCTATATCTCTGCCACCGACAACTCGGTGGCGGAGTTCACGGCCAAAGCCATCATCGTCGGCTCGATCTTTGGTATTTTGTTTGGCGCCTCGACGGTCTACTTGGCATTGAAAGCTGGTTTGACGGTATCCGCTTCGATCCCGATTGCGGTATTGGCGATTTCGATCGGAAAAAGGTTTCTTGGAACCACGATCCTTGAGAATAACATCATTCAAACCTGCGGATCAGCCGGCGAAAGCGTGGCCGCGGGGGTGGTGTTCACGTTGCCCGCCTTCATCTTTCTCAGCGACAAAGCGAGCGCGGACTATTTCGAAGTAGGAACGGTGATGATGATCGCGGTCTTCGGGGGCATTCTCGGGACGCTGATGATGATACCCCTGCGTCGTCCCTTAATCGTCAAAGAACACGAAACGCTACCCTACCCAGAAGGAACCGCGTGCGCTCAAGTATTGATCGCGGGTGAAAAAGGTGGCAGCTTAGCGCAAACCGCTTTTTTCGGACTCGGTTTCGCTATTGTGTATGCGATGCTGCAAAAGGTCGTGCATCTGATTACGGAAACGCCGCGTTACGTCACTGCACTTACCAACAAATACTTGCCATCGGCATCGGTCGCGGGTGAAATTACTCCCGAGTATTTGGGTGTCGGCTACATTATTGGTCCAAGAATCGCCGGAATTCTCGTGGCTGGTGGCGTGTTCGCGGCTTTCGCCTTGACTCCGCTTCTGGCAACGCTGGTACCGCAAGAGACCATCGCTGCACAGCTTACAAAGCTGGGCATGTCTCCCGCGAAGTTCGGTTGGGATGCGGATGCGAAGGTTTTTGCCGACTCCGCAAATGCGATCTATCGCGCTTACATTCGCCAAATTGGTGCTGGCGCGGTTGCTGCAGCCGGTTTCATCACTCTGTTAAAGACGATGCCTACCATTGTTGCGTCGTTCCTAGAGGCCTTTCGCTCTTTAACGCGCGGCGTAGCCGCCAATCGAGCAAGAACGGAAAAAGACTTGTCGATCTTCGTCGTGGTGTTCGGCAGTATTGCGTTAATTGCCTTGATGGGCATCCTGCCCGGCATCCCCGGTGACTCAATGACAAACAAACTGATCATAGGACTGCTGGTGATCGTGTTCGGATTCTTTTTTGTCACCGTGGCTAGCCGCATTGTGGGTATCATCGGTTCGTCGAATAGTCCAATCTCTGGTATGACGATTGCGACCATCATGGGAACCTCGCTGGTGTTCATTGGCATGGGTTGGACTGGCACCGTGTACGAACCGATGGCTCTAGTTGTCGGCAGTATGGTGTGTATTGCAGCCGCCAATGCGGGTGCCACGAGCCAAGATTTAAAAACGGGATACCTCGTCGGTGCAACGCCCATGTATCAGCAACTGGCGCTATTCATTGGTGTGATCGTTTCGTCGTTGGTGATCGGCTTTACCGTCAAGTATCTCGACACACCGACTCCAGAAATGATCGAAAATGGAATTCACCACGCGATTGGCGAGACTTACAACGCGCCTCAAGCAACCCTGATGGCCACATTGATCAAGGGTTTGCTATCGTTCAATCTCGATTGGCAGTTCGTGTTGGCGGGCTGCTTTATCTCGATCACGATGGAACTGTGCGGAATAAAGAGTCTTTCGTTTGCGGTCGGCTTGTACCTGCCGCTAGCGACGACCCTGCCGATTTGGATCGGCGGCGTGATACGCGGCGCCGCGGATTGGATGAATAGCCGAGGCAAACCGGCCACCAGCGAGCACGTCGATGATGAACTTGGCAAAGGCAGCTTGTTTGCGACCGGTTTGGTCGCGGGCGGGGCTCTGGCGGGCGTAGTGATTGCGTTGCTTACCGTCAGTTACCCGCGCTTTATCACGTTTCTTGAAGAGCGATTCCAAATTGACAATCCGGGCAGTTATTTCGAGAAGTTCAATGTCGGAGCACTCCTTAGCAATGCGCTAGGGCCGGTGGGCTACGAGTTGCTTGGCGTCGGTTTTTTTGCTCTCATGGGCACCGTCTTATTCGTACTGGCGAGACGAAAATAGCTAATCCTCAGTAGTGGGGTGGTTTCTCTTCGCGCGGATCAAATTGTTCCTTGCGCTGTTCGCGGAGCAGTTTGATGTGATCTTCGAGACGCAGAATGACTCGTTCGTAGCGCATCATCGACTGGGTGTGCTCGGTAACGACTTCGTTCAATTGCTCGCAAATGCGTTGTTGGTGAGCGACTTGAATTTCAAGTTCGGTGATGCGGGACTGCATACTGAGTTGGTCATCCATCGTTGAAATCGCTTTCTTTCATAGCGTAAGCTGCCAGCGTGCGTTTTGGCCTACAATAACCTGCCGGAGAGCTGGGAGCTTACTCCAAAATGAAACAGCCCCCACAGGTTTGCGGAGGCTGTTGATGATTCTGATTCGCATCCCTCGGTCGACTAGGGTAGCACGGCCAGCGGTTTTGCGGTTTCGACCGCACCTGATTGCGTGGCGAACTTGTAAGTCAGCTTGGCGTTCACACTCAAATCATCTTCAAGGTCGGTCTTGAAGACCAAGGAGGTAGCCCCTTTCCCCTTGAGGGGGTCAGGTCTAAGGCGCAAATTGATGAGATGGACCGCCTTGGACTCTGCTCCAGGCTCAAACTGTATTTCCATATCCTCGGCTTGGACATCGAGAATGCGGAACGGCTTCAGGCCGCGAACCACAAATCGATGGTCGACGGTCTCGCCGGCTTTCAGTTCTCCCAAAGCGAGTTGCCGAGGGCTGACCTCAAGACTGGCTTGAACCTCACCTAAGACCGCCAAGGGAACTTTGGTCAGACGGTTATCATTGGTTTGCAAAGTTAACTGGGTCTGCAACATTCCGGCTGGCGCATTGGCCAATAGCTCTGCCGAAATTTTATAAAAAACTTGACCGTTCTTGCGAGACACTTCCTGAATCGTGGGCTTCAAAAAAGGTTCCTGAGACGTAATCCCCAGTACTTTCCAGTCACTGCGACCAGCATACGCCAGATCGATATCCAGAGTTTTCGTGGCTCCTTCGGCCACGGTACCGAAGTTCGCTTCGCCCGGGTTGAAGACAATGTCGCTGCGGATGTAACCCTGCACGTTCAACTGCAATTCCGTGTAGACCGGTTTTGTGATTGAAACCGTGAGGGTCGCTTTCTTCTGTCCCGTATGAGTTCCGGTATTGAAGCGAGCTAGAATTGATCCTGTCTCACCCGGTTGGAGGACTTGTTTTTCGATGATCGGAGTTGTGCAGCCGCAGCTAGCCCTGACCGAACTAATCTGCATCGGTTGCTGGTAAATGTTGGTAATTGGGAAGCGATGTTCAGTTTTTGCTGAACGCGCAACGGTTCCAAAATCATGGAAACGAAGCTCGGCCGGCACCATTTGAGGTGTCGGTTGGCCAGCTGCCGGTTGGGCAGGCGCTTGTGCAAGCACCTGAGGAGCCAACGACGCACTAAGCGCGCAGGTCAATAGAAACGAACGCATGGACAGTAACTCCACGGGAAATTTGGATTGGACACTGTCTGAATACGGCAAGAGTGCGGCTGAGGGGAGAGTTTGGAGCGGACCCAACAGCAGCGACCACGCGACAGTGGAGGCAGTTGCCTCACTATCCTTTATCTTATGCTGCTGCCCAAAAAAACCAAACAGAGCTTGGAGATTTTGTGAAGTACTGAGACGTCGCTTCTAAATTAGCTAACATCAGAGAATTGACCAAAAGCGGCCTTGCTTACCCTCGCCGAAAAGCCGACTCTCGTAATACAGCTTGACAGTTAGTGGAACGGAGGTCCTCATTCTTCTCAGTATTTCCCGCAGTTTCAGGAAAACCAGTGGCGATCCTCAATGTACTACGTTGCATTTTTACGTCGAAGGAGGAGCAGGCTTAATCCCATTGCCCCAAACACCGCCAAGGAATTGGGTTCCGGAACACTAGCCAGCGGACCACTAGCCAGCGTAAAGGCTTGTTGAGCATCGTTTGGATTCGCACCAAACGCCAAAATGTAAGTAAAAGTTGTTGACTGATTTACGTTCAGTAATTGCCGAAATCCGATATGAGTTCCTTCGTCGTCGAGTAGGCCATTGGCGTCGGCAGGTGCTAGAAAGAAATCGTTGAGGTCAGTGCCGCTGCCGATTTGCAATGGATCACCCGAAGCAATTACGGCTCGGGAATCAAAGGAACCAACGAGCACCGTCAAGTGGCTTCCGTTCCTATCGATGCTGGCCTGACCAACCCGACCGCCGGCCAAATCAAAGACATCGTTGTAGGTTTCAAATGCGGCCAACGAAGGGGGGCCTAGAAGGGCTCCATATCCCTGATCGGGATCGAACGTATCGAAATGGGAAACTGTGAAACTGGCTAGCCCGCGGTTGGTAATAGTCGTGGTGACTCGCAAGGCATTCAGCCCCGCAATGAGCGAGTAGGACCGCAGATAATCAAAGTCAGCGTTGCTACCCCAGGAGTGGGACCCGCTGTAGCTAAATCCAGCCTCAATGAGCGAAAGTTGAGAGCCACCATTAGTATCGTTTAACAAAAACGTATTGGTGTCTGTCCCATTTTGAAGTCCGAAATTGGATATGTCTGTACCATCTCCGGGCTTAAAGAAATTGGCTTTTCCAAAAACGGCTGAGTCGATTGCGCCATTGGAGCGCAGGGTGACAGTGAGCGTCCCATTGGTCAACACACCAGCTTGCGCCTGAGTACTCAATGCTGCTACCAATAGTGCGAGCAAAACAAATCTTGCCATCTTTGGACCTTCTCGGAGGAATCTAAATCATGTTGTGCGTCAGGGAGCGATTCGTTCGCAGCTACTTCAAAGGGGCAATCCTATTTTTTTCCGTTTAAGTCTTAACAGCGCCAGTCCGCCCGCCGTTAATAACAGTGCCACCGACGAAGGTTCAGGCACTGCTTGGATATTGCTGGGCGCGGCCGCGGCGGAGAAAGAAAAGTTGTCAATCGCCAGGCCGTGTCTCGAACCGGATCCGTTGGCTTCGTTTTGCCAACGCAACCAGAGGTATTCCCCCTGCTTCCAATCCAATCCAGCGATTGTTCCAGCGATGTTGGACGTTCGATTCGCCGAAGCGTTCCCGTCTAGGGGTCCACCAGGCAATGAAATTCCAGGGCTAGTGAATCCTAAGCTAGTGACATTGGTGTAGGGGTCGGAGTTAATCGCACCCAGCGTTGTCGATGTTCGGTAACCAAATTGCAGCGTTTGGGGAGCAGCGATGTTGGTCGTGCTGCGGCGCCACTGTTCACCGTCAAATGCGACAGAAATGGAAGTGAGAGTCGCGCCGGTTTCGTTACGGACTGCCAGGGCAAACTGGGGGTCAGTCGATGCTCCCTGCGAAACGATCCCTAGCGCTCGATCCGAATTACTATCGGTACCAAAGGAATACAGCGTCCTATTACTAGAACTACCAGACCCTGAGCTAAATACAGTAGATGTTGAATACCAACCACCCAGGTTAGTATCGTTCGTCCACGCCAAGCCAGTCCCGGTATTGGGAAGGCTATCGAAATTCTGGGAGTAAACCGAGTTGGCGGAGACATAAATAAGTTCCGCTTTGGCAGGCGAAATGAGCATGCCACACCCAACCAAGCACAGCAAGTAACGCATCGATGAGCTTCGTACACGAGGTTATGCAAATCAAACAGCTTGTGGGGCACTTTCATATTAATCTAGAAGGATAAACAGGCAAGTTTTTGGTAGTCGGTTTGGTAAAAATCAATCCATATTATTGGATTGGACTACAACTGCTTCGGTTTCCCGCAGCGCAAGAGTGGTTGCTCAGTCGACAAACATGAATTCATTGGCCAACATCAACACCTGGGCTAATTGCCCCCAGCGATTCAACAACGCCATCGACGGCCCGCGAAAATCCGTTTCGGCATCCCAAGAGTTTTTGGTAGGGGCAGTACCCAAGCCAGTCAACCCTTCCAAAGCGACTTTAGGTGACCATAGAAACTGGTCGCTGTTCAAGCCGTCCCGAATGTCGACGACGAAATCGATCGTGTCACCCGGCTCGGTCGGGATCGCGGCTACGTCAATCTGCTCCGAGCTAGCGTGAACCGTTGTTGAACGCAGTAATCCGGCACGACTATGTATGACGAATGCGCGGATGCCGTCGCCAACCGTCGGTTCGTGGTTCAATTTTGATTGAATTCGAAAACTGCCAGCCACCGGAGCCGTCCAGCGACGAACGACTGCATGTTTCAGATCATTACCGGGATGGCCACCAGTCGCCGACAATTGTAACCAGCCTAAGGTCGCATCGGGAAAGCTGCTCCCACCCTGCCAAGCCGATCCGCTGAAATGCGGTAGAGACGTGAACCCAAGCACTTTACCAGTCGCTGAATCGAACTCGCCGTAACCGTAGCTCCACCTTGTCGCGCGCTGTTCAGTCGCTCCCTCAATTGAATTTTCCAAAGATTGCTCGGGATCAGAATCCACAAACGCAATCGCCAGCCTTAGCTCCTCCGCTGTCGGCTCGCGCTGAAACAATGCCCCATACAACTGCTTTACACCCGCAGCGGTTTCGCCACGGTCAAGGATATTTTGTGTTAGCTTTGCAATGCGCTGAGCGAAAAACGGATGATTCATCGCAAACAGTGCTTGCTGCGGAACGGTAGTTGAATTCCTCTGGGCGATCGACAAGTCGGGATTGGCGAAATCGAACATTCGCAAGACCGGCGAAAGGTCTTCGCGATCCACAAGAGCATATAGAGTGCGTCGCACATTCTGCTTTGCAAACAACGCTTGGGGGCGCCCTCCAACCGTCAGATCCAACTCGCCGGAAGCCGCCAGCCACGCATCGCGAGCCTCCTCGAAACTCAGGCGATGATCGACCATGCGCCACAGCCAGCGGTTTTCGGGGTCCGCTTGTTGCGACCGAGCCGCTAAGTTGGCATCCGTTGGTCCGCGTGAATCCTGTCGATAAGTCTGCGAAAGCAAAATAATTCGATGCAATTCCTTCAACCGCCAGCCTGAATCGACGAATGTACGCGACAACCAATCGAGCAATTCCGGATGTGTAGGTTCCTCCGCGCGATGGCCGAAATCGCTGGGAGTATTCACAAGGCCTCGACCCATGTGATGCATCCATACACGATTGACCATGACGCGGGCTGTGAGCGGATTATTCGGGTCGGCAATCGCGTTGGCTAACTCCAAGCGGCCGCTACCTTGGCTGAATTCCTTGACCTCGCCCCCCGACATCGATTTCAGCGCACTCAGAAAATGGCGCGTCTCTTCGGCACCTTTGGTGGAGGGATTACCTCGCAGAAAGACTCGCGGAGTGACTGGTTTTGGCCGATCCACCAAAATGGTTGCATACTGTGGAGCATTGGCATTATCCATCAACCAGCGATCGACCTCCGCTTGATGCTTCCACAGTTCAGTAGTGATGCTGGTTGGAAAATACATTTCGATGTTCGCGATATGCTCGTCCGGCACGCTGCATGGCGAATCGACGCCGTGCAGAACTTGGCGCAATCGTTCCGCCTTTGCGTCGGGAAATGCGCTGGCGGCCGGATCCTTTGCTAACAGCTCGCGCCACTGCTTTTCGATTTCGTTGAAGATCGCCCCGTACTCGGCCGCAGCGCTGCGCAGGCCAGCCAGATCGTTATTCGCAGCCAGGTCATGCCACCTCTCGAACACGGGTGATGTCATTTGTGCGTCGCGCGCCAGATACGCTTGCCATTTACGAACCACGACTGGGTTGATGTCGTTTTCGTCGAGCAACTGCCCAAAAACTTCTTCCGGATATTTTTCGAGTTCCAACTGAGCCAACAGGTGCTTTTCAACGCGAGCTCTTGTTCGGGCAGACTGTTCATCGCGTCGCATAGTCATCAATTCACTCAGTTTTTTCTCCCGTTTCGCCAGCTCTTCCAGAACGGCGGTATCTTGCGAAACACCGCACGGCACCAA
>JANLQO010000614.1:0-15215 GCA_031367855.1 Planctomycetia bacterium | reverse complement strand
TCACTAGCGACCGAACTGGGAAGAGCGAACGTGGCGGAGATAACCTATGGATTATGGGACGCGATGGAAGCCATGCCAAGCAAGTAACCAACGAAACCTTTCACCTTTTAAATGGGGCCGCTTGGTCACCCGATAGCAACTACTTGGTGGCCCGCAAGCATTTCACAAGTCGGCGATCGCTGGGGGCAGGCGAGATGTGGATATACCACCGTTCGGCCATCGACGCGGGCGCTATGTCGGGCGTACAGTTGACCAAACGCCCCAACGATCAGAAGGATGTTAACGAGCCCATCTATTCGCCGGATGGCCGTTATTTGTATTATTCGCAAGACGCAACTCCGGGCGATGCATTTGAGTACGACAAAGACTCTAACAAACAAATTTATGTCGTTAAACGCTTGGACCTAACCACCGGGGAAACGGAGAATTACATCACTGGTCCTGGGGGGGCCTGTCGTCCGGTGCCATCACCGGATGGCAAATCAATCGCTTTCGTGAGACGTGTCGGTGCGAAAACCGGTCTGCATATCATGGACGTCGAGTCGGGCGCGATTCGAATGCTATACGATGAACTTGAAAGAGATATGCAGGAAGCTTGGGCCATCCATGGCGTGTATCCAGCCTACGCATGGACGCCGGATGGCACGAGTGTTATCGTGTGGGCGAAAGGCAAAATTCGCAGAATCACCATCGCTGATGGTGAAGATGAGATCATTCCGTTTCATATCGTCGACCAACGAGAAATGCGGAAACCGGTCAGATTTCCCGTCGATGTGGCACCCGAGAATTTTCCCGTCAAAATGTTGCGTTGGGTCCAAGTCTCGCCTACAGGGCGTCAAGTCGTCTTTCAGACTTTGGGGCACCTGTATGTTCGCGAACTACCCGACGGCGAGTCTCGTCGACTGACCCATCAGACGGATCATTTCGAGTTCTATCCCAGTTATTCCTCGGATGGCAAGCATATCGTTTATGCCACTTGGGATGATGAGAGACTGGGAACAGTACGCGTCGCCTCCTCGGATCCACGAGATGCAGAAGGTTGGAAAGTGACCCCACAACCTGGTCACTATCTTGAACCCGTCTTTACTCCCGACGGTCAATCGATCGTTTATCGCAAGTCGTCCGATGGTTATTTGCGCTCGCCGCTCTGGTCGCGTGAACCTGGACTTTATCGAATTCCAACTCGCGGAGGTGAGCCTATTAAACTGCGAGCTTCCGGGTCAAATCCTCAATTCGCCAGCGACAATGAAAGGGTTTTCTTCGTCGATCGCAATAGCTCAAAAGACGCCGACAATCTGGGGCTGTATTCGATTGGCATGGATGGCAAAGAGGTTCGTCAGCATTGCAACAGCCAATGGGGAACGGACTATCGCGTTGCGCCCGATGGCAAGTGGATTGCCTTCATCGAGCGTTTTAATGTCTACTTGGTACCCCTACTACAGACCGGCAGTTCGGTTGACGTCGGTCCCGCCAACACGTCGCTGCCGACGGTTAAAATGAGCCAGGAGTCGGGAGACTTTGTACATTTTTCGGGCGATAGCAAGCGACTGCACTGGACGGTTGGTCCAACGCTCTACTCACAAAGTTTGGACGAAGCGTTTCCGTTTTTGAAGGGCGATCCTGAACCGCCTATTGAAACAACCACGGAGACGGAAGCAAAGCCGGCAGCTGAAACGGTTGTGCTCACGCCCACAAAAACTGAACTGGGATTTGAGCAGCCCTACGCCAAGCCCGAATCCGTCGTGGCCTTTATCGGCGCAAAAATTGTGACCATGGGAAAGCAAGGGATTATCGAAAACGGAACGCTCGTGGTCAGGAACAACCGTATCTTGGCGGTCGGACCGAAGCACGAAGTCGACATCCCTGCCGGAGCCACGAAGGTTAAAGTGCCAGGTATGGTGATTTTGCCTGGATTGATTGATACCCATGCACATGGTGCGATGGATTCCGAAGGAATTACTCCAGAAGCCAACTGGGTCAACTATGCGCGATTGGCCTTTGGAGTGACTACGATTCACGATCCTTCCAACGATACGCAGGGCGTGTTTTCAGCCAGTGAAATGGTCAAAGCGGGAACAACTCTGGGACCGAGAATTTTCTCCACGGGCACGATTATCTACGGCGCCGCAGGCAGTTTTCGCGCCGAGATCGACAGCTTGCAGGATGCCAAGTTCCATTTACAACGCATGCAGGCTGTGGGGGCGATTAGCGTAAAGAGTTACAACCAACCTCGTCGCGACCAGCGACAGCAAGTAATCGCAGCCGCCAGAGAGTTGAAAATGATGGTTGTGCCTGAAGGTGGTTCGACCTTCATGCACAACATGACCATGATCGTAGATGGCCACACGGGGATTGAGCACACCTTGAGCGTCCAGTCGGCCTATGATGATGTGCTGGACTTGTGGCGAGATACCGAAGTGGGTTACACGCCGACTTTGTGTGTCGCCTACGGCGGTATCTCGGGTGAACGCTATTGGTATCAGTTCGATGATCTGTGGACCCATCCTCGACTCAACGCATTCATACCCAAAGCCATTCTGCATCCACGTTCTCGTCGGCGTGAGAAAGCCCCGTTAGAAGATTACAATCACATGCGAGTTGCCGAGATTGCCAAGCAAGTTGTTGAACAAGGTGGAATGGTGCAGACCGGAGGGCATGGTCAATTGAACGGTATGGATACGCACTGGGAACTCTGGAGCTTTGTGCAGGGTGGCATGAGCAATATCGACTCGCTGCGCTGCGGGACGATTCTCGGTGCCAAGTACTTGGGTCTGGACAATGACCTCGGTTCGTTAGAAAAAGGCAAACTGGCTGACTTGATTGTCATTGAACGCGGACACGATCCTACCAAAGATATTCGGGACTCGCAGGAGATAGCCATGGTTATGACCAACGGGCGACTGTTCGATGCGATGACGATGGCAGAGGTCGGTGGATTGGAAAGCCCCGCTCCCAAGTTCTTCTTCCACGATCCAAATCAACAAACTGGTGCCGCGATGCCCCGCGTGCGTGGCTGCGATTGTTGCCGTCCCGGTGGCTTGCCCAGTTGGATGATTGAGGAAAAGGCACAGTGATGGGGAATATCCATAGCTTGCAAACGGGGTTATTATCGGATCTTTCAGTTGGCAGTTTGTTCAATAAAGCTGTTGCCGCAAACGAGTGCCAACGACTCGTGGGTGATTCCATCAACTGACCGAACCTTGAGAGGCAGTCGCTGTCGACGCGAAACTGAATTCTAGCGAATTCAAAACGCAATTTTGGCAGCGCAATGCCTAGAAAAAATTGAGTGAGTCTAAACGGTATGGGTTCAAAACCTGAGTCGCCGACCAAGTCAAAGTTGGCGCAGGGAGCCGAGTCGCAACAGGGCGCGCCAAGTTTCGATTGGCACCGCGTGCGGCAGGCGACGGGCACAGTCTACGGTGATATCGGAACCTCCGTACTCTACTGCATTATGGAGATCACCCGCGAAGCCGTGCTGCTCAAGCACCATCATTCGCCAGAGATCGTCGAACAACTGAATAGCCAAGGGGGCGATTTGCTTTCGCGCTCCGACCATCTTGGCAGCCTTAGTCTTGTCATCTGGGCGCTGATCTTTCTAACCGTCAAATATGACTTGATGATTATGCGCGCGGATCATAGAGGTGAAGGCGGAACGTTTGCACTTTGGGGACTGCTCAAAGGATATACCGGAAAAATCCTTGGGATTTCGGCTATTAGTTTTTTGGTCGCCTGTGCGGCAGCACTGTTGGCCGCAGATGGTATCATCACTCCGTCAATAAGTATGCTCGGCGCGTTCGAACCCATGGGGCAACCGCTGTCGGTCATAGCCACGCTCGTTTGTTTGGTGCTGTTGTTTAAAGTTCAATGGCGGGGCACGAGCAAAGTGGGTGGCTTTTTTGGCTGGTTTATGATCGTGATCTGGTTTCCGTGGATCGCGATGAAGGGCTTACCATGGGTAATCGCCAGTCCCGATGTTTTTTGGGCGATCAATCCGCTCTATGCAATTCAGTTTTTGTCAGGTTTTCCTTTTATTGGTTCGATGGTTGTCCTTGGAGTCGTAGTGTTAGCGATCACAGGTGGCGAAGCCAAGTACGCGGATATGGGGCACTTTTCGCAATCCAATGAAACACCCGTACCTGAAGGCGAGAGCATGCTACCTCGCGATTCGGGCCGGGTGCCAGTAATGCGATCGTGGTTTTTTATCGTATTGCCTAGTTTGTTGATCTGTTATGCAGGTCAAGTCGGTTATATGCTCCAGCGAGGTGTGCCCCCGCGCGCAAACGTATTCTATGCCATGACACCTAAGTCAAATATTGAATGGCTCGACGCGGTCATTCAAATCTGCGATATGTCTATTGCAGCTATTGCAGCCATCATTGCTTCCCAAGCCTTGATCACAGGCATGTTCTCTATCGTAAAGCAAGCTACCGTGCTTGGATTCATGCCTCGCTTTCGCGTGTTTCATACTGACGCACACGGCGAGGGGCAGGTTTACATACCAGCAATTAATTGGGCACTTTTTATAGGCTGTGTCGCCGTAACTCTCTATTTTCAAACCTCGACTAATCTTGCGGCCGCTTATGGTGTAGCGGTGACAGGAACGATGGGGATCACGACAATTATCTTCGCATACGTTGCCTTCTATCGCTGGCAGTGGAAAAGTGGGCGCATTCTTGCCGTATGCATACCAATATTGATCATTGACTTGCTATTTTTCGGCAGTAACTTGCTCAAGGTATCTAGTGGCGGTTATTTTCCGCTGATCATTGCCGCTGTGCTGGTTTGCGTGATGTTGATATGGCAATGGGGGCGGACTTCATTGGCCAGCGCCTTCTATGAATTCGGAGTTCGCGAAGGCAAGAAGATCGAATGGTTGATTGCGCTCCGCGACATGCTGGATGACCTGGAAATCACCATTCAAGAGAATTTGCCCGCCGCACGTTCTTTGATCCAAGGCAAACGTCGCTTGGTCGAAAGCGATCGCGCGGCGGTGTTCCTCTGCTCTCGCCCCATCCTGTCCGCCGATGACTACGTGCCGGTCGCTTTGCGGATCTTTTTGAAGAAGTATGGTGTTTTACCCTCCCAGTTGGTACTGATGTACGTCGACCAAGCCTCCGTCGCCAAGATCAGTTCGCGCCAACGCTACAAGGTGCAACGTTTGGGCAATGACATCGACTCAGTCGTGGTTAAGTACGGATATATGGAGCAGCCCGATATCCGTCGCGCGTTAAAAGAGTTGCAACAACGCAAAATGATTCACATTGCCGCCGAACGCTGGATTATCGAAGTTGGCGAAGAAGACATCATCGCTGACCCAAGTCTGAACTGGCTTCAGAGGTTGCGAGTTGGGATGTTCAGTTGGATCCTGCGACTCTCCACGCCTGCACACAAGTATTTTGGGCTCATCTACGATGCTGCCTTATCGAAGGAGGTCATCCCTGTCGTCTTCAAACCGAGCGGTGCGCGCGTATCGTTGCCTGAGCTGGAACTTGTTGAGCAAAAAGCCGTCCCGTAAACCGCTCAGGCAGGAGCGCACCAAATTTTCATTCGAATCGTGTTAGTGTGCGAGTACTCGCGGGAAGATTGAATTCGTGGCACACATCCTCTGCGTACGACCTGATGGATTGTTGGCAATCGTCGAGGTTGAGAGTAGCGCGTCGCAATTCAACGAGGCTGGAATCCTGCCGAACGAATTGCTGGATGCTTTTCGAGAGACTTGTTTCGCGGGGATAACTTGGCTGGCTGCTGCAAAGGCGACTGCGTCAATCGATTCGCTGCCGGCGCCGTTTGGATTCTGGCGCAATTTTGGTCGCCGATACTTTTCGGCAGTTTGTCGCGAATATGCTCAGGCGCACAAAGCGTGGCGGACTCCTCATTCGCCTGACGACGAGAGCCTTGACGAATTATTGCAATCCGCACCTCCCATGCGAGGTCTAGAATACGCTAGCGCGGAATCGATTCGATCCCTGTGGCGGGGGCTCGACGAATACACACGGCAGAGGGTTGCAGCCGAACAAAGCGGCTTAGCGGAATACTTGCGAACTCTCGATCCTGCATGGAATTTGGTGGGCCGCGTGACCTTCCACTTGGCCGAGAATAAGAAGAACCCAGATGCTCCATTCGCTTTCTTGGCCACCTACACGGAGGCCCAATCGCAAACTGGTTCACCGCAGCATATTCCGCTTTCGGAGGCGCTGAAGAAATCGATCGAACAGCGAGATGCCAAGAAGCTCGAGGAACTGTTGGAACCGGTCTCGCGGGCATCGCAGAAGTGTCCGTTGGTCGCGCGACTGCTCGATTCGCGACGACTTTTTGCGCCTCAGGCTTGGGGTATCCGCGACGCTTTTGAATTTCTGTCAAGTATTCCGTCGATGGAGGAGGCGGGGGTCATTGTGCGAGTTCCCAATTGGTGGAACGCTTCCAAACCACCGCGACCCCAAGTCTCCGTCCGAATCGGCGCCAGCGGTCCTCGCACCTCGACACTTACCGATTCTCTGGACTTCAACGTTGAGCTGTCGCTCGACGGTCAACCGCTGACAAAAGCCGAACTAACGCAACTCATGGCGGCTCGTGAAGGCTTGTCGCTGTTGCGTGGCAAGTGGGTCCAAGTGGATCATGACAAACTGCAGTCTGCGTTGCAGCACTGGAAATCGCTGCAACGACAACACGTCGGCGGACTTGATTTTCTTCAAGGCATGCGACTGCTCTCGGGCGCAACGATTGGTGAAACAGAAGTTGATGAGGGTGTCCAGTCCTGGACGCGGATCGAACCGGGCGAGTGGTTGCGCGAATCGCTGCGCCAGTTGCGCGAGCCTAACGCGAATGCTCCGTTCGATCCCGAAGAAGGCTTAAACGCACAACTGCGTCACTATCAAAGTGAAGGAGTTCATTGGCTTTGGTTTGCAACTCAACTCGGACTCGGTGTTTGCCTAGCCGACGATATGGGTTTGGGCAAGACGATCCAAGTCCTATCGCTGTTGCTTCAGTTGAAGAAACAAGCCCATTCGACTAAGGCTGGCTCGATACCTGCCGCAAAGCCCACGCAATCCAGGCCAAGCTTGTTGATCGTGCCCACATCGTTACTGGGAAACTGGCAACGTGAAGTCGCGAAATTCGCACCGCAGCTCAAGCTCTTTGTCGCTCACCGATCGGTTACCGACGCCAGCCAACTCAAACGCGTCGCCGAAGACGCTGAGCGCGAACTCGCGGATTTTGACTTGGTCATGACAACCTATGGTTTGGCTCGAACATCCGCATGGCTGAGCGAGTGTCCCTGGAGACTCGTCGTACTCGACGAAGCGCAAGCGATCAAGAATGCAGGGGCAACGCAAACGAAGGCGATTAAGAAGATCCCAGGCCGAGGTCGGATTCTTTTGACGGGTACCCCTGTGGAGAATCATTTGGGAGATTTATGGTCGTTGTTCGATTTTTGTTCGCCTGGTTTGCTGGGTACTGCGGCTCAATTTAAGAAATATATCAGCCCCAACGACGATCAAGTACGCTCGCGTCGGCTGGCGTCCATCCGAAAACTAATTCGGCCCTATGTACTGCGCCGCTTGAAGACCGATCCCGACGTAGCACCGGACTTGCCCGCAAAAACGGAGATGCGCATTGATTGCGGACTAACGCCCACGCAGGCCGCGCTGTACCAGCAGGTGCTCGCGGAACTTAAAAGCGCACTCGACGTCGCAACGGGAATTCAGCGCCGCGGTATGGTCCTGTCAGTATTGATGCAGTTGAAACAAATCTGTAATCATCCCTCGCTCTATCTACGGCAGACAGCCTTTCCGCCCGAGTTGTCCGGCAAGTTTTCGGAACTGGCAGCCATCTGTGAAGTACTGATTGAGCGGCAGGAAAAATTGCTAGTATTTACCCAATTTCAGTCTCTGTGCGATCCTTTGGATGAGTTCTTGGCGTCCCTTTTCAATCGTCCCGGTTTAGTGTTAACGGGCAAGACCGCAGCCGCCAAACGCTCACTCCTTGTCTCGCAGTTTCAGCAGGTTACGGGGCCGCCCTATTTCGTCATTTCGGTCAAAGCGGGTGGTACTGGCTTGAATCTGACGGAAGCTAGTCACGTGGTACACTTTGATCGCTGGTGGAATCCAGCGGTCGAGGATCAGGCCACCGATCGGGCGTTTCGAATTGGACAAACACGGAATGTGCTGGTTCACAAGTTCGTCTGCCGAGGTACGCTCGAAGAACGCATCGATGAACTCATTCAATCCAAAAAACAACTTAGCCAGCAACTGTTCGGAAAAGATGGCGAAATGAACTTGACGGAAATGACGAATGACCAGCTAATGGAGTTTGTCTCGTTGGACTTGAATAAAGCCAGCACTGGTTAGCAGCTTTACCGAAATGCTATGAAGGGAAATCATGGGACGTTTCGAAAGATGGGCTCCTTACGTGCCAGTCGCCCAGCGACGGAGAAATGCAGAAAACGAAGTCAAAAGGCTTGCCAAGAATGGTGCTAAGCTCAATCCGCTTAGAATAGCCGGACGCAACATTGCGACGACGTTTTGGGGTAAGGCCTGGTGCGAAAATCTGGAAGATTACTGCGACTTCGACAATCGCATGCCGCGAGGGCGGACTTACGCCCGCAATGGTTCGGTGGTTGATCTGCAAGTCAACAAAGGGAAAGTCACTGGCTTGGTCAGCGGATCGAGTCTCTATAAAATCTCGATTGTGATTGATCCTCTGTCAGCTAAAGCATGGGGGAAATTATGTCAAGATTGTTCGCAGAAAGTGGTTTCGTTGCTGGATTTGATGCGTGGCAAACTTTCTGACGCGGTGATCCAACGTTTGACTGATCCCATGGATGGTTTGTTCCCTAAGCCTAAAGAGATCAAAGTCACTTGCAGTTGTCCCGACTATGCATCGATGTGCAAGCATGTGGCTGCGGTCCTCTATGGCGTCGGTCACCGGTTAGATTCATCGCCCGAGTTGTTCTTTGAATTGCGTGGGGTCGATCAAGCGGAACTGGTGACACAGGCCCTGGCATTGCAGAATTCCTCCGACGTTATGGGACTCACTCAATCGTCCGACTTCGCCACCGAGGATCTCGGCGCGATGTTTGGCATCGATATTGCCGTCGCGAGCAGCCCGGTTTCAGAGTCAGCAAAATCTAGCCTGACTTCCGACGGTCGACGTTCAGGAAAAAAGAAGGGCTCCACGGCAACAAGTTCGACCGTCGTCGAGCCCAAACGCGCCAAGAAGAAAGCCGCTGCGAAGCCTACCCCGATCGCTGTCGCTACGCCGAAGCCCAAAGCGAAACAACCGTCAAAAAGTGTCAAAGAAACGAAAGCCACGAAGCGAGCAACCGTGGTTGCACCTGCCCGAAAGAAAATCTCGACGCGCAAGCCCGAAAGCAAGCGATGAAAAGGCCCTCAGGGAGGATGACAGCTCCCGCTGACCGAGAAGAAAAAAGGTTGGTTCGCCGATAAGCCGGGTTCTGTGCGTCGCCTGAGTTTTCACTCGGGCGATGACGGTCATTTATCTACGGTCGCAATTGCTTGCGACCTTGAGCAATCTACCCGAGAGTCATCCGAGCCGGGCCGGCTCGCGCAACTGCTCCGCCGAAGCGGAACAATCGCTTGCCCTCTGTTTGATTTTGCTTCGAGCGGGGTTTACCGAGCCAACCGAGTCACCTCGATCGCTGGTGAGCTCTTACCTCACCGTTTCACCCTTACCACGCGTCAGCGAACTGATCGTTCGGCGGTTTACTTTCTGTTGCACTGTCCCTGACCTTACGGCCGGTCGACGTTATCGACCACTCTGCCCTACGAAGCCCGGACTTTCCTCTCCTGGCCGAAACCAGCAGCGACCATCTGGCGAACCAACTCACTTATTCTAACTGGATTGAGACAGCATCAGTAGCTCAACTGTTCGCGCTTCAAGGATATACCGTGGTCACGTCCAAAAATTGGCGGATTATTTTCGCCCGCCATCTGTTAAAGTAAGGCTAGTGCTTCGTCCAACTTTACTTTTAGTGTGGCACGCTCTGAGGCTTTGCGAAGGGCGTGCGAGATTCCCTGGCAATTACACACCCATCGAAGACTCTGCGTGTGCCACCCCTTTTCCGACAATCCCAAAATTAAAGTTTGACAAAAGCACTAGGCTCACTTCAGCGCCAGCCGCTCGAGGATCGCGTGGTCACGATTTCGCGGGCGATGCGCAATTCGTTCCCACCGCAGTTAGTAGAGGTCAGAGTTTGATGGGCACCACCAATACGCTATTAGTTTACGGATACTGGCTGCTACTAGGCTGTATTCCCACGGTCGCCGTTTTGGCATTCGTCTTTTTTGTCGCGATGCTCCTTGGCGGTACCCACCAGGGAGTACGCCGACGTTGGTTCGTTTTCTTTGCGCTGTGCTTCCCCATGCTGATAGCAGGCCAGTACTTCTACTTACAAGCGTTACAAGCCTCGATGGGACGCGAGCAACAACATCAGTACGACGCATCGCGACGACTGCAAGATGTTGCCACCTCTGTCGCCCAAGTCGGCCAAAAGGCTCCCGTTTTTTCGGTTACCACTACGACGGGAAATGCCTTTGATCTAAGCCAAGCGCAAGGCAAACTGGTCGTCTTGAACTTCTTCGCAACATGGTGCGGACCGTGCTGCGCTGAACTTCCCCACTTGAACACGCTGTACGAGAAATACAAAGGCAATGAACAAGTCGAATTTCTCGTTCTCGGACGCGAAGAAACGGATCAGATCGTATCCGACTTTCAAACCAAGGAGGGCTTGTCTTTGCCGATGGCAGCTGATCCCAATCGAGCGATTTACGCTGCATACGCAACAGAATCGATCCCGCGAACGTACTTGATTGATCGCGACGGAAAAATCTTGAGAAGTATGATGGGTTTTTATGAGCCCGAAATGGAGGAACTTGAAGCGCAGCTTGAGAAACTGCTGGGTCCTTAGTCGTTTTGTTTGGCTAGCTGCGGGCAGCGCCTGTCGGTTCGGACGTTTCCAAAAGCTGGGCAATCAGTGGCAAAAGCTGTTTTTTGCGACTGACGACACCGTCGAGTTGGTAGAGATGACGTTCGAGGCGAGGGAAATTAATTTCCTCCCAGAAATCGGGCTCGCGGGACATAAGCAGCAGGCT
The DNA here is from genome assembly GCA_031367855.1 of Planctomycetia bacterium. Classification (GTDB taxonomy): domain Bacteria; phylum Planctomycetota; class Planctomycetia; order Pirellulales; family Pirellulaceae; genus Aureliella. The sequence goes on along the minus strand of JANLQO010000614.1, from coordinate 4,107 downwards.
GCCGTTGGAGACGATGTCAGTCACCAGCAAGGCTGAGAAATCGAGATTGCGTTCACGCGTAAGTTGCACCAGAGCTTCGTGCAATTCTAAATGCTGGCCCCAGAACAATTCGAAACCGATCTCTTCGATCTGCGAAATCGAAAAGCGATGCCCGCGTTCGGTGAACTCTTTGCAGTCTTCACGGACCACCTCGGCAGGCTTGCAAGTTCGCAGCGCAGAACCGATGGCAAAAAACTCCTTCGCAAACTGGTCCAGATCGACTATGCAAAGGCTTCGCAGCCATTCAAGGATGTTGCGGTCAATTTCAGTCGCGGTTGGCGATCGCAAGAAAAGCGTATCGGAAATAATACCTGATGCCATGCACAGGGCGATGCCCGGGCTAGGCGTCAGCCCCGCAGCGCGGAACTGACGCGCGACCAAGGTGCAGGTCGATCCGACCGGTTCGTTGATGAAGCGAATGGGCTGCGACGATTTCAGACTGCCGCCCAGCCGATGGTGATCGAGCACTTCGACAATGTCCGACTCCTCAGCACCCAACACGGCTTGGCCCAGTTCGTTGTGATCGACGAGAATCAATTGTGTCTTGGGTGGTGAAATCAAATCGGATTTGGAGAGTACGCCGAACAAGTTGCCCTCATCGTCGAGCACAGGAAAGAGACTTTGTCGCGTGCGCTCGATGGAGGTTCGCACATCCGCGATCGGCGTCTTTGAGGAAAGTGTCATGCAATCGGTTTGAATCGCAGAATCGATGCGTCGCGCCGACTTGATGCGCATCGTAGTGGTGGCGGTATCGAACGGGCAACTGATAACGGTCACGTTGTTCAGCTTGGCCAATTGCAGCAAACCTGGCGACAGCGGATAGCCGCCGGTGACAACCAACACACGCACGCCATGTTCGAGCGCGGGTAATTGAATTGTTGGGCGATCACCGCTGACCACTAGCAAATGCGCAGCGGGAAATTGATGCAGGCGTTTAGTAAAACCTTCGGCGCTCATCGCGCCCACCATGACAATCATCTCGTCGGTAGCGTCCGAGTCGACGGTATGCAGAATTTGGCCTTTGATGACGTCGCAGATTTTAGAGACGCTACTAACCACCTGCCTCGATTTGAGTGGGTCGGAATCGCCTTCGAAAACCACTTTAAGTAGATCGAGTAACGTGAGCAGACCGACGAATTTCCCATCTTCGTCCAAGATCGGCAATGCCCGCAAATCGTTGGACTTCATGCTCTCATAGACTTCGTAGAATACTTGATCATTTCTGGCCGTGACGGGATTGCGTTCGCACACATCACCGACTTCAGGTCGGACGTCCATAATGATCCGCGGCGGAGCGATTCCAGCGACTTTTAATGCGTACTCAGTACGCTTATTCGGTGCGCCGCAGCAAGCCGCAACGGCGTCTGGTCGCGTGGTCTTTTGCAAGTAATCGGCGTAAGAGATCGCAGCACAAATTGCATCGGTGTCAGGATTGCGGTGACCAAAAACAAATACGGGCATAGGGAGCCAAACCATCAACAAAAGTAGCGGGCAAGATGAGACTCGAAATCGCCTTTTTCGAATTGTTATTTTGAACCAAGCAAACGGTTTTGGCTATGTAGACTGAACGCGATTCGTGTTTATTGTTCTCGCAAGCTGCCAACATCAAACTAATTGGACAGCGCCCCTTCGCACGCCAAAGCGATCGTTGGCAAGCTGGAAGCATACGTCACTAGGCTCTTTCAATCGGAAACGCGAGCACTTCGTCAATGGCTTTGGCGTTCGTCGCCACCATAATCAGACGGTCCAAGCCGAGCGCACACCCGCTGCATGCCGGAATGCCGGACTGCATCGCACGGATTAACTGGCTATTCACTGGCAGAGGCGGCCTACCCAGTTCGCGACGTTTTACCTCAATTTGCTCGTTGCGAGCTACCAATTCTGCTGGATCGAGCAATTCGTGATAGCCATTGGCCAATTCGACGCCGCGCACGAACAGCTCAAAACGTTCAGCGGTCCGAGGGTCTGAGGCGGCGATTTTTGCCAGCGCCGATTGGCTGGCCGGATAGTGCGTCACGATGGTGGGCTTATCCAATCCAAGTTGCGGTTGCACGCATTCCGAAAAGAGCAGATCTAGCCAAGTGTCGCGATCATCGCTCCAATCGGCCGCGACACCGAGATCGCGCGTCGTCGCTAACTTAGACAGTTCCTGAACCGTAGCGGCCAATGGATCGACGGCTGCGTAAGTCATAAAGGCTTGCTGATAAGTGATGACTTTAGCCGGTGGGCTAGCCAGCACGGCACGAACAAGTTCGTCGACAAGTGCGACGCCGGCCGCCAGATCGTCACCCACGTGATACCACTCAACCATCGTGAACTCTGGGTTGTGATTCGTCCCACGTTCGCCAGCCCGGAAAACGGGTCCGATGCTGTAAATCGATTGCATTCCAGCGGCCAGGAGTCGTTTCATGGCGAATTCGGGAGAGGTCTGCAAAAACAGATCTTCATCCCCAGCGCCCTGACAATCGAGCGACCGTCCCGGAATTCGCACCGGTTCGATATTCAAGTCGACGACCGTGTCGTGGCTGATGATGGGCGTGTGCACCTCAGCGAAGCCGCGATTGTGAAAAAACTGCCGCAATTGCCAGACGATTTCGCTGCGCCGCAGCAGGGCTTCGAGGGTCGCGGTCGGTTGCCAGGTGGTTTCGGTCAATGGGTTCCTCCATCAGATGTCGTAAGAGCGATCAGCCACTCGATGTCCCCATGGTAGTCGCGAGCGGTTTTTCGGAAAGCGCTGCTGGCGTCTTTGGTGCACCGCGGGCGTGTTGCCCGCGCTCGGAAACCCAAGTTTGTTAGAATACTAAGCAGGCGCGATGTTTCGCAGGTCGGTGACGAACACCAAGGATCGAACGAAGTATGAACTTGAAAACGGTAGCTGCGTTCTGTCGTCGGATGGGTGTAGGCCTGCGAGCTGGGGTCGATATCCTCCGCTTGCTGGACATGGAAACGAAGCTAGGGACGCCCCAGCACCAGCAGGCGCTCGCGCAGGTGCATGACAGTATTCGCGCAGGGAACACTTTTGCCCGGGCTCTGCTGACACAAAAAAAGTACTTCCCGCCGCTTTTGATCCAGATGGTCAACGCAGGGGAAATCGGCGGTCGGCTCGATAGTATGTTCACCTACATGGCCGACTATTACGATGGACTGTTACAGACTCGCACCTACTTCCTCAGTCGGATTTCTTGGCCGCTGATTCAACTGGGGATGGCGATCATGATCATTGGCGGTGTGATTTTGTTGCAGAGCATCTTGTCGCCAGGCGGTTCGCCCAAATTTAATGCTTCGGGTACGAGTCTCTCGGGAGTGAGCGGCTTCGTCACGTATTGCGTCCTCGTGACGACGGTTGTAGGCGGCCTTAGCATTTTCATTTATGGAATCTGGAAAAACTGGTTCAACTGCCACCGTATACTCATGCCGATCGTGCAGCGCATTCCACAACTCGGCACGGCACTGACGACATTGGGATTGGCACGGCTGAGTATGACATTATCGATGTTGCTCAACGCGGGCGTAGACGCCAAGCGGAGTTTGAAACAGGCGTTCCTTTCAACGGGAAATTATTACTTTATCGGCGGCATGGATCGCGCGCTCGGAGCGGTGGAGAAGGGGCAAGACTTTGGTGATGCTTTTGAAGCGTCGCAGGTACTGCCGAAGGATTTCATTGATTCCGTCCGAGTCGGTGAGCTGAGCGGTACGGAGACTGAATCCTTCGATCAGCTGGCGATTCAATACCAAGAGCGAGCGAAAGCGGCGCTAGGTATGATTGCAACGATTGCCAGCGTTGTCATTTGGTTAGGAGTCATTCTGCTTCTGGCGTTTATGGTCATCAGCATGGCGCTGCGGGTGTTGGGAATCTATAAGTCCGTATTCGATGACCTTGGTATTCCCATGTAGGTACCATAATTGCATTTGCACGTAGCCGCGTCTCTCCGAGACGCGGAAGAGTCCGCCTCGGAGATGCTGTGATTTTTTTGGCAAACGTGACCGAGTCGCTCTGCGACTCGGCATCATTGCTTGATCAAAGGCGTTCATTTTCGCTGGTTTCGACGAGTCGCGGAGCGACTCGCC
>JANLQO010000559.1:0-11447 GCA_031367855.1 Planctomycetia bacterium | reverse complement strand
CAGCGCGTGCCACCCGAAAGTCTAGCGATCCGGACACTTACTGTTTTGTGCCGTCTTAGTTCGCAACTGACAGTTTCTATAGTGTTACACACGTTGACCCGTGCGACGATTACACTAAAACTCCGATTTTCGCCGAAAAGTCGGATGTGCATAATCTGAATTACGCTGGCAGCGTCCGCCACGGTTGAAACGCATCGCGGTTCGCTAACGACTAATCACCTCGAAAAACCAATGGCGGCCGTAACTGATGTTGCGGTTCGATTTGTGACTTTTGAAATGTCAGCATAAGACGCTCACCGCGAACCCTTCGCCGCGATAACCCCGGGTTACGCTTGGCTCGCTTGATGCTCGCCGCGCTCACCCGGGGCTAGACAAATGTCGCCACGATGTGGCTGGACAATTGGGTTGGATGCAAAGTAGGTAATGCCAAGTCTACGGCTTCGAAAGTGTTCGCAAGCGTTGAGCTCGCAAAATGATTTGCGGAAGGTCGACACGCTCGACTACACTTCATGCGCGTTGCCAGGTTCAAAAAAAACAGCAACCAGCGGATGCACCGCAGACATCTCTCTCGTGGCTTACATAACGGGTCCGACCAACCATGGGACAAACTCTTCGTCGCCGATACCAAGTTCTTCGCTGCAGGTTTTTTCTCCGCTAGCGGTAGCGAGCAGACGCAAGAACATCTCGTGGCCGACTTCCTGGATGCTCTTCCCTTCAAGAACTTCGCCAGCGTTGAAGTCCATGTCCTCCCGCATGCGATGGTACAAAACCGAGTTCGACGCGATCTTGAAGCTGGGAACCGGTTTGAATCCAAAACAGCTGCCGCGACCAGTTGTGAAGGCAACCAAATTCGCACCGCTAGCGGCCAAGCCAGTCACACTGGCTGGATCGAAGCCAGGGCTGTCCATGACGACGAAACCTGCGCGATCGATGGGCTCAGCGTAGTCGTAAACCGCTTCGAGCGCTGTCGTACCACCCTTGGCGACGGCTCCCAACGACTTCTCAGCGATCGTGGTCAGTCCGCCCGCTTTGTTGCCGACCGAGGGATTACTGTCCATTTCTTCGCCATAGTTGCCGCAATACCATTTCCACCATTCGATCCGCTCCAGCAACTTCTCGGCCACCGCCCGCGTACGGGCGCGTCGCGTCAACAGATGTTCGGCTCCATAGATCTCGGGCGTCTCCGATAAGATCGCGGTACCACCGCAAGCGACCACACGATCGGCCGCGGCGCCGAGAGCCGGATTAGCTGTGATGCCAGAGTAACCATCCGAGCCACCGCACTCGAGCCCTAACACAAGATGACTGGCGGATACCTCACTGCGCCGCGCCGCGTTGACTTGCGGCAACATTTTGGCCACGATTTCAACACCCCGTTCGACTGTTTGGCGTGTGCCGCCCACCGACTGAATCGAGAGCACGGGTAGGTCGTTGACGTCAGACGACGAGTCAGAACCCGGTTTACGCAGCTGATGCAAGTTCTGCGATTTGACCAAGTGATCAAGGGTCCCCTGTTCGCAGCCGAGACCGACCAACAAGTAGCCGCCGATGTTGGGATGTTTGGCGATACCGCCGAGAACCTGGGAAAGCATCCGGTGACGTATTCCGTCCCAGGCCATCGCGCAGCCCCCTTCATGACGAAACGAAATCACACCGTCCACGTTGGGAAAAGCCGCTAAAGACTGCTCATCAAATCGTTTGGCGATCATGCGCGCGACCGACGCCGAGCAGTTCACGTTGCTAATAATCGCCAAATAGTTGCGAGTTCCAACTTTGCCCGACGGACGGCGGAAGCCTTGAAACGTAAAGTCGCCGATCGGTTCCGGATCCGCTGGAATCTCGGTTGAAATCGCTTCGAGGTCGATGGTGTGATTGCAGCGAACGTTGTGCGTATGGACATGTTGGCCCGGATCGATGCGGGCAGTGGCTGTTCCAATTGACCAGCCGAACTTGAAAACCGGTTGATCGACGGCGACCGCGCGAATCGCGATTTTATGACCCGCCGGGATGGCGTCGCGGAGCGTGATGACTCGGTCGGCGACGGTGATTTGTTGTCCAGCAGCGAAATTCTTGAGAGCGACTACTACTGAATCGCGAATATGGAGCTGGACGATTTCTGAAACTCGGGTTGCCTGCAATGTAATTTCCTAAGGGTCAAATGTCGTTGGGTTTGTATTAATATAACGATTGAAGCGGCTGGGTGGCTGCTATGCAACCGTGGGTCGCATCTGCCGGATGCGACCATGCGTGTGAAATCGCGAAAAGTGTCGTAAAAATGACACTTCTAGGCGAACACCACGGAATTCTCGTTCTCGCGCTCCTGCCTGGGAACGCACTTCGAGGCTCTGCCACCCAAGCCAAAGTCCGCCTGAAGATTGGAACCCACAATCGGAAAGTGGCGTCTATAATAAAATAGAGGCTTTCGCGCTCGGACCCTTTAGCTGATTCGACTAACGCATGAGTTCTTCTCCTACTCAGGTTGCTCGCGGTACCACTCGCGTCTCGAATGACGAAGTCCGCGCGGTGCTGCATACGCATATTCGCAAGACGGCCAAATTCATCAAGTTCCTGGACTTGTCCGTTCATCTATTCACTTGGGTCGCGGCTATATTTGGGCTGTGGTTGCTAGCTTGTGTCGTGGATCATTGGCTTACGCCACTGTCGAGTTTAGGGCGTTGGTTGTTCTGGATCTCGGCGGTCGCTGGAACGGCTTGGTGGTTGATCACCAAATTCATACCGCTGCTCATCCATCGCATCAATCCAGCTTATGCTGCCAAGCGTATCGAACACTTGCTACCAGAGTTCAAGAACGGCTTGATCTCTTGGCTAGAACTCGATCAACTCCCCGAAAATGGAGTGCCGCGCGGAATCATGTCGGCGCTCACCTTTCGTGCGGCACGGCATCTTGGCGGACAAGACCCATCCACGACCGTGGACACCAGCCGCTTGATCAAACTGATTGGCGTCGTGCTGTTGCTGTTCACCAGCCTTGTGGTGTACACGATGGTATCGCCCAAAAGTGTGCTCGACACCGGTAAACGCATTGCCATGCCATGGCGTACGATTGCGGCTCCATCGCGTGTGCAGATACTGAGTGTGAAACCGGGCGCGGTCGAATTGACTCAGGGCAAGCCGCTAGATGTGGATGTTGAGCTTCGCGGTATTCGTACCCACGAAGCGGTTCGTGTTCGTTTTACGACTACCGACGGCCAACTGCGCGATCAACGCGTTGAACTAACTCCAGTTACTGAGGGCTATCATTACAGCGGCAAAGTACGCACTGAGACAACTGGCGTTGAGCATGAATTGGATTATTGGATTGAAGCCGGCGATGCGACCAGTGGACCGTATCGAGTCTCGCTCAGTCCGTTGCCTTCCGTAGCGCTCGAGCACGTGGCTCTGAAGTTTCCGGCTTATACAAAGATCGCTGATCGCCAAGTGAATGGTGGCGATTTTGAAGTGATCGAAGGAACGCGAGCGACCATTCATGCACTGGCAAATCAAAAAATGTCCCGAGGGCGTTGGGAAATCAACCCGGAGATCGATGCAGCGGGTGATTTGTCGCGAGCTGACGCAGTGCATGAGTTGAGTGTCGATGACCGGCAATTGACAGGCACTCTGCTGTTGCAATTGAACTCGGAGAAAGAGAATCCAACCAAGCTGACTTATCGATTGCGCGGATTCAATGCTCGCGGTGATGGTAACCGCGAGCCGATCTTGCACACAATGAAAGTGATCGCTGACGTAGGGCCCGAGATAAAGCTGGTCGGACCCGAAAGCCGGCGAGTCAAAGTGCGTCCGACATCGCGACTGAATCTGGAAGTACAAGCCAATGACCCCGATTTCGGGCTGAGTCAAATTGAAATCGAGATTCGACGCAGTGGAATCGTCTTGCGCCGCGAAACCTTGCTGAAAAGCGAAGGCGAAATTGGACAACAAATCAAAAAGTTGCCGTTGAATATGGCTGACTTTAAAGTACCCGAAGGTGGGACGCTCGAAGTCCGGGCGACTGCACAAGATAATCGTCACGACCCGGTTTCAGAGAGACTTGCACCGAACTCGAAAGATTCCGAACTGCTGACTTTGGAAGTTGTCGGTGCCGACCAAGAGATCGACAACCCTCAAGAACAAATGGATGCGTCCGAAGAGCCAGCCGCAAGTAATGGCCAGTCGGAGAAGAATCCGAATGCTGGTGAAGAAGCCAGCCGCTCCCATTCGAACGATCGCAACACGAATGATCGCAAGTCTGACAGCACCGATTCGAAGCGGAGTAATGAAAGCGCGGCTGAGCAACAACCGCGACAACAACCCAACCCAAATCCAGCGGAGCCTAACGGAAACCGGGACCAGGGCGAGCAACCAGATAAGCAGGGTAAGCAAGAGAGCAAACAGCCAAATCAATCGGGTAAACAACAGGACAAGCAGGCCAGCGCGCCTAAGCCTGGCGAGGGGGAACAAAAATCGCAAACTGAGAAACAAAGTGGCCAACAAAGTGGCCAGCAAAGTGGCCAACAAAGTGGTGCTCAGGCAGGAAAGCAAGAGCAGAAGGATCAGACAGGCCAACCCGGCGGTCAATCGGAGAGTCAAACTGGTGGTAGCCCCAGTTCGGAGGGTGGATCGCAATCCGATTCGAGCTCCGGCGAAGGCAACAAATCAACTCAACCCGGTTCTGGAAGGTCGGGAAACAATTCTGACGATTCCATAGGCCAGAAATCGAGTTCGCCTGGGCCAAATCCATCCCAAGGGGGCTCGGCTGCGAAAAGTGGTTCTGAGGGGGGGGAGAACAGCGACTCGGGAAAGCCCACGGGCAACTCCGACACAAGCAAACCGAGCGACGGAGAAGTCGTGAAGCGTGTCCAAGAGTTTATGCAGGACAAAGGTTCGCAATCCAAGCCTGATCCCAGCAATGCATCGCAAAAGGGAGAAGGAGCGGGTGAGCGCACGCAAGGCGAAAGCGCTCAAGAAAGAGGTGCCAACGGCGAGAATACGAAGACTGAGAGCACTAGCCCCGAAGTTGCAAAGACAGAAGGTGCTAAGGGTGAAAGCGCTAAGGGTGAGAGTTCTAAGGGTGAGAAAGCGGAAAAAAACCCGAACGACAGTGCAGTCAATCAGGGCAAGAAATCCGATGCATCGAATAGCCTAGGGCAAGCAAACCAGCAGCCCGCGCAGTCGGATACAGACTCGAATCCGAGCGATCCTAACGGAAAGCAATCCCCAGAATCGAAGCCCGAAAATAAGGGATCACAGGAAAATGCCTCCGATGGAATAGGACGTGCAGACTCTCAAAGCGACAGCAACGCTGATGGAAAGAGCTCGGATGGAAAAGGCTCAGATGGAAAAGGCTCAGAAGGAAAAGGCTCAGATGGAAAGGGCTCAGATGGAAAGGGCTCAGATGGAAAAGGGTCAGACGGGAAAGGATCGGATGGAAAAGGGTCAGACGGGAAAGGCTCAGACGGAAAAGGCTCAGATGGAAAAGGCTCAGATGGAAAGGGCTCAGATGGAAAAGGGTCAGATGGAAAAGGGTCAGATGGAAAAGGCTCGGACGGAAAGGGCTCAGATGGAAAGGGCTCAGATGGAAAGGGCTCAGATGGAAAGGGCTCAGATGGAAAAGGGCCTGGAGGGGAGCAATCGTCGCAGGGTAAATCTGAATCGAAAAATGGTTCGCAGGGGCAGCCAAGTGGACAGCCAGGATCTGAAGCTCAGCGAAATTCCCAAGATGCAAAAGGCGCGAAGGGTGGCACGGGATCCCCAGCGGAACAAGGCTCAAAGGGAGAGCAGAACGCCAAGGGTGAACAGGGCTCCAAGGGCGAACAGGGCTCCAAGGGCGAACAGGGATCCAAGGGCGAGAGTGGCAGCGGTTCGCCATCCGGAACGCCCAGTGGTTCGGGCGAGGGTGGCGGAAAAGCCAACGGGTCGAAATCCGGCAAATCCGGAACTTCGGGCTCGGGTACTGGCAATGGTGAAGGTGGTGGTGACGGCAAAGCTGACCAGGCAGACCTCGACTTTGCAAATCGCACCACGCAGATGGTGCTTGATTATTTGAACCGTCAAAAGGACCAACCCGATCCAGAGTTGCTGCGTGAACTCAACTGGTCTGCAGATGATCTGCGTAATTTTACTGAGCGCTGGAACAAGGCTCGCGACTTAGCCGTTTCGCCGAAAGCAGAAGACCAGAAGAAATGGAAAGAGATGCTAGAGGACTTGGGTTTGAATCGGCAGTTGGTCAGACCGAGTGCCGCGGGCAGTGTCGACGACAACTTCCAGCAGATGCGAGACAGTGGAAATCGAGTTCGGCCGCCGGAGAACTTGCGCAAGCAATACGAGGCATTCCGCCGTGCTTTTGAAAAGTCGGGCAAATAAAAGTTTGGCAAATAACTGCGCCCGCATCAAACAAGTACAGTGCCAGGTTTCTTTGTAAATAAGTAGGCGTTTTTAGGAAAGACGTTTTTGTGATTCCATTCTATTCATTGCCACACGCGCGCTGCTTGGCGCGGCAACTTCCGCCGCTGCTGATGTTAACTGTCCTATCCGTTGGTTGTAGTAACGAGCAAGTAAAACAATTAACAGATCAAGTTTCCAAGCAGGCCGAGCAAGTAACCAAGAAAGCTGGCGAAGCGGTTCAGCAGATCGCTCCGCAAGTTCAAGATGCACTCGCCAGCGGGCCGACGGGCGAAGCTACTTTTCAAGTCGATAGTTCGGTGTCTATGCAGAACGCATTTGGCAGATTATTGGTGCTTAAGCCGGATCGCAACAACGTTCTGCAAGTGCGATCTTACGAGGTTGAAGCGGACGAGAACTTTCCATCATTTCTGTTTCAGGCCCAAACGGATTCTGAGAACATACAAGCTTGCGTAGGTCGATCGTTTGAAGGGCAGTTGTTCCTTCAAGCCACTGCGAATGGACCGATTTGGAGTACAGCCGATGCCGATAGGGTCACATTAAAGATTACAGATCAGACCGACGGAGAGTTGATTGCTGAGGTCATAAGTGGCAAATTGGAGAATGAATTGGGAGTCAGTTTGGCAGTTAAGGGCACTTTGCGTATCGCGGTTTCAGAGGATTCTACTGAGGTACTCCCATGAATGTCCGAAGTTTCACCTGGAGCATTGCAATAGTTGTAGTGGCGAGCCACAACTTGCCGAGTGCTGAGCCGTCGACCAAGTCACCGTTTGAACTCTTACAACGGCATGCGACTGTTCCCGAGGCCGATGCCGTGTGGAAGCAAGTCGTTGCAGCCGACTCTGCGTTCCGCGAGAACCTCGAAAAACTCGCCCAAGATGCTAGCCCGGATCCTCGTAAAGTCAGTCAGGGCTCGGTAAATCTTCGTCAATTGAAACGTTGGGTTGAATGGCTGCGCAACTATGGCGAACCTGCCAGCGTTGACCTTTCCATGCGATTGTCCTTCTACGACCAAACTTTACTGAAAGTCACGCAGCAATTTTGGAGTATTCCTCAAAGCGGTGCGATTCGACAAAAAGTCATCGTGGGACTGGCGCGCAGCGAGAAACAGAGGCTGCAGCGTGTCGCAAAAATCACGGATTTGTTGCAAAAAGGGGATGCCGTCGCTGCGGAAAAACAACTCGACAGCCTGCTCGACGAGATCTTTGCAACGGCCGGATGTTTGACTCCCGAAGAAGTTCGGCCCATCACGGAACCGATCAATCAAGTTGAAGGCTTTGTGCGGTCGGCGATGAGCGAAGTTCGCCAGAACCGAGCTCGCGAGGTATTTACGCAAGAATCGCAGCGCTATGTTGATCAGTATCAAGCGCTCGTTGGCGCGGTGGAAGTGGCTGCGACACAAGTAAATTCCGGTACACCACTTCTGCGTGGTGAAGCAGCCGTATCAAACTTAGTCGCGCTGGGTGGATTCATCAACGATTGGAACGAGGTTCATGTCGGCTTAATTCGCGCGGTTGCACTTGTCCGTATTCAGTCCCTCGCAAAGGAAGACGCGTGGACAGCCAAGGCAGCGGAACTGTCGACAATCATGCAGGCAGCGATAATAAAGTTTGTGGTCGCTGACGTAAGCAAAACAAATCCTGACCAAGCGTCTGCCGAGTATACTGAAATCCTCTCGTTGCTCGGATCCATGGTTCCACGCTGCAGCAGCACCACGTTCGCTAATGGTCTTGAAAAGCCCCTGCAGCAACTCGCGTCGAAAGCAGGGATGGGTGAGCAGGTTCGGAAATATCACGAAGCAACATCCGACATGCTTCGTTGGCGAGCTAGAGTTGCAAACGCTAAAGCAAAATCGCAAGCGAGGGAATATCCAGTAGCGTCGAGTTTGGCAAAGGCAAAGCTCTCGGCGACAGCGGTGGGACTGTATGACCAAAACCAGCCGAGTTTACCCCAGGTAACGCGTCCGATTCCGGATCTAATGCCATTAATTTCAACTGCGATGTTGCAATCGTCGGTCACGCTTCCTGGACTTCGGCGCTTGGATGGCAAGACAGAAATCTGGATGAGTCGATTTGCTGAGAACCTTTATGGAAAAATCCCAGTTAATTCAATTCGGCTCAAGTCGCCAGAAGCACTTGCGCGAGATCTGCTTGTTGACCAACAGCATCCCCCACTGAGCTTAAGTGCTGCAATCGCCGTCGCGTTGAGCGAAGATGGAGTCTTTGAATCTGTTGGGGGAAGCATCACCGAAATTACGCTGGAGGGCGCCGCCGCTCGGTTTGCCAAGTTGCCCGTCGTGGCAGGTTGTTTAATTCCGCTGGGAGAAGTTCAGCCCGCCGGGGTAGATCCACTATCGGCTCTTGTACTTCGATTAGACATTGAACCCAAGTGGGTGCAGCACAAGTACTTTTTTGAGCAGTTTTGACTGGGAAATTTTGGAGAAATCGGCCTACAGTCTCAGTCCACACCTAGCTTGGCTAGCAACAACGAAAGGTAGCTTCGCGGTTGAATCTGAGTTAAGCCGAGGGACAGTGATAGAGTTTCGATGCGCGAGCGAGCTTCATCGAGCATGGCAATGTCGACGACGATGAGCTCGATTTCTGCAAAAGAGCCCAAACTTGCCACTTCATCGAGCGCTACAGTAAATGGCTGCTGGTTGGAAAAAGTAAGCGAAAACACTCGCCGCGTTTTACGGACTTCTGGCTTGGGCTGAAAACCAAGGTGCTGCATCATTTCGAGCCACTGCGGAATATCAGCGTGACGGATCGGCAGCTCGATTTCGGGCCGCGTCTTTACGTTACCTGGCAATCGTTTACCCTTATAGGTAACGCATGCTTCCGAATTGTATTGTCGCAGCCGGAACGCTTCGTCGGTAATCCGAAAGTCGCGGCAGGGATGTGCCAAATACGTGTCGATATGCAGCTCGGTGTTCATCTCCTTCGCGTCGAGTTCGGCGAGCCGCTGTAGCAGTAGCTCATTGTCCGACACGACGAATTTTTGTTCGACTTCCCATGGTCCGGCCATCAATCAACCTCAACTTTAAGCTACCTCATGTCCACACCATCTAACGCCGCTTCGTCGCTCAAAACGCTGCTCTTTTTTGGCGGCTTGATGCTGCTCGGAACGTTGGTGCTCGTCTGGCTCGGTACACCGGTTGCGACGCCTTTAGCTGGGCAACCGATGCCGACGCTGGATTTGAAACCGCTGCTTAACTCCGAGGTTTCTCCATCGGTGGAGGATCTTCGCGGGAAACTTGTTTTACTCCATTTTTGGGGCACGTGGTGTCCGCCTTGTCAGCGTGAGTTTCCCGAGTTCGCTAAATTGGCAAAAAAATTCGAGAGCGACTCGAGAATCAGCATTGTATCGGTTTCTTGCTCGGGCGGTCCCGAGTACAACTTGGATGAACTGAAAGCTGAAACCGAGAGCTTCCTCAGCGCTACTGCACCCAATATGGCGACGTATTGCGACCCAGTTGCCATGACGCGAACGCAATTCGCGATGCTATTCGATGGCGGCACGTTTAGCTATCCAACCACGGTACTGGTCGATGCCGAAGGGAAGATCGCCAAGGTACTCGGTGGTTACCGCGAGGGCGAAATGCAGAAACTCCAAAAGCAAATCGAAACGATGCTGGGTGCACGGACGATCTCACCCGCTGAACCTGCCACTTAGGTCTAGATCGGCGCAATGGGCTTTACTAGACACTCGCTGCAAACCATCACTTGAAATAGAACTCAGGATTTCGATGAAGACTTTTCGATGTTCCGAACTCATTGAGTGTTTTGCTGACAATAGCCCAGAAGTGCGTACCGCAGCGCTCACGGCGTTGTACGATGGCTACGCCAATGATCCTGGAATCCTTCCAGCGATACTAAAAGCATGGGACCGTTTTGGCATTGCCCAAGCATTTGTCGACTTCGCAATGCTTTCTTTCCTACCTACCGATGCGGATTTAGTTCCCGAGGTTTGCGAGCGAGCCGCCAGGATGGTTGAAGGCCGACCGCTGACCGACCCCATTACTCGAGCTGCTGGCAAGCTGCTTGAGCAGCAAATGCATTTGCCTGCCGCGTCCCTCAAACCCCATATGAACATATTGCGCGAGACGGTCGGCAAGTCAAAGATCTTTTTCCGAGTCGATCTTGGACTGCAAACGCAGCGAATGGAGTTGTTGGGGCTGTCGGCCGACCAAATCGCTGTGCAACTAGATGCGGCAATCGCTGCGTGGTTAGCAAACGACAAAGACGATGCTGCCAGAACGAAAGCGATCCTTAGTCTCGAAGCGCTTCGCAGACAGCATCCGCAGTACATTGACCTGGCGGTTGCGCTGGCTGGGCCGCCTAAAGAAGGGAGCCCAGCTTGGTTGAGTTTCTGCGTTACGTTGCAGAGTTTGCTTCAATTCTCGCAACTGGGGTTGGAGGAATCCATTGGTCGCCTGCTACTGGATCATCGCGAGTCGGTGTATTCATTGGCCGTCGAAGCGATCGTGCGGTGTGGAACGCCAGCGGCTGCGGAGCAATTGTTGACGCGGTTCGACGATGCCAACTCGCGGGCTCAACATTGGATTGCGCGCGGCCTACAAAGAGTTCGTATCGAGGGCGTCGCGGCAAAGATCGCTGGATTGGACGCGACGGATACGCATTTGAAAACTTCGCTGGTCATTGCCCAGCTCAAGCAGCTCGACGCCAGTCATCAGGGTCTCGCGCGGCTACTTCAAATGCAAATCAGCTTACCCGCTGGCTGCGGTCCCCTGCTGCAACTCAACCAAAGACTGCTACCGCAAAGCAATACTGAAGCACAGGCAGCCTTAGAACGCTTACTTGTGAACGCTCGCGATTCCGGCAACCCTGCCGAAAAGGCCGCATCGGCGCAAAAACGGGAAGCGATCCGCGATGCAATACGCCGGCAAATGCGCGATGTAGAATAGGCATCGCGAGTCGAATGCATGATTTTTGATAACCCGAGGATTATATCGTGTTCAAACGGAAACTGTGGTTCTTTTTGGCGTGTGTTCTATTCCCGACCGCGCAATCGTTGGCTCAGCCTGTGTC
>JANLQO010000648.1:0-2912 GCA_031367855.1 Planctomycetia bacterium | reverse complement strand
ACTCATCCAACTTGAAGCCTTTGGAAATCGGTTTCCCGCGCAGTTATCGGGAGGCCAGCGACAGCGTGTGGCGCTGGCTCGTGCACTTGCCATTGAGCCGCGAGTATTACTGTTGGACGAACCCTTTGGTGCACTGGACGCAAAGGTGCGGCAGGGATTGCGAACCTGGCTGCGTAGATTGCACGATGAATTGAACATGACCACGATTCTGGTTACTCACGATCAAGAGGAGGCGCTGGAAGTCGCCGATCGCGTGGTAGTGATGAATCAAGCCAAGATCGAGCAAGCCGCTTCACCAGCCGAGATTTTTCACCATCCAGCCTCGGAGTTTGTGATAGACTTTCTCGGGAATGTGAATGTGTTCCGGGGCCGAATCGAGGGTGGCCATGCGTTGCTGGGCGGCATGTCTGTGGCGGTACCAGGGGCCCAGGGGCGTGCCACGGGGCCAGCCAATGTTTATGTTCGTCCCCATGAATTGGAGATCGAGCGCACACGAGAAAGCGATACGAGCTTGAAAGCTCATGTCGCGCGGATTAACCCGGCGGGATCGTCGGCCAAGATCGTTCTGATTTGTGCCGATGGAGTCGAAGTTCAAGTCGACTTGCACTATGAGCGGTTCCGCGAGTTGAATCTTCAGATTGGGGAGTCGGTTTATGTGACTGCACTGCACGCACGTGTCTTTGTGCCTGAATATCAAATCTAGCGGAACGCAAGGATCGCCGTCACCTGCAGCTTCTTGGAGAATCGTAATGGCTGATCAAGAAGCTCAATCTGATGACCAACTCTATCCAAGGAAGGATCAGCAAAACGACGATTTCGTTTTGGCATCGCAGGAGAAGTATCGCTTCATGATTACTGCAAATAGAACCGAGAGTCGAATCGATGGATCTTGTGTAAAGAAAATGATTGTCTGTGCTGTTGTATTTGCGTTGGTTGGTGGGACCGTCACTGTGCGGGTGATGCTTGCAGGCAATGGTGTGATCAAACCCCGCATTGTGGCCATAGTTCTCCTATCATCCGCACTCGTCGGTGCCTCGCTGGGTGCTGTCTTCGCACTCAAGGATCGTGTTGAGTTTAGGCTCAAAGATCGTCAGCAAGTAGCACTCCCCTTACGCATGTTATTTGGGCTGGGTGCTGGGCCACTCTTCGCAATTTGGTTTTCGGTAATTTTCATCACCGTTTTGATCGTGTTGCAGACTACGTTGGTCATGATGTTCTGAGAAATTGCCCCCATGTAAATCTAAGAATCATCCTTGTTGTTTTATCCACCGTTTTTTCGTCGTAGATTTCTAATTTTCTCCTCCAGTTTCGTTTGCAGCAGCGTTTTTTCTTGTAGCACCGATCTCGCTCCGACATAGTCTTTGGCGACTATGAGATCCTCTTTTCGCAAATCTAATATTTCGATTTCGTTAATCAAGCCGAGGGCTTCTGAGTCGTCCGGCAAATACAACTGAACAATCTCCAATGCACTGCCGAATACGTAACCGCATTTTTCAAGTGCTTTTTTTACGCAAGAAAAATCTGGGCACCGGTCCCAAGACTTCAATAAATTGATGTCTAAGTCAATTAGAATATTGTCGATGAGTCGTTCAAAGCAGTACGAAAGTGTCGCAGTTGTTACGCCTACCTTATTTGGCGTACGTTCCCCAGGAGTGGCCGCCGCGAGAATTTTGTCAAGACTCAGCAATTCGAGAATTGGAATGACAACCGACACTCGCTGATCGCGCACTTCTGATTGAATACCGAGGTCTCGGAATGATTGCGCCAAATCATTCGGTCGCCAAGAATCGTGAAAAGGTACGTGCGGCATTTTCTCTATCGTGGATTACGGGGGGTAACTGCAAGCGATCTCATATGGAAAAACCAATCATCTCCCGCTTGCCGCTCAGACTTTTTCGATTTTGTTCTTTTCGGAATAGCGAGTCTTTTGCTCATCCTAACACATAAGGCTCGAAGGATTTGGACGGCGTGGCAAGTCGCTGACGGCTGACTAGGTGCTGACCTTTCGCAACACCAAGTTGGCAGTTGTCGAGGCCAAAGCCTGGGCTTTTCCCGAGGACGCGATGGTGCGTATCGACCCAGGTGACATTAAGAAAAAAGGCAAGGTACCCAAAAACGGCAGCCTGTTCTTCACGATCTTTCAAACGTTCATGTGTGGTCCGCCCAAAGATGGCCAGCCATCGCCTTATTTTGGAGAGTATCCGCCGGACTTCTTCGACTTCATCGTCATCGACGAATGCCATCGCGGCGGCGCGAACGACGAAAGCACGTGGCGCGGCATACTTGAATACTTCGCACCGGCAGTTCAGCTTGGTCTAACAGCCCCGCCAAAACGCCAGGACAACGTTGATACCTACGCTTACTTTGGCGACCCCGTTTATATCTACTCATTAAAAGATGGCATCAACGACGGTTTTTTAACACCGTTTAAAGCTCGCAATGTACGCAACATCGTCCTGATGCGCCCCATCAACTCGATGATCGAGTTCGACGTGCTTGCCTACGTCTCCTACGCCCTGCACGCTCACCCGTGCCGATGGAACCAAGTTGGCCAAGGTCGAGATTGAAAATCACTTTTCGGAGTTAAAAAACAATCGCACTGATCGATGGACCAGTGCGACGTTCAACCCTGGATGCTTTAGTAAGTTAGAGTTCCGTAGTGACCACTTCGCCACCGCCGCGAGTGATCAGTCGAGCGAATTCGCGGATTCTGATGGTTTCGGCGAGGTACTTGACGGAACCGTCACCGAGCACAAAATTCGCTCCGCCGCTGTGGAAAGAGTAGGCTTCTGCTGTGCCTTCGCTGCCATAATGCGGATGTGGAAAGGCGACCGATCCAACCTCTTCGCCGTTGGTGCAGTTCAAAGGGCATGGTCCCGGTGAAAGGACTCCGTCGACTGTGGAGCCGTCAA
>JANLQO010000535.1:0-3773 GCA_031367855.1 Planctomycetia bacterium | reverse complement strand
CACGGCCTGCAGACAGCGGATCGTCCATGGGCTCCAGTCCATCGCGTGAAGATTCAAAAGCTGGCCGCAAGCAGCCGCGATGGGCCCGCTGTGGCTGATGGCTATGATGGGGGCTTGGATGCCATCGCGCGATGTCGCGGCAATTTGCTCAAGCCATGCCGCCACGCGTCGTTGCAACTCGTTCGTGGTCTCTCCATGCGGAGGCCGATAGGTTTCCGGCTTTCCGATCAAGTCATGGAAATGATCGGGATCGCTCGCATAGACTTCATCCCAAGTCTTGCCCTGCCATTCACCGTAGTTGCGTTCTCGCAAACGGGCATCTTCAAACACTCTGCAATCCGCTCGACTACGCTTCGAGATTTCGGAAGCGAGAAACTCGGTCCGCCGCAAACCACTATGAATGACCAGCCTCGGCTGGAACTCACAGCAGACATGATCTGCGACCCGAATGGACTCTTGGATACCAAATTCGCTCAATGGCACATCCATGGCACCATAACATATCGATTTCCACGCAGGCTCGACTTCCCCGTGGCGGATGAGTATCAGGCTTGGAGTCATCGTGCAGAAGCCCCGATCGTGAAGATTAACTGAATCAAGAATGCGGTGCAACCGAGTAAATCGCCGGTAGTGCCACCTACGCGCGTCAGTATCTTGTTGCGGAACCAAACGAATACGGCAACCGCAGCTATGCAAGATAAAATCGCCATCGGGAAACTAACCACGACCCACGGCAGCCAAAACACAGCACTCAATCCGGCTGCGATCCAAACGCGTTGGTGAGTCTGCGTGCCGGAAACATCTCTCGCTTGGGAAGCGCGATCCTCGATAGGAGCTGTCGTAGCCATCATCGCAACAATTGCGATTCGGCCCAGTGAGGACGCAGCCATCAAGGGGATTGGCGTCCACCAACCCCAGTTTGATGCAATCGACGCGACAGCCGCCGCACGACAACCGACTCCGGTCACGAGTGCGAGCGTACCGTAGGTTCCCAAGCGACTATCCTTCATGATTTCAAGAACTTGCTCGCGTGTCCAACCGCCGCCGAGTGCGTCCCATGTATCTGCAAAAGCATCCTCGTGAAACGCGCCTGTTAAGGCGGCTTCCATTGCTAATGCAATAAAGGCGGCAACAAGAACCGGCAATCCAATTTTGATGCATGTTACCAGTGCGATGGCCGTGAGCAGTCCCACCAGTCCACCCACAACCGGAAAGTAAATAACGGACAATTTCAATGCTGCGTAGTAGTACTCGATAGTCTTTTCCATCGTTCCCGAAACAGGTATGCGGGTAAGGAACTGAATCGCGGTTTCAAAACACTCCCATTGCGTTGGATTTATTTTGCTTGGCTCCGAGGAGGCATTTTCGAATGCTTGCGAATTCATCTCAACCTCAAGTCCGCGAGTGTGGCCATATCGCATACCATAGCTGCGGCTAAGTCGATCAAGGGCAGCGCTGCCAATGCACCCGTCGCTTCACCCAATCGCATTTCCAAGTCGAGTACCGGGACCAAGCCTAGTGCTGCGAGTGCGGCCGCATGTCCTGGTTCCACTGAACGATGCCCGGCAATCATGGCCCGCGACGTACTGGGACATACCAATTCAGCTAACAACGCTGCGGCCGTTGCAATGAAGCCGTCCACAACAATAGTCGCACCAAGCCTAGCTCCCTCGGCATAAAAGCCCGCCAGTGCAACAATTTCCAGGCCACCGAGTTGACAAGCGATTTCATTTGGCGAATGTAGTTGCAATGAGCGCACGCGCTCGATTGCTGCGCTGACGACTTGCTGCTTGCGCAGCAAACCGGCATCATCGATCCCCGCACCTCTGCCTACGACTTTCAGCGGGTCAGTACTCGTAAACAACGATACTAAGCAACTGGCTGAGGTCGTGTTGCCAATTCCCATTTCACCCCCAATGAGCAATCTGTTACCGAATTCAATCGCATTGCGCGCGCGATCGGTTCCCACGCTCCAGGCATGATCGAAATCGTGGGAGAGCATCGCTGGTTCATGCAGCAAATTACCAGTCCCTCGTCGTTTGGCAGCTTGAACCAGCCGCAATTCACCTTGGCACATGGCTACAGGTTCAAACAGTCCAACATCGACAACCTCATACCGGCAGTCGAGTGTCCGCGCAAACACTCCGCTGGCAGTCCGTCCAGTGGACATGAGCGCCACGACGGCCTGGGTAACACTGCTCGGCCAAGCGGAAACGCCCTCCGATACAACTCCATGATCGGCCGCGAAGATTGAAACGTGCCTAGGCTTGGTGAGAGGCTCGAGCGTCTGCTGAATTGCACACAACCTTGCGGCTATCGCTTCGAACGCTCCCAGGCTGCCCGGCGGTTTACACAGCGCCGCGATGCGATCCGCAATTTGTTGCTCATGACTTTTAACAACCTGTTCAGTATCGACACTCATCGATCCACTCGCTTCTCTTCCATAAGTCCAACTAAATTTCCATCCGGGTCGCGCAGGAAGCCAATCCACAGTTCGTGATCGGGCATTTTGGCAGCCAGTTGCGGCGGCCGCTCAGTGTCCGAACCTCTTTCGACAATCGATGTGTAGGTCGCTTCGATATCGCCGACCGTAAAGTACAAAATGGAATTGGTGCCAATCTTGCCAGCTCCTTGCGGCGTCGACAACATAATACGCAGCGCTCCATCCGACAAAAATGCCAAATTAGCGCCAGCCCTGAACAAGAGTTTTAAACCGATAACATCACAATAGTAGCGGGTCGCAACTTCGACGTCGCTCACCGTAATCGCAATCTGTCCAATGCAGCCGACAGTCTCTCGTCGGATGCCTGGCTGCGATTGTTTTCTAAAGTCGCATTGTCCGATCAGAATCACGTAATCATCGGGATCATGAACGCGAACTTCGCCTTCGTTCATATAGACCGGATAAGTTGGATCGAACACGCAGGGGCCGGGCGGAATTGGCACGTCCGAGTCACCCACCTTGCGCAGCCCGGGCGCTCGTCCGGCCGCTGGAACACCCTTGTTTTGCAAATGCACTTTGAGCGCATGAACATCCTGCGAATACATATAAAAAAGCACGGCTTGTTGACTGGCATTGACCGGTCCGTTGGCTAGGACCAGCATGAGCTCTGCCTGCCCCGAACTCATCGCCGCATAGTAGGCTTTGCCCTCGCCATCGTCCAAGCGGCTATCACAACTATATCCTAGTAATGCATAGAACCGGATGGATCGGTCAACATCCGTCACATGTGCCATGGGCACATGGTCGTGGACTCGACACTCGCTTGGGCAATCCGGCAACGGAACCGGTTGATTATTCATCGCTATCTTTCGCTGGACAACGCGCATTCTGCTAAACACGGGGAATACAAGCCCGAAGCGCAAGCGAGTGAAGCGCGCAGATCGTTCGCTGGCTTGCGCTTCGGGCTTGTAATGAGCAACCAAATGGAACCACGAACCACGGTACGGGTTTGGAAGTTGCGTTATTCTATATCCCCGCAGGAAATGAAGACATTAGCCAACAGTTAAGCCATCGACAGTTGGAATTTTACCACGTAGCAGCGGATCTCCGAGACGCTGAACTGCCCGCCTCGGAGAGTCTGTGATTTTTTTGGCAAACGTGGCCGAGTCGCTCTGCGACTTGCCATCTTTGCTGGATCAAAGGCGTTCATTTTCGCTGGTTTCGACGAGTCGCGGAGCGACTCGCCTACAAAAAATCACAGCCTCGGAGATGCGGACCCACGTGTTTGGTAAACTGTCAATCGATGCGAAAGTAGCTTGTACTGGCTTTG
>JANLQO010000498.1:0-45251 GCA_031367855.1 Planctomycetia bacterium | reverse complement strand
TTTAAAATGGAAAAAGATTTTAACAATGGCCCTGACGCCATGGATTTGCTTTTAAAGCAGGCTTTCGACTGGCGACCGGAGGGTGAAGCGGGCGCTTGCGTCGTCATTTTTGGCCGTACAAAACGGCTTTAACTAACAGCTGAAACTAACCATCGGACTGTGCGTCTCATGCTCAAATTCGACGAACAAGTTGAAATAACCGAAGCATGGACGTTGATACCATAAAGCAAAAACGTTTAGCTCCTCCTCTGTTGAGTGCCCCAGAACTATCAATTGCGACGCCAACTTTCGTGCGGTTGGATTTTTGCAAATCCATCTTGAATTTTACTTTGTTCGCTCGGAAACGAAAACTTGCAAGCTTCTGTACACCAACGGAACCTGTCGATTTGAGGCTGAGATCGGGCCATCCAAATTTGGAAAAATGTCATTTGGCGACTCGGCGGCCGTGTCAATTAACTGACACCAACGCATACCTCGGATCTGTTCTGGCAAGTTGAACTTGACGGATTCGTGGGTGCCGTTGAACAGCAACAACAAATCGCGGCCCGTCCCCTCGGGATCATCGTGATTGGCTGGCGCAGGCAGCCAGCACACCAGCGATCCGGCAGGTTTCTCCCACTTGACCGGCAGGCCAAGATGGTTGAACCAATTCACGTCGGCTATGCCGCGCGAATCAAACGGCCGACCAGTTAGGAACCGAGTGCGGCGCAGTGTCGGCTGACTCTTACGCACTACAATCAAACCTTTCACGAACCGATGCAATTCCTCGTTCCGCTTCACGAACGACCAGTTGAAGTAAGACGTTTCATTGTCTTGGCAGTAAGCGTTATTGTTGCCGTTCTGCGTCCGACGAATCTCATCTCCCATCACCAGCATAGGCACACCTTGACTGAGCAAGAGTGTAGCCGTCATGTTTTTGATCTGACGCAGTCGCAAGTCCTCGATCGGCTTGCGTCGGGTCGGACCCTCTATACCGTAGTTGTCACTACAGTTATTGTTGTCACCATCTCGATTTCCTTCACCATTTTCGTCGTTGTGCTTCTCCTTATAACTGACCAAGTCATTTAAAGTAAAACCATCGTGACTCGTGATGAAATTGATGCTGCAGTAGGGTGCGCGACCAGCATGCTCGTACAAGTCCGACGAACCCGCAATGCGAGTCGCTAGTGGACCAGTCAGCCCTTCGTCGCCGCGCCAATACTGACGCACATCGTCTCGATACCGTCCATTCCACTCCGCCCATCGCAGGTCGCCGAACGAACCGACCTGATAGGCGCCGGCTGCGTCCCAGGCTTCTGCAATGATCTTCGTATCGGCCAACATCGGGTCTTCGGCGATCATCTCCACCAACGGTGGATTCGGCATAAGGTTGCCGTTGCGATCGCGTGACAAAATACTGGCCAAGTCAAACCGGAAACCATCGATGTGGTAGTTGTGAACCCAGTGCCGGAGGCAATGGAATATCAACTCGCGACAAATCGGATGATTTCCGTTCAGTGTGTTACCACATCCCGAATAGTTGCTGTAGTGACTACCGCCGCTATTCAACATATAGTAAACGCGATTCTCAAGTCCCTTGAATCCCAAGACAGGGCCATGCTCGTTGCCTTCGCAGGTGTGATTGAACACGACGTCGAGAATGACCTCGATGCCCGCTGCGTGGCACGCCTTGACCATCTGCTTGAACTCATTCACCTGCGCACCCGGTTCGTTGCTATGAGCATAGCCTCGATGCGGCGCGAAGAAAGCCAGCGGATCGTAACCCCAGTAATTGGGACGGTCCTTTTGGTTTCCATGAATATCTCGGATCGGGAACTCGTGGACCGGCATCAGCTCAACGGCCGTCACTCCCAAGTCTTGCAAATAGGGGATTTTCTCAATCAGCCCCAAGTACGTACCCGGATGCTCGACGCCCGAAGTTTTACTATTCGTAAACCCGCGAACGTGCGTTTCATAAATGATGGATTCGGAGAGCGGACGTCGGACGTGGCGATCGCCCTCCCAGTCGAAGTAGTCATCGACTACTACGCACTTAGGAGGACGAATGATGCCGTCAGTGCTAGGTTGGAAGCAACCCGCGAGCGCTTTCGCATACGGGTCGACCAAACGCGCGTTGCCATCGAACCATTGTCCCAACTCAGGATCGAACGGACCACTCGCCTGGAAGTGATACAGTTGTCCCGGTCCCATGTCCGGCACAAAGGCGCTCCATACGTCGCCCCATCGATCTGTGTCGCGATTGAACTCGATGATATCGCTTGGTTCGCGGTCATCGACGTGATCGTACAACAGAACCCGCATCGCAGTCGCGCTGCGGCTGAAGACGACAAACTGCACGCCACGATCAGTGACCACAGCCCCATAAGGAAGGCTGTATGCAAATTGTAATTCAGGATGCGGATGGCGCATGAGCATACTTCTAGGTGTCCTTCTCAACTGGTTGGGCAAACGTCTTCGTTGACAGTGAAACATACCACCGGCTTCGCAAAGACATCGTTTTTGAGGCTCGATAGTCACATAATCAGCAACTGAAGCGTCTCTATGTGCTCACCACCCAAGAGTTTCTGAAGAACGTGAGTGTTCTGACTTAGCAATAACTGCCGTCCGCTCGGACTGTATCATCACCCTATGGTAACCTCTCCCGAGAAAAGTGATCAGGCCCGGTAACATAAAGCTGTTTACCCACATTTTGGATTCTGTCTCGTACTCGTACTCAGTGAAACGGTACTCGTACTCGTACTCGAAGGAACCTGGGATTATCGAGTTCGAGTACGAGTACCGTCCTGTGGACTGAGTACGAGTACGAAAATACAGGAAGGCGGTTCCGCCGGCTGCAAATAGGCAGGATTCTTCCTCTACGAAGCTTTATCGGCGCAAACTGCTCCAACATCGCAATCCCTTAATTCTCCGCAGCGATTACCCCTTACAGCATTGGGTAAGTCGATGTTCAAATTCGACAAGCAAGCAACAACTACTCCGAAGGAGTTATGGCTTTTAGCCCAGGGTAGCTCGCTTCGTTCGCAACCCTGGGCTTTATGACGGAACTCTCTCAGAGTATTGCTGTTAAGTCAGCAGGCTCCTCCGATAGCTGTTAGATCATGAAGAACATACCGCCATCCTCTTGCTTCACCGATTGGCCGTGGAGGCAATGAGCGCAACGATGGTTCTCTAGCTGCTGATAGGCCCAACTAATGGCATTCATGGTGGCAGACCAAAGTTGTTGGTTTTCGCGGAAGACTCTGCCAGGGCCAAGTTTTTCGACGATGCCAACAGCCTCCAGTGCATGGAATACGTCGTCCCGAATGCCAGTTAATCCAACTTTAATGCCACTGGCCAGCAGGCGGTCCAGGAAGCTGCCGAGATGGTGGAGGCAGACTGCGTCCAAATTCCTAACGTGCTTAAGCCGCAGCAGAACGACTTTAACGTTGGCCGCGTCCGGCAAGGGATCGGTCTGTGAGTTAGTCGGCTTAACTTCGTTTTCGATTCGTTCAAGCAAGACTTCGAAGTCGGGCGATGAACCGAAGAACAATTCGCCTTCGAAGTTGTACAGGCGAACGAAAGCACATTGGGGATCGTTGGGAATTCGATCTCGAATAACTCGCTGTGAAGTAACGACCAACTCCGTCATGTGTACTTTTGCGGCTCTGGGGACGTAAAACATAAATGACAGCAACACACCGATCAAGATGCAATACTCAATCGACACGAACACGGCCGCGAGCGCTGTGGCGATCACAATGATCGCATCAAATCGAGTCGCGCGAATGTGATACTTCAAATCCGCAAAGTCGATCATGCGCGTAGCGGTCAACAATAACACCCCAGCCAATGCGGCTTTCGGTATGAACTGGGCGAGCGGAGCCAGTCCGATAATTGTCAGGGCTACCATGCCGGCACAAATCACCCCAGACCACTGCGTTACCGCCCCCGCTTGAAAGTTGATGTAGGAACGCGTCAATGAACCAGATCCTGGAAAGCAGTTGAAGAAACTACCGGCTAGGTTTGCCAGTCCCTCACTTAGGCACTGTTGATTGATGTCCAATTTCTGACGGCTGCGGGCCGCCAAACTCTTGGACATCGCGATCGCTTCGAGCATCCCGAGTAGCGCGATCGCTGTCGCGCTGCCAGCCAGACTGCGGATCAACTCAAAGTCCAGTAAAGGCACTCCAAAGGCTGGCAGCATAGGCGGCACTTTGTCGACCAACTTCACGCCTTTTGAACCGAGGTCAAAAAACCATACCAAACAGCCTGAGAGGATGATGGCAATCAGCAAATCGGGAAGCAGGATTTTGAATTTGCGATTGACGTGCCGCAGTCCCAGGGTCATGGCAATTGTTCCGACAGCAATGGCAATCGAAATCCAGTGCACGTTACCACCTTCGGACATGGTCAACCAAAAGCGCATCAAAAAGTGATCATGCGGACCGCCTTGCGCTTTGAGACCCAGCGCGTTCTTCAGTTGATCCAGTATCAGTAGCACCGAAGCTCCGGCGGTAAATCCCACGATGACCGCGTGAGAAATATATCGCGAAAGATCGCCGAGCCTCAAAAGAGCGATCGCGGTCTGTAGGCTACCGACGAGAAACGCCATCAGAATAGCCGCTTCAATCCAGCGGTCTTTGGTAACGTCAGCGGGCAGCACAGCCAAAGCGCTCAACATGGCGATCGAAATAACATTCGTGGGGCCATTAATCAGTTGCTTCGATGAGGCAAGCAACGAACCGACTACGGTCATCACAATGGCGGTATATAGCCCGTATTGGGCAGGCATATTGAAGATCATCGCATACGCGATCGCTTGCGGCACAGCTACCGCAGCCACCGTCGTGCCTGCAAAGAGATCGCGTCGAAATTTTTCCCTCGAATAATCGCGAAGCGAGTCGATCGCTGGTACATAGCGATTCAGGAAGGATTGCATAAGGCATGGCCGCTTTTTGGCAAAAAGGATAAAGAATGCTGAAACGGCTCGCTTCCTTTATCGCAACGCCCAGGTTATCGCCACGCCCAGGTTATCGCCACGCACAGTATAGTTCAGTGGAGGGAGGGTTAGGCCTCGGTAAGCTGAAAAGGAATGTTGCGTAAAATATCTGATATCGATCGCGTCGCCAATGCCGCTTCTACTGCCTGAACTCTTGGCTAACGCCCAAAGGCACTCACTTTGATGTTGTCAAAACGCGTGCGTACTTAGCGCTTGGCGGCCATAGCTGTATTCATCAGCCGGAACGCGTTAGAGAGCGTCCCGCTTAGGAGATTGAACAGGTAGTAGTTGTTACAGCGGTTTGGTTGAATCAGCCGGAAGGCGTTAGCCTCCGGTTGGGGATAGAACCGGACGCTAACACCTTCCGGCTGATAAAATACCTGTAAATCAGTGGGACGTCCAATCGCAGCCCCGAGGAGCTCCGCAGGAGCGTCGCCGCCTCGCCCCCCCCGATAATGATTGATCGCACGATTTAAAGATGTTTAGAGTGGTAGCAGCGCGAACTCGTCCAATGCTTGTTCGCTGGCCGCGAATCGTTTGGCATTTGACAATCACCGAGTAGGTTGAGTCGTCTGCTCCGAAACCCGCGGCTAACGCCGACGGCTCACTAAAACGAAAGCCTCTTACAGCACTCGCTGCCCAGTCGCTGTGACACCCGGTACATCGGGCGCAACCCAATCTGGAAGATCCAATTCGTGGATCTATTCGTCATCGGCTACGCTGCCAGGCTCGCCGTCGAGAACTAAACGTAATCTCTTCAATGCTCTTAGATATCGCATGCTGGCTGCGGGCTCAGTCAAACCGAGCGCGGTGGCGATTTCTTGATTGCTGAGCTGCTCGTAGTGACGCATTAAGATGATGTCGCGGTCCTTTTCTTCCAATTGTTCAATTGCGCCCTGAACGTGAACCGCGAGTTCGCGCTGAGTCGCAGCAGCCGCAGGCGTCAATTCGTGATCGCACAACTGGCCGGCAAGATCCATCGTCGACTGATCTACGGCACCTGCCACCGCAAGTGGTTGTTCGCGATCAACGCTGCGTTTGGCTGAGACACGATGGCGTCGGTGAGCATCGATTATCCGATCCTTGGCGATCTGACGAATCCATAAATGGAAGGCCATTGTCGGGTTCGCCAAATAATCCTTGAGTCGGCGGCTTGCTTCCACCAGAACATCTTGCACGACATCACTAACATCAATGCGACGTTTGATACGCTGATCGAGACGCAGATTGATCATGCGTCGAAGCGAATCGCGATGCTTGTCAAGTAACTCATCCACCGCTTGGGCATCACCCTCGCGAGCCCCGCTAAGCAGTTCGGAAGTTTGGTCGCCATCGGGCCAAATCGATTGGTTCATGTCAGCATGTGTTTCTTATCCAGATCTCTGCCGTGATTCATCAGGTGCGACCTATTGTAACCGAGCCGGGCAGGTCAACTACTGCTAGGAAAATCGTGTCGGCACCCTATTGTAGTTCAATACCCAATGCGCGTTCGATAACGGTCAATAAAACGTTGGGATCGTAGGGCTTGCCGATAAAAAAGCTCGCACCTGAGGCGCGAGTGCGGCGAACGATATTCGACTGATTGATGCTGCTGAGTACAATGGTTGGCATACTACAAAATCGCGAGTCGTCGCAAATGCTATCGCAAAGTTCCAAACCAGAGCCGTCGGGCAAATGGACATCGAAGATCGCTAAGTTGTATTTGGCGT
Source organism: Planctomycetia bacterium (assembly GCA_031367855.1). Lineage (GTDB taxonomy): Bacteria > Planctomycetota > Planctomycetia > Pirellulales > Pirellulaceae > Aureliella. The sequence goes on along the minus strand of JANLQO010000498.1, from coordinate 38,564 downwards.
TGATTAACTGGTCGCGAGCCTCTGCGACTGTCTTGACACCGACCGTCGCCAAGCCCACCGATTGCAAGTGGTCAAGCAGCAACTCTAGTTGCAATTCATCATCCTCTAGCACTAGTACCCGAATTTTTCCGTCGCTACCATTTTTCTGTGGCTCCACCACGGGGCTGTTGATCGCCAAATCGTCTGGGTAAAACTCATTTGCTACCATGTCTGAAAAGCATTCGTCAGCGAACATGGATCCGATTTCCCTATCTACGGGTTTAACGACTGTTTAACACGGCCGGATAATTAGCTATCGACCTTAGGCGGTGCGGACTAGCGGCCAAATGCTAGCGTCTTGCATCGCGGTTCCAGTCGGTGACGTCTGAAGGGTTTATGCCGAATCCACCTGCATTCAGTTCCGGGGCATGCTCTTTTTGAAGGGTTTTACATGCCTTCCAAAGGGTCAGACCTGGGGCAGACCGCTTTTAAGACAAGGCCCAGTACGTCGGCTATAATGCGGCAACGCACAATGGATAACTGAAGTTATCGTTAAACTCCGCCTTACGAAGATTTTTGGCAAGCTTCTAGGAAAATCCAGTAGCCCCTCTGACGAGGCGCCAAGGAATTACTATCGGATTAAGGCCACTTCTTCGGCTAGTAAGACTTATAAACGGACTTCAAGGGAAAAGATGGGCAACAAACTGACAGATCGAGAGCTAATCGATGCTGTGCTGGCGTGGTACGAACATGACGGTTCTACGGAACAGCTGCGGGATGTGATATGCGATTATGTGCAGCAAAATGAACTTGTCACTTCGTCAGTTGGCAATGGGACCACATATTCTGGGCACGAGGTTGGTACTTTCCGGTTCGAGCAGATAACTCCCAATGATTCGAAGAACCTCGCATTCAAAAAAATGGAAACCAAGGAAGGGATGCCTGACGAACCCTTCGAGCCAGTCGATGAAGTGGTTGATGCCGGAGTTTGGGGGATTGATATTTGGGCGATTTACTTCGGAATCGAGGATTTCATTCAAAGGATGACGTTAGGGTTGCTGAACATGCAGCGCTTGGCAGTCTCGTTTTGTATTCTCATCTCAATTATGGTCGCCAATGGTGCTTGGCACAGTAGTCTTTCCAGCGAGCGTCAAAAGAAAGCGACCTTCAAATCGATGGAGGTAAATCGGGCGGTTAAGGATCAAGAGCAGAGCACCACGCCGGAGCTAAATTCTTCGCCGGCTCAGAAAACCGCGTCGCTGCCACCCGAACCGATTGACGCAGCCACAACCTCGACCATGTCCGCGTCTCAGGAGTTCAATCCGGTCGAAATCGAACTTCGTAACGCTTTGAACTTGATGGACAAAGCAGCCTGGGACGATGCGCTCGTCAATCTGCAAATTCTCGAAAACGAGGATCGGCAGGATCTGCGCCCGATGCTGACGCTACTTAAAGTCGAAGCGTTGATTCAAAAACGCGATACCGCATCGATGGAGTTGGCGCGGCAGCTGTTGATGGATTGCAAGTGGGGTGAATTTGAAGTCATCTACAGTCTCTTGGCTGCTCGTTGGATGTTGATTGGCGGCACATTAGATCGTAATCGATTCTTGAGCGAAGTAGCTTCGCTGCCTGACTCTGCTCGCAAGCGTATGGCAACTTGGGCGCAGGTGCGTAACGGCAGCAAAGATGCAATGGCCGAAAGGACGCTCGAAACTTACGCATCCGGGGGGAAAAGCCATATGTGCGATCTGCTTTTTCTGGCTAGTTTCCATTACAACCTGGGCAAAAACACTGAAGCAGTTCGCGAACTGCTCGATGTGAAACAACAACTGCGATCGTTGCAAACTGCGGGGACGAACAAATTGGAAAGTTGGCTACTAGAAACTGCTAAATTGCACCTTGCAAGCAGAGTCGATGAAATTCTCGCCTTGATCAATCGCAAACCAAGCCAGCAGATTAACTGAAAAGCGAAGTGGCACGCGAACTGCTGCAAAATGTTGTATCCCAAAGCGTCCGTAAGAAAGACGGATCATCCTGTACCAGCGTGCGCAAGGGCAAATTGCTTGTATTTGGTGGGTCGCTCCTGCCGGGTGCGACCAGTTTAAATTTGGCAGCGAATATGGTCGCACTCGGCAAGAGCGTCCCACGCAAAAACTAGGGACTTAACCATTCCAAATGTTCTACACAATAAAGAGCGTTCCGCCCTTTCCACAGTTTATCGTGTCGTAAAAGTATCCCTGCCAATCGCCCTGCTTTGTTCTCTGTTTTCCCCTACATCGGCTAAAGACAACTGGAAAGAACTGGTGACTTTGTTACCCGAATCGACCAATGCTGTTTAGGCGATCGATGTTGATGCCATGTTTGCCAGTAAACTAGCAACGGAAAATAACTGTCAGAGGTCGCAAAGGGTGAAGCTTGATCATCAGTTATCGATGCTGCCTAAGAATGCGAAGCGATTCGTCTTGGCGACTGAGCTCGACCTTCAGCATATGGAACCGAAATGGGAATTCGCCGCGATCAAACTCGATCACCCGATTTCGATCGAGGAAGTGCGGGATGCGGCAGATGGTCATCTCGATTCGTTGGCGGGTTTGAAATCAGTTCGCACAAAGCGTGGCAGTTACTTGGTGCCGTTCAGCAACAATCGAGTTGGCTTACAATACTGGATGCAGCCTGCCTGAGTTTGCAGATTGGGAGCAATCGCGTGCCGGCAGTTCGGTTTCCCTCGCGGGAGAGCTTTCGATTGGAGGACTTCGCAAAGTACTTTCCTTGCTCCACTACGATACCTCCGACATCCAATCCTACGAGTATGTTCGCCCGCCTAAAGCGTCCCATTCAGCGAACCAAGCCTCCATTGAATATGCAGCCCATGTGACGCGACTAGTCGAATCGCTTGCCAAAGGAGCAAATGATGGAACTCTTAATACTCAGATACTCTGGACCGATCGTGCTGCGAAAAGCATTATGCGACTTTCGTCTGACGGCGTTAACCCCGCTATTTTGGACTTGGGCCGAGATATCGCTTATCAGCTCTCCGACATCGTGTCCGTTTTCAATGCTGCAGCGAACTCTGCGGCGGTGGTGAGTGATACCCACGCGGCTGAACAACGTGTTTTTTCTATGAATAAATTGTAGAGGTCCACGGAACACTAGGCGCTCGAATCACAGAAATGGCTTATATTCTACGGCGAAATTCAATGTAGCCGTCGCGCAAGGGAGAGTATGTTGCATCACCATAATTCAACTGGACCGTTCGCGCAGACTCGGTCGATATCGCGACGTGATGCGCTCCTCAGCGGATTGGTTACTACGGGCGTCGCGCTGGCGGCCGCAAGCGGGTCAAACGCTTCGACCTACCTGCCCGCCACCGATGATCGACGGGCTTCGCCGAAGCGCTTCGCCATGCGGAAGTCGATTAACTTGTGGGCGTTTCCGTATCCGGGGCGGATGTCGCTGGAGGAATGCTTGGAGTTGGCAAAGAGAGCTGGATTTGACGCAATCGAATTGAATTACGACTTGGACAACGATCTGTCTCCCAAAGCGTCTCCCAAAGAGCTGGCAGCGATTCGGCAGTTGGCAGATCGCATTGGGATCGAAATCAGCGGGCTGTGCAGTTTCCTGTTCTGGCCTTATCCCCTGTCAAGCAATGATGCAGCAAAGAGGAATCGCGGCATCGAGTTAGCCGGACTGATGGCAGACGCTGCGGGACATATGGGCGTCAAGAACCTGTTGGTTGTGCCGGGTGCCGTGCATATTCCTTGGCGCGACGATCATGAACCGGTTCCGAACGATGTGTGTGAGCGACGCGCAAAGGAAGCTATCGGCCAGTTGGTAGGCAAAGCCGAGAAGTTAAAAGTATCGTTGAACATGGAGAATATTTTCTTCAACGGTTTTTTGATGACGCCCATGGAAATGAACCAGTTCGTCGATAGTTTTGGAAGCGAGTCGATTCAAGTCCACTTTGACACTGGCAATATCTCAATGTTTCAGTTTGCGGAACATTGGATTCCAATTCTAGGCAAACGCATTAAGAACATTCATTTCAAAGAGTTTACGAAAAAGGGAACCGACTATTCACTGGAAACGTTTCGACCGTTGTTAGATGGAACGACCAATTGGCCAGCGGTGACTGAGGCGCTGCATACGATCGGGTATGCAGGTTCGGTTACGTTTGAGTATTTTCATCCGTATCCACATTATCCTGAAGCGCTCATTTATCAGACTTCGGATTCGCTCAATCGGATTTTGGGCAGGTTGGAAGCGCAAAAATGAATGGCAAGAGCGGAACGATTGTCTTTTTTTTAATTTGGGAAGCTTCATGCGGACGTTGATTCGAGATAGTGCCGTTGTTTTTGCTGGTGGCGTAGCGCACAGCAATCTATTGATCGAAGGCGGGAAGATCGTGGCGTTGGATGCAAGCCGGACGTCGTCCGCCGACTTGGTGATCGAAGCGGCAGGGCTGACGACGATGCCTGGTGTGGTGGACGATCAAGTTCATTTTCGCGAACCTGGAATGACGCATAAGGAGGATCTGACGTCGGGCAGCTTGGCTTGTGCGGCTGGCGGTGTGACAACGTTTTTGGAGATGCCGAACACAATTCCAAATGCGACGACGCGCGAATTGCTCGAGTGGAAGTACCGTCGCGCGAGTGAGGTCAGTCGCGTGAATTTTGGCTTCTATATCGGCGCCACTGAATCGAATGTGGCTGAGTTAAAAGCGGCTGAGAATGTGCCGGGCATTAAGATCTTCATAGGGTCGAGCACTGGGGATTTGCTGGTCGATAGCCAAGCTGCGCTGGAACGGATATTTGCCGAGACGACGCTTCCGATATGTGCTCATTGCGAAGATGAAACCACGGTGCGTGCGAATCGTGCGGCTCTCGGCGACGATTTAACTTTGGCTGACCATTCGCGAATTCGCAACGTTGAGGCAGCGGTGAGAGCGACGACGCGGGCGACGGATTTGGCGCGACGGCATCAGCATCGCTTTCATGTGCTTCACGTCAGTAGCGCGGCAGAGCTACCGCTACTGCTCGATGCAGACCCTTACGTGACGGCGGAGGTTTGTCCACATCATCTGTTCTTCTCCACCGCTGATTATGCACGACTCGGGACGCTGGTGCAGATGAATCCTCCGGTCAAATCGCTGGCGGATACGAAGCTCTTATGGGACGCTCTTTGCCGAGGTCGCATTCAAGTAATCGCCACCGATCATGCACCGCATACACTCGAAGAAAAACAAGTCGCGTACCCGAAGTCGCCGAGCGGCCTGCCCGCCGTCGAGAATAGCCTCGCGCTCATGTTGGATCAGGTTCACCAAGGTCGTTGTACGTTAACACAAGTCGCTTCGTGGATGAGCGACGCACCGGCACGTGTTTGGGGCTTGGTGGGCAAGGGACGGATCGAAGTCGGCTATGATGCGGACTTGGTGCTGGTGGATCTTGGCCTAAAGAAAACCATCGAGAATGAAAAGCAATTCACGCGCAGTCGCTGGAGCCCATGGGCTGGTCAATCGCTAACTGGCTGGCCAGTCCGCACGCTGGTAGGCGGCCGCACTGTCTTTGAATCGGGTATCGTTTCGCAGCAAGAACGTGGAAATCGAGTGCGTTGCGATCACCAGCGCGGTGGTTATTGGCGGACTCACGATGGAATTGGCATTTAGGTCAAGCTGAACGCCTGTTGAGCAATTTTGCGGGAGTAAGTTAACTTGACTATTTTGATGCGTAAGCGGCGAGGGCAAAACTCGCTAACATCAAGATCCAGACAACGTCCAGGAAGTGCCAATAGAGGGCGCAGAATTGGATCGGCCAGTAGCGTTCGTGATCATAGGCTTCACGCGAAAGCCCAAATAGCACGAATACCAACCCCGCCGAGCCGCCCACCACGTGAAGCGCGTGGACCAATACCATCAGAAATGTAAAACCGTAGAGACTGCGATCTTGCTGCGTCGATTCTTGAAGCCGCTGTATCATTGCCAGCATGCCGGACGATTGTAGCCCAAAAAAGACTACGCTCAAAATGCTGGCGATGATAATGTACCGCCAAACATCGACACGCCTTTCGCGCTGAATGGCGCCCACAGACAAATGCAAAGAGATACTGATGGCGATCAGGACCACCGTCGTGGAAATGAAATTGATCGGCAGAACGAACGGTTGGGATAGCCCGCCGGGCGGAGCGACTCGAATAACGACGTAGATCGCATAGAGCAACACGCAACTGAAGAAAAACACACTCAGGGAAGCGAGAAACAGCCACGCACCTTGCTCATTGCGGCGGTCTTGAGCGATCTTCATGTGCATTTCGGGTAACAGAGAGCGAAAAATTGTAAAGAACTTACCACACCACTGTTCTGCGTTGGCAAGTGCAAGCAGCAGGATTTCTGTTGTAACGCAAGTCGCAAGCGTTCATAAGGGCGCTCGAGCCTGCATGTTATTCGAGCTTGCCGGCAGGCCGCAATTCCGCACCATTGACCTTGGTCAGTTCATCTCCCAATTCGGCGCGAATCTTGTCGGCGAGATTCGTCAACTTTGCGACCACTTCGGGATTTGACGCGGCCACGTCCATGGATTCGCTTATGTCGCGCTCTAGGTGGTAGAGTTCCAAGCCGCAGCTCAGTTCCTTGTAAGCAGCCGGTTTGCCGTCCACGCCGCCTGGACCGACCAGGCTGCGGTACTTATGCGGAAAGTGCAATTTCCATGGCCCGCTACGAACTGCATGCAGCTCGCGTCCCCAATAATAGTAGTAAGCCTCGTGGGGGCTCGTCGCTCCGGCAGCCCCTGATAGAATCGGCCAAGCATTGGCTCCGTCTATTTTCTGCTTCGGCAATTCGGCGCCGGCCAAGTAAGCTAGCGTAGGCAGCACATCGATCGTGCCTGCCACTTGGTCGCACACCGTACCGGCTGGAATCTGCCCGGGCCAGTAAGCGATTGTCGGCTCTCGCTGACCTCCTTCCCACGCAGTCCCTTTGCCTTCGCGTAGTGGTTTTGCAGATCCCGCATGGTTTCCATAGGAAAGCCATGGGCCGTTGTCCGACGTGAACAAGACGAGCGTACGTTCATCGAGTCCATGTTGCCTGAGAGCGGCGACCACTTTGCCCACGCTCCAATCGATTTCAGCGATCACATCAGCGTAAATTCCCTTGCCTGTTGAGCCGCGAAATTGGTCCGAAGCAAAGATGGGAACATGCGGCATGCTGTAAGGCATGTAAAGGAAAAACGGTCGCGCGCGATTGTTTTCAATGAATTTGAGCGCGTGTTCGGTATTCCAACGCGTCAAGTACTGTTGATCGTCAGCGGTGACATTGGCATTGATCGTCTGCGTCCCCTCGATGAGCGGCAGCGGAGGAAAGTCCTTGCTGGTCGGATGATAAGGCCACATATCATTCGAGTATGGCAATCCGAAGTACTCATCGAAGCCATGGTTGGTCGGCAAGCCGGCTCCACGATCCCCTAGATGCCACTTGCCGAAAATCGCCGTCTGGTACCCACGTGGCTTTAATATTTCGGCAATCGTGTACTCTTCGGGATTCAAACAAGTCTTTGACCCCGGTCCGAGTGCACCCAGGATGCCAATCCGCACGTTGTAGCAGCCAGTGAGCAAGGAACAACGCGACGCACTGCAAACCGCTTGCGAAACGTAAAAGCTCGTCATCCGCCTCCCCTGACTCGCTAAGTGGTCTAAGTTCGGCGTGACCCTTTGTTCGCCGCCAAAGCAGTGCAAATCGGCGTATCCGAGGTCGTCAGCAAAAAACACCACAAAATTCGGGCGCTCCACCGACGGTCTAACAGCTTGAGCTTGCTCTGTGGCTTGTACAGATAACCCAGCGATCATGAGACAAATGCAAGCGGCAAGTCTGTGTTGCATCATTTTGGCAAGCGTACCTTGAGGGTGTAGCTGGTATGAGCCATTTCTTTCAGCAAGGGGTAGCGGGAGGTCGCCAGCGAGTTGCGGCAAAACGGCGTGAGCTCCCCCCAATTGTACCTGGATTCGCAATAATCTCGACACGCCATTGGACAATTACAGCCAGCCGAGTGTGCAAATCAAGCCACCAAGCTGCCGGACTGCTGGCATTGCGGGCAATCGACTCGTTCGAAGCTGAACAAATTGGCATACTTCGCTGGACCTGCGGACGCGGTTGGATTACTTTACAAAAATTCTTAACGGAGCTCTTTTGCAGCACTCGATACGAAACTGTTGCCTTTTCGCAACATTTAGCCACTTGGCTCGAATGACATAAAGTGCTCTAAACGATTCCACCTGAATAGGTTAGCGTAATTTTGTGGAAATCTGTGCGACGGTATGGTGATTGCAGTGAACTTTTCTAGCCTCTTTGCAGTCACAAGGTAGAGAGGCAAGGAAGTTGAGTTTGGCGAACAAGGACGTATGTTCTGAAAGCAGAAAAGCGGCGCGGACCAGCAAGCTGGGCACGAACAAGGACCGACACCATGATCGATTCGAATCAAAATGAATTTGCCGGCTCAATGCCAGTTAGCGAATCGGCACCCAATTGGAATTGGTTAAAAGATCGACTGCCCTCGGGAGAACTTGAGAATTCGCACCATTGGCTCGACGATCAACTGATGGAGCTCGAGGCAAGCTACGCGGGATGGATGACCCCCAAAAGTCGGCAATTGGCGTTGCAAAGCGAATTTCGGGAAAGCCGCACCTAGCATTTAGCGCATCTAGCCCGCTCGTAGGGTTAGCCAGCTAGACACTGCGCTCCCAACCTGTGATCGCTTTTAACCAAAAGCAACCCTTTCTTCTTATTTGCCCCATTCTCACTTCCAGTTTGAAACAATCGCTGTGGGCATGTGACCCAAGATCTGATAGATGTTCCCTATCGTACATTTCCAATTTAGATCCATTTTCGATGACAAGTCATTGATGATCTTGATCTTCCAGCGTTCTTAGGCCTCCGTAAACATGACTGTTGGGCATGGAAGTCCGCACGTCCTAAGTCAGGAATCGCCGTTTGCTTTTTGCAAGCGCCGGCGGTGGGAGTGGATTGCTGCGCTGGCAATGGTAATGACTGCAGTGACCAATGCGGCACTTGCTCAACAGAGCGACGCAGGCGCAGAATCCAGGCCGGCTGCAGAACCCATGGCCTCTGCCAGCGACACAGCTGCAGGAGCTATCGCCCATGTGGCTGCGTCTGAGAAACTAGCATTTGAATTGCGAATCGTGTGGGGAGGAGGTGCCCCGCGCGCTTACCAAGGCAATATTTCCATTGACAACGGTTCAATAAAACTAGTTCGAAACTTGAGCCTTCAAGCGGATTCAATCGGGGCTATCAGCAGTACGGGCAATTCCTCGCTTAAGGTGGTTGGGCACAGCTCGAGCACTTTTGGCGGTGCCGATGTGATGATCGAAGGTACCGCTAACAGTCGTGTCACAATGCAATTTGTTCATCCAACATTGAACCAACCTGTCGAGCATTCGTTTGTCTTAAGTGAAATACTGGCAGACCGTTGGCTACGCAAACTCGACGAGCAAGGGAACCGCATTGCGGCAGAACGTCAGATGCAGGATCGCTTGCGCGTCCGCCCTCGTCTGCCGCAGAGTATCTTCCCAGTCGATTCCACTTGGCATGCAGCCCTTAGTGGCTATCGCTGTGGTCTGCCAGCTGGTGAATATCATTTGCTGATCAAGCTCTTGGACCAAGCCAAGGGGGATGCGATCGTTTCTGAGCAAGAGCAAACGGTAATGATCGACCAGCTTGGCAACTTCGAGACCTTTGCGCTCGAAGTGCCGTTACCGCAAGTTGAAAGCAGTTACGCGATCGAGTTTATACTAAACCGCAAACGCTTCCTGCAGTCATTCGTTAGTTCCACGCACTCACTAAAACGACGCGTTGATTTGGTGGTGTTCGATTACAAGGCTAAACCAAATCGTATTGAATACTGGACACCGATCGCGACGATTCAGCCGCTGAATTCGCAGTGGTGGAGTGCTAAAACATGGTTCTCAACGCTCGGATCAACGCAGCCCTTTGTTCAGTTGCCTGCCTTTTCTGAACACAGCAAACGTTTGGTCAATCATGGATCGCAATCGAGTCGCAAAGTGGGGGATCAAGACTGTCGGACGCTGGGCCCTAAAAGTTGGCAAGCGTATCCGTTAGCGATCGAACATCTGGGCCAGCCGCATCGATTGCGAGTGCGTGTCCCGTGCGATCGCGCTCAGCAACTCGTAATCAGCGTGCGTGACTACCATACCAGTGGAGAACCTACGACTTTGAACGTTGACTCTGCGATCGTATTAGGTGAGCGACAGGTTGCTTCGCAGGCGAAGAGCGCAGGTCTTTGGGCCGACCATGAAATTGTGTTCTGGCCCCGCTCTCTACAGCCTGTGCTGCTGATGTTGAACGCTTCATCGACTGAAGAAGCTGCGTTTGGCGAGTTGCAGCTTGAGGTCGGCCAACTAGAACCTGTCGCACCCCCGAACGCTATTCGAGCGCACGTCAGTCAAACAGAAAGCAATGACTCGAAGCGTATGGTCGCGCTCTACTTAACAAAGCCATTGATGGCGGATGCGTTTGGAGCTCAGCGCAACGTTGACCCGCTAACTAAACGTGCTCTCGACAGTTGGTTAACCTGGCAGCAATCCGCCGAACGGCTAACCCAGTACATGCAAAACGCTGGCTACAACACGCTAATACTCGACGTCGCTGGTGACGGCGGGTCCGTGCTGCCGCTTGCGCGACTGGCGGCTACTGCGCGTTTCGATAGCGGTACGTTCTACTCGGATGGTCGGTCCCCGGAAATCAAGGATTTCGTTGAATTGCTTTGCAATCATCTCGACCGAGCGGGGTTGAAATTGATGTTGACGCTGGATCTCAACAGTCATTTACCCGGCTTGGCAAAGTGGGAAGCGGATGAAACCCAAGTTGCGGGAATGTATCAAGTCGATTTTGAAGGCAAGGCTTGGCAATTTGACACCGATGCAAGTAATCGACGTGTTTTGTATAACCCCTTGCATCCGAAAGTTCAATCTGAACTGGAGCAGATCATCCGAGACGTGAGTAATCGCTATGCATTGCACCCTTGTTTCAAGGGTCTGACATTCGATTTAGATGAAGGGTCGCACTTAGTTTTCGCTGGTGACCGCTGGGGATATGATGAATTGACGCTGCAGCGATTTGAAGCTGCGACTCAGTCGAAGTTGCTACTTCGCGAACCTGTGTCGACGTCGATGCAAGGTGCCTTACGCTTGGCATTCCTGAATTGGCGAGCGCGTGAGTTATCCATTTTTTACGTTCGGCTGGCAGATGCAGTTCAAAATGCAAAAGCGGATGCGCATCTGCTGCTCAACCCAGTCCCTCTTTGGCAACGACAACCTTCGCAGCATGATTACATCGATGCTGTGGCTGCGTCACGCAATTTGAGCGACGTCCTGCTAGCCGCTGGACTCGACACCGCTTGGCTGAAGCAGCAGCAACATGTTGCGATCCTGCGTGGACAATCCGAATGCGCGCTGGGCAGCGACCTCGAACGCGCTTGGCTTAGCCGCGCTGCCAGCGACGCAGGAATGGTTTATGGGTGTTTAGGTAACAGCAGTGGCACCGTGCAATTGCAGCGCCCAACAGCCATCCTCATTCCGGAAGCGAACAAACTGCATGGCTCAGCCGCTCACGGAAGTAACCCAATACCTTCGTCGGGCAACGCCTGGTGCTATCCCATTGCAGCCAGTCTTGGGCCACAAGTTCGCAAGAACTTCATTGAGCAACTTTATCGTGAAGATAGTCTCCTGGTTGCGGACGGAACTTGGATGCCGCCTCAAAGTGATTCCCTGCAACTGACCGAGTTTCGCAAAACCCTGGTCGAATTACCCAACGCGCCGATGCAAACGGTGAAAACCGATCGCGATGATAATAACGTTCGCTTGCGTTCCGTCAAAACCGGCAACGATACTTACTTGCAGTTAATCAACAATGCATCGTGGACAGAACGAGTGACTATGGATGTTAAGATTGCTGACATCCGTAGCGTTTATGAGGTGCTGGGTGGAAAGGAATTGACCATCAACGGAGCCACGACATCCAATCGTTCCAGTTCGCGAATTGACGCAAACGGATCCAGAGCAAGCACAGTTTGGCAGTTCGATGTGCCACCTTATGAGATGATCGGGTTCAAAATCTCAGATCCACAATTCAAACTAAACAACTTTATTCACTCGCCGGACCCCAGTTTAATTGAAGCGATGAAGGTCGAAATCGACGCGTTGGAAAACAGAATGAGCACGATCAGCGACACCGCCCGTTTGGAGTCTCTCGACGTACCAGGCGGGGATTTCGAACAGTGGGTTGATGGAAGTCGACCAGTCGGCTGGACGGTTTCTTCGCTGCCACAGGTATCGATTCGACAAGAAAATGCCTTGCCTCACAGCGGTTTAAGTTGCGTGGCAATCGAGAACCGCAACCAAGCTCAAGTGTCCGCATGGATGCAAAGCGAGCAAATCCGCATACCGGAATCCGGGCGTTTGGTAGTCAGCGCTTGGGTGCGTGCCCCCGCCGTGGGAAATACGCCGCAAGTCTTGCGATTATCGCTTATCGGTCGAACTCGTGATGGCCGTCGTTATCAACGGATGCACCAGTTTGCAGCGCAAACAGCCAATTCGGAGTTGCCAGTTGATTGGGGTAAACGACCGATGACGCTGTTCGTTACCGACCTGCCGAGCGCCGAACTAACTGAGCTTTACGTTGCTTTCGATTTGGTCGGGCCGGGCAAAGTATGGGTCGACGATATCCAAGCGGTGGAAGCGTACTTGAGTCCTGAGGAACGCGTACAAATTCGTGGCCAGATCTTCTTGGCGAAAGAAAAGCTGCGCGACAACAATGCGTTTCCAGCAGAGCAAGTGCTCAATAGTCACTTGGCACGCTACCTGGCTTCCATTAACCCCAGGCCCGTGTCGACATCGCAAGTCAACCCCACCCAAGTCGCTCAGCCGGAAAAGCCTGTCAGCGGCAATCGCTGGAACAACTCACCACCCATCCTTTATCAGCTGCGAGAGTCTGTGCGTGAACGCTGGCAGAAGTGATTTCAGGGTGAGTCTACTACAGACTTTAAAGGCACAAGTATGACGAACAAGGATGATTCTACGACGACCGTCGCTGAGCTAAAGGTTGTTGTGCAGCAATTTGTCGACGAGCGAAATTGGCGCAAGTTTCACAATGCCAAGAATCTCTCCATGTCTCTAGCGATCGAAGCGGCGGAGTTAATGGAACACTTTCAATGGCTTACAACCGACGAGGTGGTGAATGGCCAGCAGCAAGACTTCGTCGAGATCGCAGACGAATTGGCGGACGTAACCTGCTACGCCCTGGCACTTGCAAATGTTTTGCAAATCGACCTCGCTCAAGCTGTGAACAATAAAATGGTGAAGAACCGCCTGAAATATCCAGCGGAACAACGATTGTAGAACGATTGTCCTCAATCGTTCCCGAAAGCTGGTCGGCTCGCTTGAACGACTAGCACGGTCTAGTTGATTTGTGAGTAACTGGCACTAGACTTACGCCATGCCAGAATTTCTGTGAAACGCTGGGCACGGAGCTTTTTTAAAATGTCCTTAACTCGGGAATCGAAGATCCGCTTATGTCACTGACCCTTGAAGATGTCAAAAAAGTTGCGGTTCTCGCGCGTCTCGAGTTTTCGGAAAGCGAAATTGCTGTATTCACTGAGCAGTTGGGCAACATTGTTGCCTTCGTCGAGCAGCTTTCCCAAGTACCCACAGACGGCATTGAACCGATGGCCCACCCGCTCGACGTACACTCAGTCCTGCGAGCTGACGAAGGACGACCTGGACTTACCCGCGAAGCAGCTCTCAGCAACTCGCCTAACCACGATGACACCTTCTTTTTGGTGCCTCCGGTCATGGCCCGCAAGAACTCATAGCAGCCTATCCAGGGAGTCTGAGTGCGCGGTGCCAAAGCGTTACGCTAGAATGGAGTTACTTATCTTCTCGCTAAAACATCCTGCTAAATCCACGCGAGGTATTTATCATGTTCTATCGATTAGTGCGCATTAATACAGCACAGGGAGGTAAAGTTCAAAGCTGGCCGCTTGAGCTTCCCGCTATTGTTGGACGCGGCGAAGAGGCGTCTGTTTTCATCGATGACGAATCGATTAGTCGCTCGCATTGCCAATTGCTTCTAGGACCCGATGAGTGTTTAGTGGTCCGCGATGCCGGTTCAACCAACGGCACCTACGTCAACGGAGATCGAATTAAGCAGACTCATTCGCTGGTACCGGGCGATGCGTTGCAGTTGGGGTCCGTGACGCTGATGGTTGAATACACTTCCGATACCGATCCCGGGCTACCGGTGAAGAAGAAAGTAAATGTGTCAACCACTGCGACGCAGCCCATGCGGACAATCCCCAAGCCACGGGTAAGGCAAGATGAAGTCAAGCCATCCTCGAAACGCTGGTGGGAGTTCTGGAAAGATTGACGTTGTCCGTGGCGTAAGCTTCCAGCTTGCGATGCGGCGGCAACTTCTGCTAGGTAGCAATAACGTCGCGGACTACTTTTCCCTGAACGTCGGTCAAGCGGAAGTCACGACCAGCGTAGCGGAAAGTGAGACGCTCGTGATCTAGGCCGAGGAGGTAGAGCATGGTCGCATGCAAGTCATGCACGGAAACTGGATTCTCTACGGCACGGAAACCAAAATCATCGGTGGCTCCATAAATCGTGCCTCCCTTGACTCCGCCGCCCGCCATCCACAGGGAATAACCCCAGTGGTTGTGGTCGCGGCCCAAACCGGCTCCGGATCCGTTCTGTCCCATTTCGACCGAGGGTGTTCTGCCGAACTCGCCGGAACACACAATTAGCGTTTCATCAAGCATCCCGCGCTGCTTGAGATCAATAATGAGAGCCGCCAATCCTTGATCGCACTCGTTGGCAACTTTGCGATGCTCTTCTTTGATGTTTGAGTGACTGTCCCACGGTTGTAAGTTGCCGTGCCAAGTCTGTACGAAACGTACTCCGCGCTCGACCAAGCGCCGAGCCATCAATAACTGACGGTTCTGTGGGCCTGCGCCGTACAATTTGAGAATGTGCTCAGGCTCTCGACTTAAGTCGAACGCGTCCGTGGCTTCGATCTGCATACGATAGGCGAGTTCAAACGAGCGCACGCGGGCTTCAATGGCCGCTTCGCCAGGGCGCTCGGCCAAATGGCGCGCGTTCAGCGACTGGAGCAGGTCGAATTGCTCGCGTTGCTGCTGTGTAGTCAACCGCGTGTTTCGAATGTGCTCGATCAGTTTCGCTGGGTCGGTGTTCGAAGTATCGATAAGCGTGCCTTGATAGGCGCCCGGTATGAAAGCACTGCGCCAGTTGCCTGCACCACCCACCGGCAATCCACCAGGACACAACGCGACGAAACCGGGCAAATTCTGATTTTCCGATCCAATTCCCCACGTTAACCATGAACCGATACTGGGACGAACCAAGCGTTGATCGCCAGTGTTCATCAGCATCAGCGACATCTCATGATTCGGCAATTCGGCATGCATCGACCGAATGACAACCATCTCGTCGGCACAAGTGGACAGATGTGGAAACAGATCGCTGATAGGAATACCGCTTTGGCCATGTTGTTTGAAAGTGAACGGTGAGGGAAGCGCAACCCCCGTTTTGCGTTCTGTCTGCAGATTATCGAAGGGTAACATCTGTCCGCCGCGCTTGGTCAGTTCCGGTTTCGGGTCGAACGTATCGACTTGTGAAACACCGCCATTGAGAAAGATGTGAATCACATGTTTGGCACGACCGGGGAAATGCGTCTTGACGCCCGCCTGCGAGGTGCCACAGAGCATATCAGCCATTGCCAATGCTCCGAAACCCATACCGCAGCGTCGGAAAAATTCGCGGCGATGATTCAGTTGATTCATATGCATTAATCCACAAACACAAATTCGTTTCCAGCTAGCAGAACATGAGCTAGCTGCTGCCACTTCGTCGAGTTTTCGGTTTCCACTGCAACCGGTGTATTGGCCGTACTAGCGTTCGCCTGGCTGACAAACCGCAGCGCCAACTGAAGCTCGTCGTTCTCAGGTGCGCGGGAGTACACACGTCGGTACAACCACTGAATACGAGCTGTTGGATCGGCCGCGTGTCCCTCGGATAAACTCGCAAGCTTAGCTGCTCTGTCCTGAACGAATTCAGAGTTGAGCGCGAACAGAGTTTGCTGGGGAACCGTTGTATCAGGGCGTTTGGCAGTACACGCGTTCGGATTGGCCGCGTCGAAGGTGCTCGCCAGACTCGAGACAATATCTCGATTGACGAAACCATAAACGCTGCGCCGCGGAACAACCGGAGTAGCTTGCAAGTCGATTGGGCGGCCGCCCATCATCGTATCCAATTCGTCGGAGACCGCCAGCATCGAATCCCGCATCGCTTCCAGCTCGAGTCTTCGTCTGGGCACGCGCCATAACAACTCGTTCTCGGGGTCGAGAGTGCGCGATGCTTCGTTCTCTTCCGCCGCTTGGCCATAGGCAGCTGAAAGCATGATTCTTCGGTGCAGCTTCTTGATCGACCAGGCATCCTTGAGAAAGACCGTAGCCAAGTAATCCAGCAGCTGTGGATGAGTTGGCGGGCGACCGCGCGTGCCAAAGTCATCGGGTGTCCTGACGAGACCCTGACCGAAATGCTGCTGCCAAACCCAATTGACAATGACTCGGCGAGTTAGCGGATTGTCCTCGGCAACGATCGCCTGAGCCAAATCAAGCCGACGCTGGCCAGCTTGGAACGGTTTTGATCGCGGGTTCTTGAGTGCCGTCAAAAATCGCGCCTCGACCGGCTCGCCTCGCTCAAGCGGATTGCCGCGACGGAAGACATAGAACGGTCCCATTTGCGGATCCTCGGTCAGCGTCATGGCTCTTGGCGGCGATCCGGGCGAATCTAAGTGCAGCCCGTGAATCGCCCCCTTGCGTCCACTCAGACTATCTTGAACCGTACGATTGAGCAACGACGACGCAATGTTTTCCGGCACCGCAGTAGGCGTGTCCGCTGCATACAAATAGTGCCGCAATTGCCGGTTGATCGAGCTGTTGACATCGATATGCTTTAGGTCTTCGTCTGGAACGATGGCCCCATCCTTGGCCTCAGATGCAGTTGCTTGTAAGGCGATCAACCATTCTTGATACACCTTTGCGAACACGTCACCATACAATTCGGCGACGTCCAGCATGGATCCGGGTGGTTTGGCCGCGAGTGCTTCCAAAATGCGAGGATTCCACTTCGGCGGTTTCCCTCCGAGGCTCGCTTGAGCCGCTGGCGGCATGGCGTCACCGTACTCCTTCTCCAGCGTCCCACGCAGCTCGACTGCTTTCGCTGTAAAACTCTCGGCTTCCAATTGCGATAGCCGTCGCCATATTCCAAAAACGGGATCATTGTCGGAGACTTTGGCGATGAATTCTCGCCAGCGATTCAGTACCAGCGGCCGCATGTCATCTGTCCGAAACGACAAAAAAGCGGATGACAGATCTTGTTCGGGCGTCCCCTTCACCAACTCCTTCAAGTACATTCCTACTTGCATCCGCAGGCGGCCTCGCATAACCTCGGTCTGCTCGCGCGACATGTCGTCGTATTCGACCTGAGCCGCATTCAAAGCGCTTTTATAATCCTCATACGGCTTGCCCGATGGCTCGCCGATCAGCGGCAGGCGATCGGGAGAATGGCTGCTAGCCAGCGTGGCGTAAAGCGAATAGTAATCTTGGGTCGGAATCGCATCGTATTTGTGATCGTGGCATCGAGCACAGGCTAACGTCAGCCCCAGTAGGCCGCGCGACACGACATCAATTTGATCGTCGATAATGTCATGCTTGTTGCGATATTGCATTCCTACTGTCAGAAAACCGACTCCAGCCAACGCTGGATCATGTTCTCCCAGCCCCAATTGGTCGGCTGCAATTTGTTCGGTGACAAAGCGGTCGTAAGGCACATCGGCGTTGAAGGCTTGAATCACGTAGTCTCGGTACGTGTAGGAAAATGGAAATTTGGTGAAGCCAATTGCCGCGCCGCCCAACGTGTCGGCGTAGCGTGCGATGTCTAACCAATGCCGCCCCCATCGCTCACCATATTTCGGCGAATCGAGCAGGCGATCGATGACCCGTTCATAAGCCATATCCGAACTGTCGTTGACGAACGCTTCGACTTCCTCCCAGGCGGGTGGAACTCCGAGCAAGTCCAGCGTCGCGCGTCGGATCCATTGTTGTCGCGAGATGGGTCGAGCGTATTTTAAACCCTTTGCTTGCAAACGCTCAATGAGGTAGCCATCGATGCTTGCGTCAGCCGCGGGCTGGCTAACCGGTTCGTAAGCCCAGTGGCCTTCGTAGCGCGCCCCGTTTGCAATCCAGTTGCGGATCTGTTGAATCTGATCTGTGCTCAAGTGTTTGCCGGATTCCGGCGGCGGCATGCGCTGATCATCATCGCTCGAAGTGATCCGCTTGTAGATTTCACTTTCTTCCGGTTGGCCAGCGAAACTGAACAACTTCTTTGCTGACTCTTCGACATCCAAACGCAAATCGCCCTCGCGCTTGTTGGCGTCAGGGCCGTGGCATTCAATGCAATGTTCCGCCAGGATCGGGCGAATGTGTTCATTGAATCGCACATCCGCCGCCGATAGACTGCGAGCGAATAGAAGCACCGCGAGCAGCGTTAGCATTCGAAGCATGACAGTTTAATCTTGTTAATCTGGCAGGGAGTATGGCGGGAAGCGACCACGCGTCAGCTCACATCAATGAACTGCTCGTCAAAAAAGTCACCACCTCTATTTTGACATTTGCCGTCCACAATTCCAAGTTCCCGTCGCAACAGAAAGGCAATTTAGGTCGATCTTTCGCTCGATTTCGATCCAATTCGCAGTTTCCGCTGCCAAACTGTGATGCCTGATGTGCAGCGAGCTCAGGCCGTTCCGCAACTTGGCCACAGGCGATATCTTAGTTGCGCAAGGAGCCCGGAATGAATGACACTGAATACGATGCTGGTAGCGTCGAAGCGTACGACTACGAATTGCCTCGAGAATTGATCGCACAACATCCGCTCGATCATCGGATTGACGCGCGATTGTTGCTCGTCGATCGCAAGTCGGGAGAACTGTCGCACCATTACGTTCGCGATTTGCCCGATCTGTTGAACGTAGGTGATGTATTGGTGCTCAACAATTCGAAAGTCATCGCGGCCCGATTGGTCGGCCATCGGACCAGCACCCGAGGGCGTTGGGAAGGGCTTTATCTGCGAGCTGAGGAGAACGGATTTTGGAAGATTCTCAGCAAGACTCGCGGCTTTCTGACGGCTGGCGAGACCATTTCGCTGCGCGATCACGATGGCCGCGACAGCGAACAATTGGTCGTCTGCTCGCGCCTTGAGGAAGGTCAATTGGTAGTTCGACCGCTAGAGCCCATTGGGATCGAGGAGTTCCTGGTTCGCTTTGGCCGAGTCCCATTGCCGCCATATATTCGCGATGGCCAAATGGTCGATCAAGATGTCGAATCGTACCAAACGGTTTATGCCAAGAACCCTGGCTCAGTAGCTGCGCCCACGGCTGGTTTACATTTTTCGACTGACTTGATTCGCCATCTTCAGCGGCGTGGAGTGCTAACGGCCGCTGTGACTTTACACGTTGGCATCGGCACGTTTCGCCCGGTATCTACTGCGCGTATTGCGGACCACAAGATGCATTCCGAGTGGTGCGAACTAACTGAGGCGGCTGCCGCGAAAATCACCGCCGCGCGCGCTGCTGGGGGCCGCGTGGTGGCTGTTGGAACGACCACCGTTCGCGTGCTCGAGTCCGCTGCGGCTAAGATTTCGCCTCATTTTGGTGGCTGGAGCGGCGAAACGAACATTTTCATTCGCGAGCCCTATCCGTTTCGCGTAATCGACGCACTGCTCACCAATTTCCACTTGCCGAAGAGCACTCTCTTGATGCTCGTCAGCGCCTTCGCTGGACGCGACCTCATGAAACAGGCCTACCGCGCCGCCATCGAAGAACGCTATCGCTTCTATAGTTATGGCGATTGCATGCTGATTGTTTGAAGGATTGTAGAGGAGATGCTCCGCAACTCCGCCTTGAGTTGCCTCGTCGTCGCTCCGAGTCGCGGAGCGACTCGGCCACGAAATGAACACCTTCAAACCAAGATCAATCCAATCTCGTAGAGATCTGTAGCTTTTCTGGGAACCAAAATGCGAAAAATCGTGTCTGAGTTTCTAGAAGAAATTTACGGGTGTACGAAGTGAAAAATCCTGCCCTTAGTCGGGCTTTGGGGCTAGTGCTAAAGCTAAAGAGCCTCGCAATTTGCGTAATCGGCTCAGCTTTATGGCGGGTTCCGGGAAAAAACCCCTATCCGCGCCCGATAATACACCATAACCTGCCGAATAAGGAAGACAGAGTCTCGCGTGCCGCCAAGTGGCTGTGAAACTTTGTGTTGGCTGTCGGGTTTCGTCTAGGAACCGACGTGATTTCGTTTCAAGCAAACTCAGCTCTATTTTGTCCAAACCTGAAAATCGACCGAAAATGGTCACACTATCCCCTTCAAAGCAAATTCCAAATTCGGGAGCACCATCGTCGCTCGGGTACGACTTTGCGCTGCTTGGTTTAAAAGGCCGCGAAGCTCGGGTAGATGTAATTCGAATTGCGGCCGAGCGAACCGCTTCCAAGATTCCTGAAACATTGGATGTATCTGATCGTGTGGAGATGCTCACGGAGCTCGTCGCCTCGACCTATCGGCTGCTTGACCCGCGCCGTCGTGAACGGTCGCTGGAAAGGGTCCAGTTAAGCTTGGCTTCCGAAAATGACCCTTCGTTGGCGACAGTCGGTCGTCAGCCGTTGGTTCCTGCCGAAGGGGCATTGGTTTCGTCGACCGCCGATCCGTTAATTGTCGCCGAAATCGTACTGCCAGTTGCGGGGTCGGTCCAATTGGCGAGCAAGGTGTCGCAAGACAGCGTGTCGAGTTCAGGCGAAGACACGCCGCAGCGCAAATTGAATCGTAATTCGCGCGTGGGACTCATTTGCATCAGCGCATTGGCTACTTTGATTGGTTCGACATTGCTAGTTGTTTGGGCAATTCTTAACTAGCGGTTGGGTGTGGTATAGGCTTTCAGCCTGTGCGCCTTGCCGATCCGATTCGCAGGCTATGCCACTTTACAGGCCTGATCTTTGCTAGCGCCGACTCGAAGTGCCCCAAAAGAAATACAGAATTCGCTCTTTACGCCGTCCGAGAATGTATTCACAATACGCGCAGGTTGGTCGTTCTCTAGCGGGGCGACGGCCTACAAACGGCTCAACGGATCGAGCCACACAGGGTCGAATGGTACCCCGATCGATTTCTGTTGTTTGCTCGACGCAGGCAACCGATCGACTACGAGGGGTTAACCCACGCAAAACATTAGCAAGGAGTGCTGAAACGTGCGAGTATGGAGTCTTCTGACTACGTTAGTCATCGGTAACCTGTTGACTGCCTCACTGGTAGTTGCCCAGCAACCTGCCGCCGGCGCAGCTGCTGTGCCAGCCCGGCCAACCATCGCACTAGTCGATGTTGGACACATTTTAAAAAATCATCCGACGATGAAGTCGGAGATTGAACGCATCGAATCCTCGATGAAAAAAGCGGATGAAGAATTCGCGGCCAAACGCGATCAGATCATCAAGCAAATGGAACAATTGCGTGAGCAATTCACCGAAGGCACTCCAGAGTACGAAAAGCAGGAAAAATTGATCGCCGAAGCGGACACCAACTTCCGCCTCGAGTTGGTCAAGAAACGCAAAGAGTTCGATGAAGCTCGTGCGGGTGTGATTTTCAAAATCTACAACGATCTGAATTCACTGATCAAGTACTACTGTGAAAACACAGGCGCAACCCTGGTCATGCGAGTCAATCGCGAAACCATGGATCCCAAGAAGCCTGAAACCGTTCAAATGGTTCTGTCGCAAGAAGTGTTGTACTTCCAACCGTCGGCCGACATTACTGAATGGGTTTTGAAAGGGCTGAACCAACAAGCGGGGCTTACCAACTCGGATCCAATAAAAGACGTCGGGCCTCCCAAATCCGCCATTCGAACAGGTCCGGCTCCTACCAAGCGTTAATTCGACTGGTCCCATGGTTTCGTTACGATCAAGAGCGTTCAAGCCAACTAAACATCCGCTTGAACGCTCGTTGAGTTGCTGGCAGTCAGGGAATTCATGCGCACGGGAAGATTTCAAAATACTATCGCGCATCCATGTCATGTGAGCGGTCGCGGCTACTGGAGTGGCAAACCGATTACTTTGACATTCTTGCCTGCGCCGGCTGAAACCGGTGTGAGGTTCGTGCGCACCGATCTACCGGATCGACCAAGCGTCGAAGCGATTGCGGACTATCGCATCGACATGCAGCTACGTACGCGCTTGGCAAAAGGTCCGGCCGTCGTGGACATGGTCGAGCATGTGCTCGCAGCACTTTATGGCATGCAAATAGACAACGTCGAAATCCACTGCACTGGCTGTGAAATGCCCGGTCTCGATGGCAGCAGTTTGGCTTATGCCCTCGCGCTAGATGAAGCCGGTCGCTCACCGCTGCGCAATCGTCGATCCACCCTGAGAATCAACACACGTACTCGCATCGGTGAAGGTGCACAGTGGATCACGGTCGAGCCAACGGACAGCGACAGTTTGGAGCTCGAGTATCGATTGGACTATGGGCCCAGCAATCCGATTGGGGTTGCAACCTATGCCACCCAGGTAAGTGAAGACGCGTTCTTCCATCGTTTGGCACCAGCGCGAACGTTTATCAGTTTGAAAGAGGCTGAGCAAATGCAACAACGCGGCTTAGCCAAACATGTGACGACGCGCGATCTGTTAGTTTTCGATATCGACGGGCCGATCGACAACACGTTACGATTTAATGATGAATGTGCACGGCATAAGGCCTTGGACCTGCTAGGTGATCTAGCGTTGACCGGCATTGATTTGGTAGGAAAGGTCGTTGCGTATCGTAGCGGACATCAAATGAATGGTCGCCTTGCGGAACAACTGCGCAGTGAATTCCTATCGCATGGGAGCGGTGAGAGCCGCGCGCGAAGAGTGGCTTGAGATTGTATTACATCAAAATTGCTTGGAAAGCTGATTCAAGATGTCCACAATGATCGCACACACAGCGGTAGTTGACCCGCGAGCAGAACTCGATGACGACGTGCGCGTGGGCCATCATTGCGTGATCGGACCCAACGTAAAAATCGGCTCCGGCACGCGGCTCGAAAATAACGTTACTCTTACTGGTCACTGCATCATCGGTCGGAACAACCACTTGTTTCCGGGCGTGGTGGTGGGTGCTGAACCGCAAGATCTGAGCTATAAAGGCTCGCCAACTCAAGTCATTATCGGCGACGGGAACGTACTCCGAGAATCGGTCACAGTGAATCGAGCGACCGAAAAAGAAGACGGTATCACCTCAGTGGGCAGCAACTGCTACTTGATGACTTGCAGCCACGTGGCGCACGATTGCAAAGTGGGTGACCGCGTAATTATGGCTAACAATGTCATGCTCGGAGGTCACGTTCATGTGCAACACGACGCAACGCTTAGCGGCGGCGCGGCGGTACATCACTTCGCTTCGATCGGTTGCTACAGTTTCGTGAGCGGCCTGAGCCGTGTGTTGCACGATGTACCCCCTTACATGTTAGTCGAAGGCTTTCCCGCGCGTCCACGAACGGTAAATATCGTTGCGCTGAAGCGAAAGAATTTCTCGAATGACGCGATCAAAATGCTGATGGAAGCCTACCGTCTGTTGTATCGTTCGCGTGTCGGCATGGAACACGCTTTTGAAATCCTATCCGGCGGCAAGCCCATGTTGCCAGAAGTTCAAGTGCTGTTTGATTTCATTGGTGATTCGCAATTGGGTCGCCATGGTCGTGGACGTGATCGAAGGAAGGCAGCATGAGTGTTTTGCGTTTGGCAGTGGTCGGTGCCGGTCATCTTGGTCGCATCCACGCGAAGCTTGCAAAGTCAAGCGAGCAATTCGAAGTGGTCGGCGTGGCCGATCCCAGTCCATCAGCTTTGCAGTTGGTGACCGACCAACTCGGCCTACCAACTTTCACTGATTACACGCAGTTGCTGGGTAAAATCGACGCAGCCATTGTAGCCGCGCCGACGATGCTGCACTACGAAGTCGCCAGTGCGCTGCTGCGATCGGGCGTCCATGTACTCGTCGAAAAACCACTTGCGTCCTCACCTGAGCAAGCTGGTCGTCTGGTTCAGATCGCTCGCCATCACCATCGAGTCTTGCAAACTGGCCACGTCGAACGCTTCAATCCAGTTTGGACCGCTGCGATTCCTCACCTGCGTCAGCCGAAGTATATCGAAAGCATGCGGGCTGGTCCGTACAGTGGACGCAGCACTGATATCGGCGTCGTGATGGATCTGATGATTCACGATTTAGATCTAGTGCTGTCATTAGTGCACTCAGAAATAATACATATTTCAGCCAGTGGTATTGCAGTTGTTGGCGGGCACGAAGATCTAGCCGAGGCACGCATTGAATTCGCAAGCGGTTGTATTGCATCGCTACGTGTGTCACGACTGGCCACAGCCAGCACCCGTCGGATGCAAGTTTTCGCCAGCGACGGTTATGCGAATATCGACTTCTCCTCTTCAGAAGTTCAGATCATCAAACCCAGCGACCGAGTGCTGCATCGTGAAGTTTCGCTTGACCGCATGACCGCAGCCGAGAGAATGACAGCCAAAGAATCGATTTACGGCGACCTCCTCAACGTCGAAACAATTACTGCACCTTCGCGCAATGCAATTCTCGATGAACAGAATGATTTCGCATTGAGTATTCGCTCAGGCAGCGCGCCGTGCGTCAGCGGCGAGGACGGTTATCAAGCCGTTGATGCCGCAGCCCGTGTGCTCGAAGCGATCGCCGACCATCGCTGGGACGGGATTCACAGCAAACCGTGGCGGATTGGTGCGCTCGCTGAAGTTGAACCGCAAATCCTTTCCATCACCAGTGCCCAGCAAGCCGCAGCGAAGACCAAACGACTGGCTGGCTAGGCTCACTTTAGTTTGCGTTGCCATGCGAAACCTCGGACTTGACTTGCTGAGATTTGTGGCCGTGTGCATGGTCCTGGGAAGGCATTTGCATCTACCGACTGATGCGTCCCCAATTCTCGAGACTTGGAAGCGTGGTGGCTGGGTAGGCGTCGATCTGTTTTTCGTTTTGAGCGGTTTTCTAGTTTCCTCACTGCTCTTCAAGGAATATATCCGCACGGGGTCAGTCGATGTCGCGCGCTTTTTGATACGTCGTGGCTTCAAGATCTACCCCGCGTTTTGGTGCATGCTGACATTCACATTGACCGTTCAGAACATGCAAGGGACGCCACCGCCGCGGCAAGCTCTCTTTGGTGAGTTGCTGTTCCTGCAGAATTACTTGGGCGGCATTTGGCCGCATACCTGGTCATTGGCAGTCGAAGAGCATTTCTATTTGGGAATAGCAGCCTTGTTTACTGTCATGCTGGCTGCTCGACGCAAGAAAAATTTTGACTGGATTCCTTTCGCATTTGGAGTGATTGCGGTTTTGTGCCTGACGTTTCGCGTGTTAAATCTCAGTTTTTACCCAGAGTTTTCGCTGCATGCTTACGTATTTGGCACGCACCTGCGTATTGATTCGCTGTTCTTTGGCGTGTTCCTTGCGTACCACTATCACTTCCGTGAACTCGAGCAGAAACTGAAGTCGATTCCAACTTGGTTACTGGTTGCCAGCGGCTGCACGTTATTGATGCCCGCTTTTGCTTTTACACTGGAATCAGACAAGTGGTTGTCGGTGGTGGGAGTCATCCCGTTTTACGTTGGCAGCGGAGCAATACTGTTAGCAGCTTTGCGACTGCCCAGTTCTCGGAACTTGCCGCTCAACGTGCTGGCTGGACTGGGTGCTGCCAGCTACTCCGTTTATCTCTGGCACTTGCCCGTAGGCGAATGGGGATTCAGCTTCCTCGCAAGGGTTACCGGTCTGGATAATTTTGGTTTTTACTTCATCAACTATCTCATTGGTTCCTTTGCCGTCGGTTGGCTATTCAGCCATGCGATCGAGTATCCGACGTTGCAACTGCGCAACTTCTTGTTTCCATCGCGTGCTATACACCCTGAAAATACAAGCAATTCCACTTCTGCGACCTCGAATCCGATCCCTTCAGGTGCTGTCGCAGGCTCTGCTACGGTTCGGGCCTAACTCCGCACTAGATCCAGATGGCTAAGAGGAACATAGAATTTGCGATAGCGTTTTCCATCGCCGTACAATTGACCCTGCGCATCGACTACCAGGACGGTAGCGCGACGCGTTATACGATTCACGATTCCAACGTAGCGAATTCCATCAAAGGCGAACTGCACCGTGGATCCGACGCGCACGTTGAATTTCTCTGAAGCGCGTTCTTGTTGAGTAATCAAATTGTGTTTGTGCTCCGTGTGGCCAAACATGCGTCTGGCAATAGTTTGGAAGCGCAGGTCTGCACAGCAACTATCTTCCCAAACCAGCATCTCGACCAAATGAATCATCTCATGTTCGAGAATTCGCTGCATCGCCTGCAAGCGATTTTTACACAGCAATCCGGTAACACGGACGGGACGCTCTAGATCGCCGAAGGTTTGAAACAGCAATGTTGCCGACAGGACAATTTCAAATCGAGTAGATTGAGTGTTGCCGCGGCGGTTGGACTGAACGTATCGGACCGTTTTGCCACCGTTACTGGTCATGCGTTTCGACCATCGAAATTCAATCCCATGTGAACGTGCAATGGTTAGGCAATGACCGTCAAAGAATTTTTGATCATACAGTTCCGCCATTCGCTGCAAGTCCGCGCCCGTGGTAACTTGAAAGTTTTCGTTGCGCATGACTTTCGATTTCGATAAAACTGTCTCGGCGATTTCAGCCCACAGCTGCTCGCGCTGGTCGACGTTGAAAATGCGCTGCGACACAACGGCCTGGAGCGCCTGGCGGCGATTTGCAATATCCGATGTACCGGTTGTTTGCTTCGCGTATAGATGCTGTGATTTTTCACTTCCCTTCGACATAGTTCCCTCGTGCCGCAATTTGCTCCGTGCATTCTCGTGGGCTGGTAAGTAAAGCCCTACTTATTTCAACTACCATAGCCTAGACAGTTTTCGCAAAGCCTCAGAGCGTACCACGCCAAAATTACAGTTGGACGAAGCATTAGTTGCTTATAAAGTTCCCTTCTTCATCGTACTGCACGAATGCGAAACGAATGAATGTAACCAGGCAAATGGGGAACGTAACCAAGAATATCGGGCTGAAAAAGGACATTGCCGTGGCGCCGACACTAAATGCTAGCCACAGCCACCATGTGTCCCTAAACAACGCTTGAAAACGTTTCACGATTATTTCGCCCAAGAAAAAGAGCTCTCACTTCGATGCGGAATAACGTGCCTGGCTATGATTGCCATGCCCGTCACGTTAAATCTCGTTGCCATTCCACCGCGTAAAAGCTTCGAGCGCAAAAAATTCGGGCAAGCCAATTTGATTGTACTTTTCAGCAGTTCCTTTGTTGCGATCTTCGGCGCGTTGCCAAAACTCGCGTGGGTCGGATCCGGGGAATAACGCTTCGTCTTTTTGACTTTCATGCATAAAGATCGCCTCGCGTTTGAGTGCGATGTCGCTGGGACTGAGCGGTACAGCGATTTCAATTTCATGCAACGCGTACTCCTGCCAAGCACCGCGGTAGAGCAGAACTTCGGGAATCTGCTGGCCACTGTTTCGCATTTCGCTCAGCACTTGGAATATTGCCTCGGCGCAAACGCGATGGGTTCCGTGCGGGTCGGCCAAATCGCCCGCAACGTAGACCTGGTCAGGACGCACGCGTTCTAGCAATTCGCGGATAATTGTGGTGTCTTCGGTACCCATCGGTCGTTTAGCGATCGTGCCGGTCCGATAGAATGGCAAGTCGAGAAAATGCAAATCTTCTTCGCGACAGCCAACTTCGATACCGCCGGCGCGAGCCTCACTCCAGCGGATCAGACCTTTGATTTTGAGAATCGTTTCATGGTCGGGTTGGCCAGGTTCCTTTTGGCACAGTCCATCGCGAACTTGCTGTTGCACTTCGACCGATTTCTGTTGATCGATGCCAAACATGCGGTTGTATTCAGTTACCATATCGGCGACGCGCCGGGCATCGTGATCGAAAACGGCGATGTTCCCACTGGTCATATAAGCGACGTGAACGCGGTGTCCATCTTCGACCAATCGAATCAAGGTGCCACCCATACTTATTACGTCGTCATCGGGATGCGGGCTAAAGCACAAAGCGACTTTCGATTCTTTGCCGGCCGGATGATAGACGATCGTGTCTTGCATCCAGCGGAAGACGCGATGTGCGATTTTCTGAGCCGGGCCGTGGTGCCGCAACAGTTGATGCAGATCGTGTTGACGAAAGTCGTCGTCATCCAATTTGAGCAAGGCCTTGCCGGTCTGTTCACACAGCCGCAAAACGGCTCGCTTAATCAGACCTTCGTCCCAAGTTACTTTATCGAGCAGCCAGGGCATACTAATGCCCGTCAGCGAGCCCGCCGCGGGGAAATCCAATAAGACCCGCGCGTCAGCGTGTTCTTGCAAGAACGACGCTGGCACACGATCCGTGATGGGACCCTCTAAAGCCTCGCGCACGATCAAACATTTGTGTTCTCCGAGTGCAAGCAGCAATGCGTGTCGCGCAGCCAAGATGGGAGACAGACCCACTGTGAGCCCTTGCAATGGCACGTTGGCTTCACCAAAGAAGTCGCTTGAAGCAGACTGTCGTGTAATAGGATCGAGCGTACACAATCGCGTCCGACTCTTGCGAACGGAAAAAGGCTCGTTGAATCCAATATGACCGTTGCGACCAATGCCCAGAAGTACCAAATCAAAACCGCCCGCACTCTGAATCAGTTCGTCATAGCGTCGGCAGTGAAGCTCGACATCATTGACTAGAACCTGACTGTCGAGGCAATGAATGCGTTGTGGCGCGATGTTGATATGATTCAAGAAATGTTCGCGCAGCCAGCGACCGTGACTCTGCGGGCTGTCAGGCGGTATTCCGTAGTATTCGTCGAGCGAGAATACAACGACTTGGGAAAAATCGAGTCCCTGCTCGCGATGGAGGCGAATCAGTTCGCGGTACGTTCCGACTGGCGTGCTGCCAGTCGGCAATCCCAGCACCGTATTTTGGCCGAGTTCCGATCGCTCGCGAATCAGCCTCGCGATCATATGGGCGGCATGCCGTGCGAGGTCCTTGCCCGTCTGGAAAACAAAGGCTGGCAAGTGGGTGCCTGGAATCGGGCGTGCGCGGCCTGTCGAGTTAGAGATCACGTTGTTATTGGCTTCCAAAGTGGGCACGTTTTGAGACTCGTGTAAACGTTGAGGAAAATGAAGCGTTAACGATACGCTTTGAGTCCGACCGGGAATAGAACGATTATACGCTGAGTCAGGTAGCTAGCGAAATTCCAAATTATTCGCACGTAATGCCTTGTTTTGTACACGCCAGGCGTCTGTTCCGAACGCTGGAATGCGCTGCTCAATCGATTCAATCTCTCGGGGTCACGCATTGGCCCTGTTGCGGGCCGCTGATGGGGCTTATCATACCTTGATGTTGACCATCGCTCGGCTCGATTGCCGGCGATTTCGTTCATCGAAAGAGTAGGAACAGATGGCTGAAAATTCTCCCAAAAAGTGGCTAAACCTGGAAGAACACTTCTTTGCTCAAATGGATCAGCAGTTGCTTGAGAAGCTGCGCGAGGAGCAATCGATAACGCAAACCGCTGAGTCGATCATGAAGATTACGGGGTTTACGGACGAAAAAGTTGCCGCGGAGTTGGCACGCGTTGGCATTACCATCGAAACTCTGACCGCCTTTCGACTGGTGCCCCTGGTTGCAGTCGCTTGGGCGGACGATCGATTGGAAGAGAATGAGCGCGACGCAATTCTTCTGGCTGCACAGAAAGCCGGTATTGATCCCTCGGAACCAGCTATGGCCATGCTTAAGTCCTGGACCACAAGGCGACCGAGTTCGGAGTTGCTGGATACCTGGTGTCATTACTCGAAGGCGTTGTCGGCATCACTGAATGGCCCGATGCGAGCTGTACTCCAGAAAGAGGTCCTAGAGCAAGTTGAAACGGTGGCCCGCTCGGCTGGCGGAGTACTCGGTTTTGGCAGCATCAGTCCTTCCGAAAAAGCGATCATTGATCGCGTCGAACAGGCGCTCGCCTAGTACTAAAGAGTGACCCCGGTGGGTCGCATCTGCCGGATGCGACCATGAATTACCTGAAGTCGAAAAACGCACGAATTTGCTGACGAAAATGCTTCGTGGCGTTGGGCTTTGCCTCTAAGTCAAATTTGGCATTCTTAAAAAAATTTGACGCTTAGGGTCACGACTGTACTGCCGGTGGAAACAAAGCCTATTCCAATCCGAAACTCTGTGCTAGTCAAAGGACCATCGATGCATAGGATCCGTTTGCGGGAGCCGTGGCAGGCGGGTTGGAACACGGAATCGGGTGCTATCGTTTACACCCGAAAATTCCATTTGCCAACCGGTGCAGCCGAACAGGCGATTGTGCTGAGTATTGCCTTGCTGGCCGAAGACCAGGCAGCGGCAAGTCCAATGTTGTCGGTACTTGTCAATGGCCGCCTGCTAGCGGCTGAGGTTCAATCGCCTGTGAGTCAATTAGATCGAGCCCTGCGCTTTCGGCTTAATGAGCTCAACGCGTTCAACACTCTTGAGATTCACATTTTCCGGATAAACGGCATAACTGATTCAAACGGACTGGAATTCGACGCGGCCGCGACCCCCACATTCGGCAGCTTCGTAATTGAATCGGTCGAATTGCAAATTGATTAGTTGAAACTACCATCGGTCGGCCTTTTGATTGCCATTTGAACCAGCTAGATTAATAGTGACCGGAATTGTCCTAACTCGTATCGACTAGCAATTCAATGAACCACTCCTATCGTCCAATCTTCGCGGGAACATGCCTCGCTGCTATCCTTCTGATTTCTTTTGCGGGCTGCGAAGGAGCGAAGTCGACGCTTGAACCAGAAGCCTCGCCGGCGGTCGTCGTTAGTGCAGGCCAAGCCGCTACACCTACTGCCGAGCTTCCTGTGGAAGAACCAAAGGAATTCGAATTCGACGCGAAGGGCTTGCTTGCTGCGACGCTTGCGGATTCGGAGCTCAGCGATGGCTGGATCAATTTGTTCGACGGTCAATCGCTATTCGGTTGGTCGATTGTTGGTAAAGCAAACTGGCGGGTTGAAGACGGAGTACTCAAAGTTGATCGAGGCGAAAAGAGCTTCCTATGCACAAACTTAGAGCTCGCCGATTGCGAATTGTCGGTTGATTTTCGAGCAGATGCGAAGACCAACAGTGGTCTATTTCTACGCACTCAAACTAGCCCGGAAGACGTAACGCTGGATTGTATCGAATTGAATATCGCGCCCCCGGAGAATCCCTTCCCGACGGGCAGTCTCGTGCAAAGACAGAAACTAGAGCCCGCCGAATTGAACAAGCTACTTGGCCAATTCGATCCGACGCAATGGCACACCTATCGCGTTCGCATGGACGGGAACCAAATCTTAGTTTCCCTCGATGGGAAAGCAATCATGGAATACACCGACGATTCCGCTGAGCGAAACGGACACATTTCACTCCAACACAATGAAGGGCGCGTCGAGTTTAAGAATGTGCGCCTCCGTCCGCTCGATGCCTCAAAGGCTCTAAAACTGGATGCTAGTTGGGAAGACGACTGGATCAAATCAGCCAAGGACGGCGCGGTGTTCGCCGCCGAGGTCACCGCCACAGGGCTTAAAGTCACCGGTGGGCTCGGTCAATTGCAGTCGAAGTCCGATTGGGACGACTTTATTTTGCAAGCCACTTATCAACTTGCAAAACCCGAAGTCAACTCGGGTATCTTCTTTCGCTGCGTGCGCGACGCCATGCTTGACGGCTACGAATGCCAGCTGAATCACGCGATCGTCAACGACAATCCATTACAACCTGCCGATGGGGGCGCTGGCGGTATCTTCCGACGTGCTCCTGCGCGGATCGTCATCGGTGATGGTTCCAAACCAACCTATGTTACCCTCATAGCGCGCGGTCCGCACTTGATGACTTGGATCAACGGCATTCAAGTCGTTGATTTCGTCGACACTCGACCAGCCGACGACAATCCTCGCAAAGGACTCCGCACCGCCGCCGGTCCAATCTCATTGCAAGGACACGACCCTACCACCGAAGCCACCTTCAAATCGATCCGGATCTCTCAGATCAAGTAATCGGTTCGAAACCTCAAACCAGCCTACGCGTTTTGCTGAATTCATAGAGCGCACTTACGATGTCTGCAGAACCGCAACCACCAATCATTAGCCTCACTGAATGCTCCGCTGAGGAAATCGGGCGGCGTTTGCGTACTTGGAACATGGACACCGATGGCATCATGATTTCCATTGCAGATCCGAAAGGTGCGCACGGATTTGCGGCGGGATTGAATAAATCATTATCGATTCAAATCAACGGT
This sequence comes from Planctomycetia bacterium, assembly GCA_031367855.1. Taxonomy (GTDB): domain Bacteria; phylum Planctomycetota; class Planctomycetia; order Pirellulales; family Pirellulaceae; genus Aureliella. The sequence continues at coordinate 6,073 of JANLQO010000498.1, read as the reverse complement.
GACTTGGGAGACTTCGCATTCATGCTAAACGAAGAGGCTGAGATTGAAGTGAAAGGCAATATCGGCAGCTGCGCGGGCCATTCGCTCTCGTCCGGCTTCTTAATGGTAAACGGCAATGCTGGCGACGCATTCGGGGCTTATGCTACAGGCGGTATCGTGGCATGTATTGGTCGGGTTGGGATGCGCTGCGGACTGGGGTTAGCCGGTGGCGATGTTGTCGTGAGAAGCGAAGTAGGTGACGAAGCAGCCTTCGGAATGACCAGCGGGACATTGGTACTCGGCAATTCGGTTGGCGACCATTTAGGCGCTGGAATGAAAGGGGGCACCATTTTCGTTCGAGGTGCTGTGAAATCTGTTGCAGCGGGTATTCGGGAAAATCGCCTGAAGGATGCGGACACGATGCGTCTGAGCTTGTTATTGGCCCGCGCAGGGATTCGAGCGTCAGCTAAAGAATTTCGTGTCTATCGACCGCAAGGCGGCATTCATCAATGACCGCACAGTCGATCTTAGATGAAGTTGTTGTTACTCCCGTGGCATTGATGCCAGGGTTGCCATCAGGTTTCGGTCCCGTCATCAGTACCGCCCGCGCCATTCAAATTTCTAGCGGCCGGAAATTGCAATTTAGTGCTCCCTTTTTTGCACGAGGTTTGTCAGCGTCTCAATTGAGTAGCAATTGGCCAGTTGTGTGTGGCATCCTACGCGCGCAAGGTCTGCCTCTGTACGCCACAGTGCAAGAGTTGCAAGCGCTACCAGCCGTACAAGTGCCAGCCCGAATTGCTCAGCGTTTCTTGGGGCAACCGTTTGTAAACGAAGAAGTCAGCATGTCGGACGCTTTCGAGCTTGTAAACTGCACGCCGTCAGGGGCCGGTTGGAGTTGGCCCTATGAAATCACTAGTGGTCGCGATTTGAGGACTCTCGTAACCACCCTGCGGGCAGCTAGCGGCGGCGAAGTGCCGATCGGTATGAGCCTTCCGCTGAATGCTAAATTGGCGGATGTTCGCATGAGTCTCGATTCCTCCGTGGACTACCTTACGCTAACGCACTGCCCTGAAAGTTTGTCGTCATCACCCGCACATGTGGCCAGTCTCGCGGCGCACGGCATCGTTTCAGCTCGCAAACTCCTGGCTCAATTTGGTCGTCCCGGGTTGCCGCTGTTGCTCGATGCGCCCATCGCAAACTGCGATCATGCAATTAAGTTGCTCGCACTGGGCGCCTCGGCAATCAACATCGCAACCTTCATCCGCCAAGCCCTGCCTGCTGCCGAGACGCAGCGCTATGAATCGAAGCTGGCGGCAAATTTATTGGGAAATATTCCGAATGTGCCAAAAGTTGCGCGGGAATTGCCGCAAGTTGAACGCGCGCTCACGGAACTGATTCAGCGACTGTCTGAGACACTGCGTTTCGCGGGTTTACTGGACATCACCGAACTTGGATCCACATGCTTGCAAAGCATGAATGCCGAAGTCGCCGAACAACTTGGGATTGCACCCCTCGCCAATCGCATCAGTTAATTAGCCTATGTACGAAATACCTTCAAACGAAGTGTCCTATGAATAGTTCGCCCGCAACACCTGGCAACCACCCGCAAAACTTACATCACGATGCGCGTTGGGTCGAAATTGTATTTGACTGTGTGCCGCTGCGCACCGTGGCCAGGACTGATGTTCCGCTCGATGCGTCCCCCAAATTGGCCGCAAAAATGTTGCGCATCAAAGCGGCGATCGAAAAGCACGGCACACTCAACAGTTATTATTTGCACAATGCGACTTGTAGCTTTCATTTCACTAACGACCCGTTACAAGGGATGGTACAATTCAGTTTTGAGGGAGTGGTGATGACTGACACAAATGACCTGGAGGCTCGTAGCGCGGACCTAAAAGTAGACCTCGCCCGTGAGACTTGCAGTTGGATTAATCAGACCATCGTCGACTGGCTGAATGCAACAGTCCCCCAGGCGGTGCGAGTCGAATTCAATCGCTACATCAGTGCGGGTGATTTAAGCCAAGCTATCAAGAGAATGGAGAAAATCCAACAGGACAGTGACGCTGCTGGAGGTTTCGTTGGAATGTACCTCTAACCCGGCTCACGCATTTTGAAGTGGCGCTTTTTTGTACTCAACTAGAAGCGATTTCAGAAAATTGCCAGCGCGATTCTTCAACGATCTTTCGCCTTTGTGCCCTGCGTGACAAACAAGGTAAGTACCATTCCGCCCAGCAAACTGATCACCACGAACAAGATAAATGAATCCGGCGATTGCGACCAACTCCAATTGTCCGTGAGCGTCGTTCCAAAGATCGCACCCAGCGTTGCGAAAGGAAAGAACAACGCCGCCAAAATATTTAGCCGATGCGTGGCCACCATCATCTTATGCGCCGACTGAGCTTGCTCATCAGCTCGTCGCACAATAGCAACATCCATTGAGTTCTTCGAATCCTCGTACAACAATTCCGCCTGACGTGCGAGGTCGTAGGCTCGATCGCGATGATCGATCAACTCGCGCACATCGGGGACGGCCTTTCGAGCCTCCTCAAGGGCTTCGAGCAAATTGCGGCTCGACCGCACAATGGGAGCCAGACCTTCGAGCAGCGGCAGGTAGTCGTCGGCATTTAAGGCTGCAACTTCTTGATGTTCAAACGCATCCAGACGTTGCGAATAACGATCCATGTGCATGCTGAGCGCGACGCGACCAGGATCGCCGTTGCTGCATTTCCATTCGCCACCCGATTCCCGCCAAAACAGTACGCCCCGCCGACTCACCTCGTCGTGTTCGGGCACCAAATGCGCGACGATCAGCAAATGCCCCTCCGCATCCATGCTACGTTGCCGACCAACCGTCGTACCCAACCGATTGCGAAACTCATCCGGAAACGACGTCCAGTTCGCAGGTATCAACGGAGCTTGAACCATCTGTGGTTTTCCTATCATCGTTTCTTGAAACTGGCTACGGATCAAATTTCAGTGCGAGCCGTAGTATAACCGCGTGCCCAACGGTCCAGGCAACAGTGTTTCGGTGGTCGATCACGCGGGGCGTTGCCCGCGCGGTTAAATTAACAGAACAGACTTAGAGCCTGTCCGAAAAGGGGTCTGACCCTTTGGAAGCAACACGATTTCGTGGCATTCTTGTCGTTGCCGGTGAGGGACCAATGTGCGATCGATCCAATTCACCAGCAAAAGCGGCCTAAAACGCGTTAAATGCCGTTCCCGCCTGTGAAAGTTTCATAATAACTTGTAACTTTATCGGGGTAATTATGAGTCAGGCAGATACCTCCCACCGTAGCTTACTCTTGCCGAGCTTGCCGAGAGCGGCCATGCAACGCTACCAAGTGCTTCACCAACAACGAGTTCCGTGATGGCGGCTCAACTTAATTTTCAAGATGGAACCTTGGTCCTGGAAGGATGGACGAAGCTTGGCGTTGAAAAAGTTTTCGGCGAGAAGCTGTTTACCTTCGATCCGCGTTCCAATATTTGGCGTTGTGAGGCTAATCGATACCATGCAGTCTGCGAATTATTGAAGGCGAAGGCGGTTGGAACGAGCGATGACGTTCCGCGATGGCAGACGGTCAATTGGGCGAAGGTCAGTTTGCCGGAATTGCGTACCGAGCAACGGCAGGCTGTCGATGCATGGACGAAAGCCAAGCGTGGGATTGTGGTTATGCCGACCGGAACCGGCAAGACTGAAGTTGCGCTACAGATCATGTCGCAAATGCGTTGCAGTACGCTGGTCGTTGCGCCCATCCGCGATTTGATGTATCAGTGGCATCGTCGAATTCTTCGCGGGCTGGATTACGATAGCGGTGTGATCGGCGACAGCCTTTTCAATGTAAAGGCGGTGTCGGTAACCACGTACGACAGCGCTTGCATACACATGCCGAGGCTGGGAAATCAATTCAAACTGGTCATCTTCGACGAGTGCCATCATTTGCCGGGACCGATTCGGCGCGACGCAGCCCGACTCTGCGCAGCACCTTACATGCTGGGCCTAACCGCCACACTCGAACGCTCCGATGGAAAGCACGCTGATTTGACGGAACTGATTGGACCGGTCGAGTATCGCGTTGAGATGGCTGATGTACGAGGCAGTACATTGGCCGACTACACTGTCTTTCGCGTACCAGTTCATTTAAATGAGAGCGAGCAACTTCGATACGACGAATTGTCGGCTCAAGTCCAGGGTTATTACTTCAAGCGCATTACGGACGATCCCGCTTTCACTTGGGAGCAGCTCTCAGCAGAATCTGGCAGTGATCCCGAAGCACGCCGAGTTTTGAAGGCATTTCGAGAAAAACAGTCGATTGAGGATCGAGCTGAAGAAAAACTACGAATTCTGGAGGACCTGTTTCGGCTTCATCTGGGCAGCCCAGTTTTGGTTTTTACTGGTTCGAACGCAATGGCTAGAGAGGTTTCTCGGCGATTCCTGATCCCCTGTTTGCTCAATCACTGTGGCAAAGCGGAGCGCTTGGATTACCTTGAAGGACTTCGAAGTGGCAAGTATCCTGCGATAGTAGCCAATCAGGTCCTGGACGAAGGGGTCGACGTTCCTGAAGTTAAAGTCGCCATCGTACTAGGCGGAAAGGCATCTACGAAGCAGGCCAAGCAGCGTTTGGGAAGAATTCTGCGTCGTAGCGGAGATGAAAAAGCGGTACTTTACGAAATAGTCACTCAGGACACGAACGAATCGAAGCGCTCGCGAAAGCGACGGGACAGTGATGCTTACACGGGAACTCGCCATCGCCGACTATGAACGCGGTCAAGTGAATCCGGATCGACTAACAACCAAGAAGCACTCGCACTACGCAGATTATGCACGTAGGATGTGCGAGATCTATGCATCTGGCGTCGGCCAAACACGGCGTGTGCTGCATCAACAGATTCACCAAGTTTTTGCCGAAGAACCCGACTGTCCGACTCGCCGCATTGATGCATTTTGCAAGCTGTTAGACGAAGTATCGGAGTATCAGCGCGATGCCTCGGGCAAATTCGCGAAACTCCGGCGCGACGTTTTTCAGGCTGCAGCCAAATTGCATCCATTGGTTCGCCAGCCCGACGTATTGTTCGAAAACCAAGAGCAATACGCGAAAGGCAAAATTGCTTCCATGCTGGGACAAGAATGGTGCGCGATCGATCGTCAACTATTCGGAGACTTAATGGAGTTTCATCCGCTGGTCAAGTTCAACGGGTTTGAAGATCCCTCGCGGCTTTTGGCTCGTTATAACACCGCTCAGGCTCAAGCGGTGCTGTACGATGCCGTCAGCATGACCGTCTGGGCGACCGAAAGCTACAAATCGATTTTGCGGTACGCCAAACTGGCACGGCTGATGCATCGTATTGACCGCTGGAAGGATGGTTACCGCTTTGTTTTCGATGGCCCTGCATCGCTCTTTCATGGGACGCATCGCTACGGTGTCGCCATGGCTAGGTTTCTGCCAAGTCTACTTTCTTGCTCGAACTGGCGAATGCGTGCGATGTTGAAACCCAACCGTTTTCAATGGCAAATTCCCTTCGAGTTGAATAGCCAATGCGGATTGACCAGCGACACCCAAGCCGAAGAAACATTTGATTCCGAGGTTGAACGCAAATTCGCGGGCCAATGGGGAACGGAACCCAGAGGCGGGTGGACGCTTAGCCGCGAGACGGAAATCTTGCACCATGGCCAAACCTGCTTCCTGCCCGATTTTGCCTTTCGTCACCAGGATGGTCGCTGCGCTCTGATGGAGATCGTCGGTTTTTGGACACCCGAATATCTTCAACACAAGCAGAGAGTTCTGGCTGAGTTTGCAAATCATCAAATCATCTTGGCTATCCCGAAAGCGACCGCCGAGATGACTTCCATCGGCTCCAATCGGACTATTGTCTACAAGACAGCGATAAAAGTTAACGATGTCGTCGAGCTCTTGAAAATGGAAACACCGAGTTCATTAAAAGCTCGAATAACATAAATCCCCGGAGCTTGCGTGGCTCGCTGCGCCGTTAATCCTAATTCCATGGCGAATGCAGGGTGGCATGCTAGGCTTTGTCTCAAAAGGGGTCTGACCATTGGAGGGCGGATTAGATACTAGTTACAATGAGATCATCC
>JANLQO010000424.1:0-19565 GCA_031367855.1 Planctomycetia bacterium | reverse complement strand
GCGGCTTGCACCACATCTTCGACCAATTCAAGGTTACGAACTCCGAGGGCACGAGTAAGTACCGCTACTAGGCGCCCATACTCGTGCCGAAAACAGTGTTCAACTAGCGCTCTGTTCGAATCAGTTTGCATCTGCTCAGTTGTAACCCGCGAATTGCCGGATTTCGACTGCGCCTCCGATTTTGGCGATCGGACAGGCGCGTGCGATCTCAACAGCGCCTTCGTACGTCTCCGCGTCGACTACGGAGTAGCCACCGATGACCTCTTTGGCTTCGACATAGGGTCCGTTAGCAACTTCGCCGCTCGGCTTCAGCACGCGACCGGTTGGCAACAATGCGTCGCCGCCATCGAGGATCTTTGGACCAAATTGCTGAAACCACTCGCCCCACATTGCCAGGAAACCTTGCATTTCTGCGGGCGAAGGTTGTGATTGCGGTGTAGCTGCATCGCGATAAATCAATAGAAACTTTGCCATGGTGGTACTCCCCAGTAAAAATGCCCGGTCGTGGTGGCGAGGAACTTATCCACTCGCCCAAGACCACTTGTCAGCGAGCAACCACCGACGTGGCAGTCGCTCAATGGGATATCGACGAACAAAAATCGGCCCGCCGGACAGAATAATCGGAAATTTTGTTAAGTGTATAGGCACCCTACGCTACGAAATAGCCGCGCACGCAGGAGTTGATTGACACCCCGCTCGATTGAATCTTACAATTACACCCGAAACGGTGTGTTCACTTTCTGCAGAAGTCACTCTCTACCCATCCCAGCACTCTTATCTTTGGAATGAGCGAATTGCCGATGAGTCAATATCCGATGCCGCAAGCGCCTTACAACGCCCTTATGCGCCAGAAGTCAAACACACTGAAAATTGTGTTGATCGTCGGGGCGGTAGTTGTTGGGGTCCTGGTAATCGGCTGCGGCTTATTGGCTGCTTTACTGCTGCCGGCTATCGCGGCGGCCCGGCAAGCAGCTCAAAGGCAAATGGCCAGCAACAATCTCAAGCAGATCGGGTTGGCATTTCACAATTATGAATCCGCGTACAGAGCCCTGCCGGCATTGCATGGCATCAATCACGAGAATAAACCCACCGGTAATTGGCGCGTGGTCATTTCACCGTTTGTTGGACGATCCGATGTATTTAGTCGCTTCAATTTCCACAAGCCTTGGGATGCACCCGAGAATCAAGCCGTCGCCAGCACCATGCCGGACTTGTTTCGCTCGCCATTGGCTGACTCTGAGCAGCCACCGAACAACACTAACGTCTTTACGATTCAAGATCCGAATTCCGTTATGCCGGCTGGAGCTCGCTATAGGAAATTTGCCGATGTGACCGACGGTCTCTCCAACGCTATTGTCGCCATTGAATTGCCAAATCACTCGGTCCCTTGGACACAGCCGACCGATTTGACAATTGCAGAAGCGATTCAACTGATTCGGGCGAACAAGCAACCCGAAACGATTCTAGCCTTAATGCTTGACGGTTCGATCATTAGCATTGGAAAACTCACTGACGAAGAACTCACAATGTTGTTTACGATCAACGACGGGGGCAGCGTAGCATTGCCTCATTGATGCGGGCAACGTTATTTCAGTCCGTCTTCTGCCAGCGGGTTGGATTCGGGGTTGACCCGACGTGTACCTGCGTAAAGCTCAAATTCGAGCAGTCTGCAATCCAGTTGAGCAGTCGCGAATTCAATGCGACGTTTCGGCTTGAGTCCAATTTTCTTGCCGAGCTCACGATTGCCGGTGAACACGTATCCCCAATAACCGCCGCACTTCTTTTTCATAAAGTCGCCGATCTGCGAATAGGTTTCAATCAATTCGGCTTCTTCGCCCAGACGTTCACCATACTCCGGGTTAAACATCAGCACACCGCCATCAGGCGGAATTTCCGTTTCGCGAAAGTCACACACTGAGAAGTCGATTAAGTCGGCAACATCGGCAGCTTCTGCATTGGTGCGCGCAAATTGAATCGCCTCAGGGCTAATATCAGTTGCGATGATGCGCAAACCGTTCACTAAGGTCTTCAGTTGGTCCAAACGCTCGCGTTCGATCCTATACATGTTGCGATCAAATCCCAACACGTGCATAAATGCATAACGGCTTCGCAGCAATCCTGGATAACGATGGGTGGCTATCAACGCGGCTTCGATAGCGATGGTTCCCGAACCGCACATCGGGTTGACGAAGGGGACTTTGCGGTCCCACTTGCTGGCCAGGATTGTACCGGCGGCTAGGGCTTCGACCATCGGCGCTTTGCCTGGAATCTTGCGATAGCCATGCTTGGCTAACGTCTCTCCCGAGGTATCGATGAATATCTCGGCGTCTTCATTTCGCCAGAATAGATAGACTACCGTGCCTCGCAATTCTGGGCCCGAATCGGGGCGTTCGCCAGTTGCTTTACGCATACGATCGACGATTGCATCTTTGACTCTGACGTTGGCGAACATGCCAGAACGAATCGTCGGATGCACGACGTTACTGTTCACCGTAAAGTACCCGCCGCTGGCGATCAGAGATTCCCAAGGAATCGAGGTAATCACGCGATAGAGTTCGTCGGGATCATCGCAGCGAAATTTTCGGAGCGAGTACATGACTTGGCTCGCGCATCGCAGGGCTAAATTGAGGCGAATACAATCGCTCATGGTGCCGATGAGTTCAACGCCGGTATTGAATGCCCCGGCCGGTGTGAAACCCAATTCGGTGAGCTCCTGCTGAACGCCAGGCGCGAGCCCACGATTGCAAGTCACGATGATACGGCTGGGATTGGTAAAGACTTGCATTGCGACTGAACGTTAGAGTTGTCGGTCTGATCCGACGAACCATTCGCCGACTGAACCAAAGAGAGAGCACGACATTTTAGTCGATGTAGCCCCAAGTGTCCGTAGCCGATTTCATATTTCGCTGCTTAATGGACAGCGCCACTTTGCGTTGGCGTCCAGGCTTTAGAGACCGTCCGGTTTGTACTCCAACGAGTTTGCAACTAAATCAGTCTTTCAAAGTGGTGCTGTCCAATTAACCTACCCTGCGCAGCACTTCGTCTGGCAGCGAGATGAATTTTCGAGCTGCGTTAGCCCACCGGCGAAAAGTCCGCGTATTCTTGTGCGCCAGTCCGCTCCAATAGCGATGGTTGCGCCAACACGGAATCAACTCCACTCGTGGCGCATGCCAGTCCATGGCCGCGATTCGAGCCTGCATGACCAGCGGATGCGAACCGCGAAAGGGCTCGCAGGTTCGCAAATCCCACTCATAGTCATCGGCTTTAAGTTCTGCACCGGGCATGACTTTGCGCCCGTCGTAAAGACTCAGAAAGTAATCCATCTTGGCGGCCATGCGACTGGGCGGTTTCACATATCCGTAGTGATAGACCCAGCCACCCGCTGATCGACAACGAAGTTTACGTCCTTCTACTTGGAAACCGCACGCGTCGCCATATGAGTGAATTCCAGCGCCCGGCCGAACAATGCGTACCTGACGGCGGTACGGGAGTGGATCGCGAATACCGTAGGAGGCACGAAAATGATGGTATCGGAAGCTGAGGCCTTCCACGCCCAATCGATTCAAATTGACTTGCATGGCATGTTTGAGTCGAGGGTAATCAAGTTCGTGCAGGACTTCGTCAGCTTGCAAGTAAAAGCACCAATCGCCACGGCAGGCAGCGAGCGCCAAATTGGTTTGCTGAGCGAGGATTAATCCACCGCGTCGAAGTTCCTCGTCCCATACCGTATCGATGATGCGGATCTTTGGGCTATCGATGCTGAGAACTCGCTCGCGAGTGCCGTCATCGCTGTCGCCGACCGCCACGACCATTTCGTCGACCAACGGCAGGAGAGAACGAATGCTCTCGGTAACAGGGTAATCATAGCGGATGGCATTGCGGACAATCGTGAAGCCTGAGACGAACATGACGGACTCCACCCTTACTTTACGCTACGTGTGCCCAAGAACGATGTTGCACATTGCGAACCGCCTGGATCACCGAATTGACTTCGAGATCCTGCATGCACCGGCCATGCTTCAGCGGGCAGGACTTCGCGTAGCAGGGGCGACAAGCCAAATCAACGTTGAGAATCGTTTCGGGCAAATTGTAGGTTCGCGTGCCACTTGGATCAGTCGGACCAAACAAACTGATAACGGGTCGATTCAGTGCGACAGCGATATGCCGGGGTCCGCTGTCCGTTGAGACCACCGCAGAAGCTCGCGCGAGCACTGCCTTGGTTAATCCAATCGGCAGGTCCTCAGCGCGGCCCATGCTTGCAACCGCTGGGTGATTCACTTCCTTGGCCAAACGATTGGCAAGGTCTCGCTCTGCTGGGCCGCAATGCAAAAGCACTTGGTAAGCATGTTCTGTGGCGAGTCTTTTCGCCAGGTCTTGAACCTTCGCTACAGGCCAAATCCGTGCTTGATCAGTGGCAGAGTTGCTATTGATAACCACAGTGGGCGTAGCCAAATCAAAGTGGCACGAACTCCACAGTTTGTCGGCCATGTCCGATTCATCACGTGTTACCGCGAGTTGGCTGCTGCGGTCACCAATTTCACATCCGAGATGTTCGGCCAGTCGCAGGTAGTAATCGATGGTTGGAATCGCTGGAGACTTTTTTGTCTGATCGCCCTTGGGCACGGCAATTCTGTCCGTGAGAAACCAGCCCCGGCCGTCGCGATTGTAACCTACGATTTGCAAAACGCCCGCCAGGTTGGCAACCGCAGCGGTCCACAGCGAATTGGTTAGCAACACAATCGCATCCAGTTTGGCAGCTCGCAAAGCGCCCATCAATCCAAAGCGGCTCGGAAGCCCGGGTCGTTTTTTCTTGTCAAACAGTAGCTGGCTATCCAGCAAGCTGGTGCCCGCCAACAAGTCCGAGATGACAGGCCGCATGACGCCGACCAGTTCAGCGTCTGGAAACCCATGGCGCAAGGCTCTTAGTGTGGGTGTCGCCATCACGACATCACCGACCCAAGTAGGCAAAAAAATTCCAATCCGTTGTTGCTTGATCAAGCCAAAGTCTCCTGGTTTTCTGCGGCAATGATAGTTTTCAATGCCGTAAATCAACAAGAGACGTTAGGCTATTTTCGCTTCATTCGTGCAAACGATTTTTTGAGGGCTCGAATGCTAGCTAGTCTAGTGGGTTCGGTGGGACGTTTTTATTGTCCTGGTGCCTTACAGTTTGACCGCTTCGCCATTGCGAGCAGCGGATTGGAAACACGCGTCGAGAATTCGCTGTGTCTTGAGGGTCCAGGTCGGCCATTGATCGTCCATTGACTGCGTGATAACTAAGTCTGAGAAGGTGCGAATCATATTCACTTCTTGAGCGTTCGCGGCCCCGCTGGCGTATTCGGTCGTCGCAAAGCGTTGCAAATGATGCTCCATGTTGAAGACGCAATTTTCCATGTTGAAAAAATCCTTGCCAACAAACGCTTCGACTTCGGCTGCATGGTAGGGCAAAACAAAATCGTTGAGTTTCAGATATCCTTTCGATCCGCTGAGATGCACCCATTGCTGATGATCCGTTAGAAATGAATTGTAAAAACTAGCCGATACCCCACCTGGAAAGTTCAATTCCGCGCTGAACTCGCCCGGCACTGGAGCGGGGCTCGATTTGCCTTGCAGGGGAGTTAACGTCCGCGCGCGCACTTCCGTTGGCATCTGCCCCTTAAGCACCCACAAGAAAAACCTCGCACAGTACCATCCCAAATCGCCGAGGCAACCATAAGGTTCAAGGTCACTCGAAGTGCGAATATTTGATTCGCAAAACGTTGCGTCGCCTGGAAACGAGAATTGGCTTGTCATGCGCCGCAGTTGGCCAAGTTGGTTTTGGTCGTCAAGAATCTTGCGGATCATGGGCAGGCGTTGGCTGTGCATGAACATCACTCCGTCCATGTACTGGACGTTGTTGCGTTTGCATGCGGCCAGCATTTCAGCCACTTCGGTCGCGTTGAGTGCGGCAGGTTTTTCGCCCAACACATGTTTGCCTGCTTCGGCTGCTTTGATCACCCACTCGCGACGCAGAGCCGTTGGCAACGGGATATAGACTGCGTCAACATCACTGCGTTCAAGCAGTGCTGCATACGACCCAACAGCCGACGGACACTTGTCAAACGGAACTTGCGAAGAACACTCATTAATGAAGCGGCTGGCGGATGCCTCGTTGCGGCTGGCGACGGCGACTATCGAAGCATTGCCAGCTAGTCGAATCGCTTTCCAGTTCTTCCGCGCGATACCAGCCGTTCCTAGAATTCCCCAGCGGCAATTGCCAGCACTCATTAAAGACTCCATAAACTTCTAAGTTGAAATAGCTAAACGCATTACTAGGCTTTGTCTCAAAGCCTAAACTCGACCGATGACTACCAAGCACATATCATCCGCTTGCTCGGTCCCGAGTACAAACTGTGTCAATTCCTGTACAACTTGGTTTCCAATCTGCGTCACGTCGCTTCCGGCCGATAACATCAAGTCCTGCAGACGAGCGATACCAAACATCTTGCCATCTTTGTTAGGGGCTTCGTTAATGCCATCGGTGTAGAGCAGCAATTGTTCGCCTGACTGGATTTCGATGTGGCTCAGTTCGTACTCGAAATCGTCAATGATCCCGATGGGTACTCCCGCCTGTTCGCCGCCAGGTTCGAGAATTCGTTTGGTGACCGTTTTCCACAGCGGGGCCATGTGTCCAGCGTTGATGATTTCAATTTTGTTTGATTTAGGATCCAGAATCAGGCACAGGAAAGTGATAAATTTCTCGACGCCGAGATTCGAAATGACCCGGTTCAATAGGCAGATCGCTTTCGCGCCATCCAGCTGGCTAGCCAGCGAAAATCGAGTTTCCGTCGACAGCTTGGCCATCAACATCGCGGCGGCAACGCCGTGCCCTACGACGTCCGCAACGATCACCGCCAAGCGACCATCCGGGATCGGAATGTAGTCGAAATAATCGCCGCCGATTTGCTGCGCGGGTTGGTAAAAATCATGAAAGATGTAGCCGTTGAATTCTGGCGGGTTGGAAGGCAAAAACGCGCGCTGTACGCTTTTCGCCAATTCCAAATCCTGCTGCACTAACCGTTGTAGGACCACTTTCTCGTGCAGTTGTGCGTTTTCAATGGCTACGCCGGCCTGCGAGGCGATACTTGCCAAAATCTCGAGATCGGCTGTTTCGAATCTTCGGCGCGCGTTAAGTGTATCCATCTGAATCGCGCCGAGCGGCTCACCGGTACTATCCAAAAGCGGCGCGACAACCATAGAACGAATACGAAAGTCGGAAACACTATTGGCCATCTCAAAGCGTTCGTCGCTTGAGGCATCCAGCGACATGATCGCCTGCTTGGACTGCATCACTTCTTTCATTACTGTGCGGCTGATGCGAAAACCGTCGTGTTGGTCTTGCTGGCGAGTCTCCACACACTCCAGCCGCAGGTCGCCGGTTTCGCTTTTGAGAACAATGAAAGCTCGATCGGCTTGCACAAAGATCTTGAACAGTGTCTTAAGAACTTTCGGAAGCACTTCTTTGAGCTCAACCGCCCGAGCCAAGCTGTGCGTAATCTCGATCAAGGCTTGCAATCGCAACTCAGAGGAAGTGGTCAACTGCGAACCGCTGCCAGTGCCTCGAATATCGATTTTTCCAGTCACCGCGCGTGAGCTAGCTTGGCCCTCGGTGTCGTCGACCATCACGATGCCGAACGACGACGAACCACCTGTGGCCAAAACAGATTCGGCTAAAGCTGAGCTATCCTCCTCTACGGCGTGGAATGAGAACTCCAAATCGCAGATGCGGATCAAGTCGCCGTCGCTCATACGCGTTGGCTCGGTGATCAGGCGGCCGTTTAGAAAAGTTCCATTGCGGCTCTTGAGATCCTCCAGCAGAAATTCTTTGCCCTGTACGTTGATGCAAGCATGTTGGCGGCTGACCGAACCGGAATCGAGCGTCAATTCACACTCAGGATGTCGACCCATGATCATTTTTGCACGGTCGAGTTCATACCGCTTCCCGAATGAGGAACCGTTGATCGCTGTGAGGTAGGCCATGGCAAAACTCGAGTGCAAACTGATTGGAAGGCCACTTATTCTAATTCAAGTGCGGAGCGAACGAGGGCCTCGAAAGCGTCAGCGGGGGTTTTTTCGTATAGCTCGTTGGGTATTTTTTGATTTTTGATGAGTTGCTCGGCACGGGTCATGAATTCGCGAATTTGAGTCGGAGTAAGATCGGGTTTGACTTCTAGGCCAGATTGGTTCTTGGCCAGCACCGCGCAGGTTTGCAAGGTGATCTCTAAGTCGTTGCGACCGATTTTCCTTTCCGCAGCGGCGCGCAGTAAGCGGCCTTCGATGCGCTCAAGCGCCTCAAGTTCGACGGTGGTCATGCCATCGTTGCCAGCCCCAGACTCGACCGACAATTTCTGCGCCTGAGCCAGAATCGATTGGACAACACCCCACAGCAAGACGGGGTTATCGGTCAAGCAATTTCGCAAGCGGTAAAGCTGTTTCGTGGTCATTTCTTTATTACGGATCTTCGGCACCAAAGATTCCAACTGCAATAGAATTGATTCACGGTCTGCCGTAGCGAGAGAGCTTTGTTCGACGTAGGGAATCAATTGTTCCGTAATCGCAGGCTCGGCGTATTTATACTGATCCGCGAACATGATCCAGCTACCAAACGCACAAACCGCGAAGAACACTGACAGGCTCAAGATCGCGACGACCAAACAAGCCGGGCCCAGAGAGGGCTCCTTCGGTTTTGTGCTGTCCGTTGGTACGTTTCGGTTTGAATCAGCTTCGTTCTTATTCGCGTCGTTGGAGGACAATCGAGTTTACCTACTGCCTGAGCTACCAGCGAAGAGTAAGGGTTACAGATTACGATAGTCGATCGACAATATTTCAAACCTCAATAATTTGCCTTTGGGAACGGGCACCTCAATCGTGTCCCCGACCTTCTTCCCTAGTAACGCCATACCAACGGGGCTGGTTGAGAGAATCTTGCCGGCGTCATAATCTTCATCGCCTGAACCAACGAGCGTAAATTCTTCTTCATCGTCGTAAGCCAGATCGCGAACTTTTACGGTAGCCAAGACCGACACTTCATTGCGGTTCAGCTTCGCGGGATCGATAATATAGGCGTTAGCCAGTTTATCCTTGCGCTGGTTGATTTTGGCTTGTGTAAGGCCTTGATTTTCACGCTGCGCGTGGTACTCAGCGTTCTCTTTTAAGTCACCCTCCGCGCGCGCTTCCGCGATTTTCTCCGCAATCAACGGCATCTCAACCGCTTCTAAATGCTCTATCTCAGCACGCAACCGGTTGTAAGCTTCTTTAGTCATCGGAACCATTTCCGACATCGCAACACTCCCTCACACTAACGGATCGTTTTGGGACCGAGAGCAAAAAAATACGACCTCAATTCCGTGGGAAGAAAAGAGGTCGGCTCAATTCTAATGTGCTCTGCTTCGCTGTTAAGCTTTCGCAAAGGGCTCGCAATCTGCACTCAAGAACCAATTTTCCGGCGGCTGGATTGCGATACAGCTATATATTTGGGGTTTACCGCCAAGTTGTCAAGCTCTCCATCCACTCTTCGGGGGGGTAAAGGGCGAAAAACGCCCATTCCGCCCTGCTGTGCAGCCTGCCGCTTAGGCTCAGGTCAGCGAGCGTGTGTTGGTTTGGTACAGCAGCCTGCCGCAACCGGGGCAGTTGACTGGCATGCCGCCGTTCAGCCGGTCGAGCAACTGGGTGGTTAGCGTTTGGAAACACCCTCCGCAGCTATTCGCCTCCAGCTCCGCCATCGCATCTTCACCCCGAGCGGCCACTAAACGAAAGTAATCGCGTTTGAAGTCGCCATCGAGCAGTGCTTCCACAGTTAGCAATTCGCTTTCAATTCGAGCCAACTCCGATTCGACTACTACCATGCGCTCGGTGATCTGTTTCTCGACGTTGGCCACTTCCGTTTTGACTTCGGTGACAAATTGAATGGCAGCTTTCAGAGATTCGGCCGTCGTGTCGATCTGCTCGAGCAACTCCAGCGTTTCGTCTGAGAGCACGATATTGGCTTGATGATCGGCGGCGATTTGCTCTTTGATGGTTTGGTATTCGCGATTTTCCTTAGCCGCGTTGAGCTTGGCTTCCCACGAGTGGATTTTTTGCTCGCGTTCTTTCAAAAGCAACTGCTTTCGGTCGGCGTCCATCCGCATTTGCTTGTGCTGACTGCGAATCTGTTCGACATTCGCCTCAGCCGCTTGCAACTTCCGCTGAGCCGCGAGGATCGTTTTCGGTCCGCGTTCAAGCTGCCCCTTGAGGTCAGTCTTCTGACGGTTAATGCGATGCAGTTGTTGCATCACAGACGCGCTAACGGCCATCGTTTCTCCCGGTGCGTTTGAAGGTGATCAAGTTCTTGCCGAAGATAGGTACTAAATTTGCGGTACAAATTTAACAAACCTTCCGACGTTTATAGTAACCTAAGCTGACGCAGTTCGATACTGGAACCGCCAACAATTGGACAGTGGCCTACTGATTGAATGCTTGATTGCCGCCCCAACAAAAAATCGTCTTTGCAAACTCGGTTCCCAGGCAAGATTGCGGTACAATTGGCGAGTTACGGTTGATTTAATTACCACGCTTGCTGCGATGCCGCCCATCAGGTAGATCCATTCATGAGCAATCCAAACCCAACATTTGCTGACTCGCCTGTTGCCGAAAAGAGTTTTCCGTGGGGTTGTTTACTCGGTGGTTGTCTATCGGTCGTCTTGCTGATTGTTATCGGTATCTCCGCCTCGCTTTACGCCGGATATCGGTTGTACAAGAGTAACCTTGAAGCTTACACCTCCGCCCAGCCCGTCGAAATTAAGTCAGTTGAGTACACAGACCAAGAAGTTGCAGCGCTCAGGCAACGCATCGAAGACTTCAAGACGGCCCTTGAAAAAGGGCAAGCCCCCGATCAATTGGTCCTGACGGCTGACGAAATCAACGCCATTATCAGTAGCCAGGAGGAATTGAAGGGAAAGCTGTTCGTCACTATTGAAGACGGCGAGATCAACGGCGAAGCCAGCTTCCCGCTGCCTGGATTTATCCCGCTTGGGAAAGGTAGGTATTTCAATGGCTCGATGTCACTGAAGGCTTCACTCGAAAACGGCGTGTTGATCGTGACTGTCGATAACGCCAAGGTCAATGGGAAACCTGTACCGGAGGATCTCATGAAAGGTCTACGTAATCAAAACCTTGCCAAGGACGCTTACAATGATCCTAAAACGGCCGAGTTCCTTCGCAAATTCGAACGCTTGACGATCGACGATACCAAAATCATCCTCACGCCCGCTAAGAAGACACCCGACGATATTCCATCCGATACGCCAGAACCTAAGAAAACAGAACCTAAGAAAACAGAACCTGAGCAAGATGATCCCGCCAAGGCAGAGATCACCGAGAATGCCGATTTAGTACCCTCCGACCAAAATTGACGCGAAGGAATCCCGATGCAAAACATCAGGCGGCGTGGCTTTGTGGCGACAACTGTAGCGACAACTTTGGCACTCACGGGTAGACAACTGTTGGCGGCAAATGAAAAAGTTGTCATCGGGATAATCGGGCTCGGCGGACAAGGTCGAGGCCACCTGAATTCCTATCTTAGTATTCCGAATGTCGAAGTGGCTTACGTTTGCGATGTTGACGAACAGCGTTTAGCCGACGCTGCCAAGACGGCACCGAACGCCAAAGCTGTCGGTGATCTACGCGAGATCTTGGACGATAAAGCGGTCGATGCGGTTTCGATCGCGACTCCCGATCACTGGCACACTCCCGCAGCTTTGCTCGCCTTGACAGCGGGCAAACATGTATATGTTGAAAAGCCTTGCTCGCACAATGTGCGCGAAGGACGATGGCTAGTTGAGGCTGCGACGCGATCCGGCAAAGTCGTACAACACGGGACGCAAAGCCGATCGACGCCTTTCATTCAAGCGGCCATGAAGTTGCTCAAGGATGGCCTGATCGGCGATGTGAAAATTGCTCGGGCTTGGGACGTTCAATTTCGGCCACCCATCGGCAAAGAAATGCCCAGCGATGCACCCCATCGTTTCGATTACGACACATGGCTTGGAGCAGCTCCCAGGCTGCCCTTTCAAAAAAATCGCCACCATTACACCTGGCATTGGTGGCACCACTTTGGAACCGGCGACGCGGGCAATGATGGCGTGCATGAAATCGATATCGCGCGTTGGGGACTGGGTGTTGAAACCCACCCATCCCAAATCGCTGCCATCGGTGGCAAGTACGTCCATAACGATGACCAGCAATTTCCCGACACCATGACGGCCGCCTTTGAATACCCGGGAGACGGCTCGGTCGGTCAACGGCGTCAACTCATTTTTGAAATGCGTTTGTGGAGCCGCTATCAGCCAAACGGTATCGACAATGGCAATGAATTCCTGGGTACGCAAGGTCGTATGCTATTGACCAAACGCGGCAAAGTGGAAGTCTTCAATGAAAAAGACGAACGGCTGAAAATCGATTTGCCAGAAATGAAATCAGCGGGAATTCAACCGCATCAAACAAACTTTATCGACGCGATCCGCGGTGGTGCCACACTCAACGCGAACGCACTGACGGGTCACTTGTCGTCGAGCCTCCCGCATCTTGCAAATCTCGCATGTCGAGTCGGGCGCAGCTTTCGTTTCGACCCCCAACTTGAATCCGTTAACGGTGACGATGAAGCAACGCAATTACTTGAGCGCACCTATCGCGATCACTGGAGTCGACCCGCTGAAAGTAAATCGAAGGTGGCCACGTGAAGCCACTGATGCAGGTCTTGACTCTGTCGTTGACACTCAGCGGCCTAGCCCGAATCGATTTGGCGGCGGAGCCTGCAATTCGCTTTGTAACTGAGGAGCACCAAGTAAAGGTTTACTTCGGTGACCATGCAGTCGTTGATTACGTGTTTGCCGACAGCGAGAGTTCACGGCCGTACTTTGCCCAAATAAGAACCTTGTCAGGCAAACAAGTCTCGCGAAACCATCCACCGCGTGAAGTCATTGCGAATAGGTTACGCCGTAGTCGTTCACGAATCGGCACAGGAATCGGGCTACAAGGCGCAAGCGGCCTATCAACAATTCGTTGCGCGGGAGTGAGTATGACACGACCGATTGGTATAATCGGCGTCGGTCTCATGGGAACGGCCATTGCTGAACGATTGCTTAAGCATAGATTTCAGTTAGCCCGATGGCTGACCAAACGCTGGCTCGCGCTGTTCAAATGCCTTGACGTGGTCAAGCATCGTGCCGACTTCGAACATTCTGGAGAGAACTGTTAAACAATCGTGCGCGAGCGCAACTTTGGTCGCAGTCTTCAGGGACATTCCAGGAAAGTAAGCCAGATCCGGTTCAGCGTCACAGCCGAGGAAATCTAGCGGGTGCAAAAGCAGCGAGGGTTCAATGCGATTGACCCAACAGAAGGTGATCGCAGATTGAAAGTAAGTCTTCGCCAGCAATTTTGAATACGTTGCCAAGTACATGATGTAACTCAGATGAATCGGAACCTTGACCCATGGCAGGGTGGTGACAGGAATCTCGATCAGCTGTAACCCAAGCGAAGTCCAACGATAAGGCCGAAGGGACATAAAGCCAGCTTTGGCGGAACCAAAGAGCGCCTTGCGTTGCGTCCGATCCGCTTTCGTCAAGCGACTGTGAAGCATGTAGTAGGCGCGCGCGACCGGTCCCAAGAAAGTGGGGAAAGTCGAAGCGTCGTAGTGGTAGCCGCGTTCGCTGAGTACTTCGAGAACCATTTTCGAATAGCTGAAACCCGGTCCGCGAAAGCCGGTAGTTTTTGCGCCCGTCGCGTTGTGGATGGCCGCTTCACTACGGCTGAACTCTTCAACCAAACGCTCTCGAGAGTATTCGTGGAGCCACGGTTCGTGATGGAACGAGTGGTTACCGATCTCATGTCCTGCCGCCGCGATGGTCTTAAGCGGTTCCCCATTAATAGGTAGCACAGCGTCCTGGCCAACGACGAAGAATGTGATCTTCATGTCGAGTGATTTGAGCACATGGATGATCGTGGGTACGACTTGCGGCAGGTAGCTTGGGAATGTTTCCCAGCCCGCGTCGCCATGCGTTTTCATATACGACCATTTGTTATCTAGATCTAGCGAGACGCTCGAAATCATAGCAATGCGATTAGGAAGAGTGGGATGAGCAGGCGCGTAGGCGACATTTCAATCATAGTTGCGACGTCGTGAAAGCTCGTTAGCCGTGAAGTGCCCAGGGATGATGAGCGGGCATCCCGTGACAAGCGGCGAACCGTTCGTGCAGATCCTACCGGTTATTCTGCTTTGGAGAAGGCTCCCCACTGGTCCGAATCCAGAGCAGAGATTCTGAAAAACAGTCTTGTTTCGTAAGCGCGCGAGGCGGACAATGAGAGGGTGAGGCCCGATCCTTTGTTGGAGGAATTAAGATGCTTGCAATACAAATCGCCGCTGAGATCAATCAACGCTGGGCGGAGCTTGCGCAATTGCCAAGCCTCGATCGGCTCCACATGCTCGAAACGCTCGTCGAGCGGCATGTGCTGGCAACTGGGCCGTGTTGCTCTTCGAACTACGCGCCTTGCTACGAAGGTGTTCCCAACGACTTTGATTTGCACCCCATGAACGACGCGGTGGATCGGCGCTGATCAATCGATCAGATTACGCCGACGGGCTCTCAACTTTGCCGATGAACATAATCAAACCACTTGCCTTTTCGCGAATAACGAACAAGAACGGTCGGGTGGCGTTGAAGTGTGGGATGAACGGTCGCTTGGTAATTGCCGCCGAACGAGGTGCAAAGCTGACGATCGTAGCTGCAGCCGCTTCAGTCCCTTTCTCGTTCACATCAACGAAGGCTTTGTGAAATACAGCCGCGATATGTAAATCATGGTCAGGATCTTGCACCTCGGTTATGCCACTGAAGTCCGCATCCCCGGCGCTAAACGCACGTTCCATTCCAAGGTTCTTGAGTGGTTTGACGAGATCGTAGGTCGATTCCAGTTTGAACTTCGGTAGGCTGAGCTGAAATTCGCGGGCATCGAGCTTACTCGCACATGTGTCAATGTGCGACGCGCTAAGTGTGCCGAGCAGAGTGTCCAGTCCAGCGGCGCTGGTTGGTAAGAAAATCATCATTGAGATGGTGTCACCGTTGTAGGGCAGCTCCGCAACTTGGTATCCGCCATGGGCTGGATAGCCGCTTTGTTCATCGAAATTCTCATTGACCAGTTTCGGAGTCTCAAACACCGAACCATCCGCATTGAACGCTGCATATTTTCCTTCCTCGAACCGGTTCATATTCATCAGCGGCACTTCGATCTTGGTTTGATCGCGTAGTGTGAAAGCTGCGGGCTTGGTGAGCTCAGCATTGAAAGGCGTCGCCCAAGTTCCTTTGAAGTAAATGGCGTTAGCAATCACCAATCGCGTCATCGCAGTAACAGAACCTGGTGGCACGATGTCACGAATCTTCTCGCGAGTTTGATCGGATACCCACTGGTTGATACGAATTCTCTCGGCATCCGGATTGCCGCGGAAGTCGGCTGCGACCACCCCTGCGGGACGGTAGTTCTCGGTGATGGTCGATTGATACTCGGCGGAGATCATGAGCGACTCATCGATCCACAGCGAATTTGCGTTACTCAGTTCGTACTGGTCGACATGTTTTGCGAGTTCGTTGACCCGATCAGCCAGATTCATTGCTTCAGCGGCCTTGGCATTCGCCTCCTTGTACTTATTTGCCTTTGCCAGTGAGTTCGCTTGTTCATTGGCCTTCGATAAGTCGGCCCGAAGCTTGTTTATTTGAGTGCGCAGTTGGTTTGCTTTGGCAGAATCATCGGGCCGCAGCCGTTCGCTCATCGCGCGAAAGTCATTACGCAATTTAGTCATGTCCCAAGGCATATCGCCGGATTGTTTTAACGACGCTGGATATTGAAGCGTCTTGCCCATTTCAGCAGCGGTTTCGCCACGAGCGCCTTCAGTGGCTATCGTCAGTGCCGATTGGATCGAGAAGGGGGAGAGAAAGTGGTTCTGCCCTTTCTTGCCGCCCTCCAATTCACGCAGTAAAGTCAAAGCCAAAGCGTTGTTCGCCGCCACGAGCGCTTGCGAGTCGGCTGACTTTGGGGAGTTGGCTTGCAGTGGAATTCGGCTACCGGCAAGTACTAGGCTACCCAATAGAGCCGCTTGAAATTGACGTCGATTCCATTTTTGCTGCACGGTGAGCATGATCTTCTCCAACTGAATTCCTGTTTAGAGTCGCTGGTTGGTGAGTGTGCGACGACACTCCGCCGTCGTGATTATGGCGACGACGGAGCGTCGCGGCATACTGATCGGGACAAATAGATCGACGTCACATGGGGTCTTGCAGTTCCAGAAAGTTCTGGGATTCAAAATACAAGCTATAGTGGCTAAAGAAACCGTCCGGTGCATTATCTCAGCGCGGGCGGGAGCGAGGCGAGCGAGGTCCTGCCGGGGTTCTTGGGGCTCCGCAGTAGCGTCGCCCGCGTAGCCCTCTCGTTTTTGCCTGCGAATCAAGCGAGACTTAATAAGCCAAACCGGACTTTTGTCGACTTCAATTGTGTTGGCACTGACAATCCTCACCCAGCGCTTCGCGGAGCGGGTCGAAGCCTGAAGTGGATAGGCCGAGATGAAGGTGCTGTCGCCAGCCTTCTGCTAATTCGAATCGTCCGCTAAAAGATCCGACTTCGCGGTTTAGGTCCAACATCGTGTCAATGTAGGATCCCATCCGCTGCGTATCGTCCAACCACTGTCCTTGGCTCGCATGAGCTCGCAGTAGTAATTGTTTTCGCTCAGAGAGCTTAGTCACATCGACATAATGTGTCGGTTTCACCACTTCTCCCATCGGAGTTCGATTGCCGTGAGGTTGCGCATGGTAGACGGCTACGTCGTCTTGGTAAGCGGTTGCAAGGGGTTGCGGTCGGTAGCTGGGCATGCCGCGCACAAAGGTAGCCGTCACCGCCAAGCGTGCGGCGTGCTGATGATCTTCCATGTAATCGACCAAGGCGTGCGTCAACACGATTTGCGGCTGAGCTTGACGGACGACGGAAGCGACTTTCTGGAGCAATTCGCTGCCGTAAATGATCTCGAGATCATTGCAGATTGGCGGATAAAATTTGGCGGGAATCAGATCTGCGGCAACTTGTGCTTCCAGCAGTCTGGTAGCCGCACATTCTGCTTGAGCCAGTGTCATTGAGCCGCAGCAGCCGTTGGCAATGTTGAAGTAATGCACTACCCAGCCGCGAGCCGCCAACTGCAACAGCGTACCTGCCATGACAAATTCGATATCATCAGGATGTGCCGCGATCGCCAAAACGTTTTTGTTCGACATGCAATTCTCTAAGCGGGTGATATGGAGACGACCACTGCTTTGAAGGCGGGCGTCTTTGAAAGCGGGTCAAGCGTTCGCGGTACTAGGACGTTCGCTTCAGGGAAATACATCATTGCATTGCCGGGCTTGATGGGGTCGAATGAACGCGCGAGATAGCCGGTTATCTCGCCCACTTCGCTGCGCACAACGCAAGGCTGATCTGGTTTAAGGCCGAGTCGCACTAGATCATCCGGATGCATGAGCACCAAGTCGCGTCGCTCCTGGCCGCGATACAAATCTTCCTCTTCATAAACTACGGTATTGAATTGACCTTCGCTGCGAATGGTCATCAAGCGAATTTGTTTTTCCCCAGTGCCACGCAGCTCCGGCAACTCATAGCGCTGCAACACCGCGCGGCCATCGCTAGTCGGAAAGGTTGGCTGGTGAAATGTGCGGCCATCGATCTGAAATTCCTTCTTCGTCTTGTCGATATCGCGGATCGCTTCGTACCCGGGAACGACCTTACTGATCCAGTTGCGAATCGTGTTGGTCTGCTCCATGTCGTCCCAGTTGATTACCTCTGAGTCGCCGACCAGACGGCGACCGACTTCCGCAATCACCTGAATTTCACTGCGAGGTCCCGGCAATCGGGCTGCGCCGCCGTCACTCAATCGCACAAAATTGAACATCGATTCTTGTGTCGTCGGCTGTGGTTCTTCATCGCGGGCTAGCACCGGCAAGATCAATGTTTCGTTGGCCAAAGCGTGAGGATGGCCGGTGTTCAGCGTGGTACTCAGCGTTACGAGCAGATCTAGCTTGCCCAGTGCGCTGCGTGCATAAGTGGCATCCGGGTTCGAACCAAAGAGATTTCCGCCAAGACAAAAACCAGCCTTCAGGCGCCCCTCTTGTGCCGCTTCAATACAGGCCATCGTATCCAGCCCTGGAGTCGTTGGCAGCGTCACACCAAAGTTCTGCTGCAATCGATTCAGTATTTCGTCCTTCAGCTTGGGAGTCACACCTACGGAGCCGATGCCTTGCACGTTCGAGTGCCCGCGAATCGGCATCATCCCGGCACCGTCGCGGCCTACCATCCCGCGAAGCAACGCGAGATTGACGATAGCTGCTACATTCTCGACTCCATGTACATGATGCGTGATCCCCATTGTCCAAGCAAAAATAGCGGCCTTCGAAGTGGCGTAGACACTCGCGATGTCACGCATTTCGCTCTCGCTCACTCCGCTCTTCGACGTCAGCTCGCTCCACCTCAGCTCCTTAAGCCAACTCAAATAAGCATCCAAATCGCGACAGTGTTTTTCCAAAAACAACTTGTCTTCCGCTCCCAGTTCAACAACCGCTTTGGCCATCCCACTGAGCAGCGCAAGATCGCCTCCGATATGCGGCTGCACGATGTGCGAAGCGATCTTGGCATCGAACAGCATGCTCCGCCAATCGCTGGGAATCCGGAATTTTACCAATCCAAGTTCACGTACTGGATTGATAACAATCACTTTACCTCCACGACGTCGCAGATGATTCAGCGACGTCATCAAACGCGGATGATTGCTGGCTGGATTGCCACCAATGATCATGGCTAGATCGCTGCGCTCAAGATCGTCAAGAGTTACTGTTCCAGTTCCCGTACCGAGCGAGCGATTCAATCCGACGCCGCTAGCTTGATGACAATAATAGCTACAGTTGTTGACATTGTTGGTGCCGTACATACGCACCATCAATTGAAGCAAAAAGCCCGCTTCGTTGCTGCTTCGGCCACTGAAGTACCAAAACGTTTCGTCGGGAGCTAGCCCCTTCATGCGACGCTCAATGCGGTCGAATGCGTCAGCCCAAGTGACTGTACGAAAGTGCGTCGCGCCACGTTCGTAAAGCACCGGTTGAATCAGGCGACCGGAAATCTCTAGTTGCCGAGGGCTCCATTGCTGCAACTCGGCAACACGATGACGTCCCCAAAAATCTGCCGTGATCGCGGGCTGCATATCCGAGACCATGGCCTGAACGGACTTTTTGCAGACTTCGGGAAACGATCCACGCTCGTTGACCATCCCGCCCGCTTGTCCGCCCATCCCCAGAGCGCACGTTTTGCAAGAGTTCTTGGAACGCAGAGCTTTGTAGAGCTTCCAGATGCCGCCCGCTTCTTTCGCTTTGCTCAACGTATAACGGATCGCTCGCCAGCCGCCCCCGTTTTTTACTTTTCGCATGATCTGTCCCGCTATTGTGTTCGTTCAACGGCAGAAATGCCGCAACTTCACT
>JANLQO010000395.1:0-3234 GCA_031367855.1 Planctomycetia bacterium | reverse complement strand
ACGCCCACTTCGCGCGCACCAGCGAGATTACACCCAAAGCAACTATGTTTGGCGCAATAGCAGGTGATGTGATTGGTTCGGTCCATGAAGGCATGGGGACAAAGATCAAGGACTTCCCACTCTTTGACGAGTGCAGCCGTTTTACCGACGATACGATTCTTACCGTCGCGGTTGCGTCGGCCCTGCTTACTGGCAGCGACTACATCGATGCATTTCATGAGTTCTTTCATCTATATCCACAATTCGGTTTCGGCGGGAGCTTTATTCAATGGGCATCTGAACGACAACTCGCACCCTACAACAGCTGGGGTAATGGCTCAGCCATGCGTGTTAGCCCCATCGGGTTTGCGTTCGATTCCATCGATGAGGTGATGTACCAAGCAAAGCGGAGTGCGGATGTTACGCACAATCACCCCGAAGGTGTTCGCGGTGCACAAGCCACCGCCATCGCCATACTGCTCGCTCGCAAGGGGCAAAGCAAAGAAGACATCAAAAAGCACATCGAACAACAGTTCAACTACAACTTGAACGATCGTCTTGATGAAATTAGGGAAACGTACAAATTCGATGTATCCTGCCAAGGCTCCGTACCGCAATCGATTATTGCATTCCTGGAATCAACCAGCTACGAAGACGCCATCCGCAATGCAATTTCCCTAGGAGGCGACGCCGACACAATGGCCTGCATTGCCGGCGGTATCGCAGAAGCGTTCTATGGCTCTGTGCCAGAAATCATTCGGAGCCAAGTGACCGAGCTTTTGGACCCAAGACTTCGTAACATCGTGGCGGAATTCGAAACGAAGTATGGAACTCGCTAGCGATTTGCCGCATTCGCCAACGCTGAGGGGGCAGGCTGATAACTCGACTGCTACCTTTTGTCGGCAGGGTACATATGACTCCTGTCCGCCGGTATCGGTCCAGGGTGCCTATGGGGTCGTCGAGCAAACGCCGACCGGTTGGCAGCTGACCAACCGGACCACCGAGGAGCTGATCTGTAGCAAGCCGTGTAGCTCGACTCACTGTGCGAACCGGGCCCCAGTTTCGCAGATCGGTCACAATCAGCCTCTTCCAGTTGCCTTGCAAATTAGTAGCCATTCCGCAAATCAAACTGTCTTTGTGCATGCTGCCGATATGTCCCATGGTCATTGGTAAAAAAATTTATATTGCGAATCAAATTCTGGTAAGGCGCTTTTGCCTGGCGTCCTCGATGCGCATAGCCGCTATATCAAGTCAATGTCGGAGGAAAATCGCTCTTCTGTAATAATGGAATAATCTGGGCGCCGCGTCGACTTTTTTCGAAGGTTGGTTTGAACCTTCCCCTTTCCCACTCTGCAGTCAGCGATCCAACCGATCGCCTTAGTTGTATGTGGACCACAAGCTGTGTATGTTTAACAATTAAGTTCGGCCGATAAACACTCCGCGACGTGCATTTCCATCTGGAACCGAACGTGACAGTTCATTTTCTAGCTTGCTTTCTAGCAAAAAAATCGGTAACCAAGTTGACAGCCAGCTCAAACGCAACGATGATCGCCGTGTTTTCGGCGGTTGCATTATTAGCACTGTTGAGCCATGCACAGGATGCACAGCCGAAGCGAGGAGAGTCTGGCGGCTCTGATGGTGCATCGGGTAACGCTCGGCCACTGGGTGAGCGCATTGGGGAGCGCAAAGCGGTAGGTGACACGCGGCGCTGGGCTGTCATCTGCGTCGGATTACCTGGCGATGCAGAACATGAAGAGGCGTTTCGCGACACCGCCAACCAAATCCAAGCGTGGCTTGTTCAATCGCTCCAATTTCCGGCCGGTCAAGTCCTACGCCTGCCCGCTCAAGAGCGGGAGCCGACTCAAGTCGATGCTCGCGCCAACCCGGTGAACTCGGCCGCGTCTCCACTAACTGCAGAGAGATTGCGGGCGGCATTGAGCGAGGTGAACTCGAGACTGATGCCCGAAGACTCGCTTTGGATAATCACGCTTGGCCATGGAAACTACGACGGACGCCAAGCTTGGTTTCACTTAGCAGGTAAAGATCCCACGCCGGAGGACTTCGGCAAGTGGTTGGTCGACGTGCGATGTCGCGAGCAAGTCGTTTGGCTAACGCATTCAAGTTCCGGCTGGTTCGTCAAGCCGCTTTCGCGCCCTGGTCGGATCGTTATTTCTGCAACCGCCGCGGATGACGAATCCAACGAAACAGAATTTCCGCATGCACTCGCCGCTGTCATTCAACGTCCACTGCCGGCCTTAGACACAGACCAAGACGGCACGTTATCGGTAGCGGAATTGCTCAACGCCGTAGTTAAAGAAGTAGATCGCCGCTTCAAGTCGGACAAACGGCTTCCGACCGAACACGCCCAACTGGACGACAATGGCGATGGCATGGGCACCGAAGTATTCGTGCAGCAGGAGTTTGAAGTTCCCTTCGTGGATGCGGCTGCGCTCAGCAGGAAAAAAGCCGCCTGGCGTTCCCGCCGCGCATTGGGGCTCGACGGCAGACAGGCACGTGCAACCTCCATCCCCCTTTCGACCCCAACCGGCAGTTCGCTACCAGAGCAGCCATTTCATGAAGCTTCAGAAGATGATAAGCCAGAACCTATAAGCCCACAAAACTAGTGCCACAAAAAGTAGTAACCACTTCCCAAATCTCTCGTCAGCCCCCAACAACCAAACTGAGCGAAGCATGAATGAAGCTCGAAAATCTCAGGCTCCGCTTGCACCAGCGGTTTCCACTACAGCAACTTTGGTCGCTGCATCGATAGCCGTCTCTGAAAACGATGCTCAGTCTGTAGTGCGCCTTCGCGAGGCTCGCGATAATCTGAAACTTGAAATCGCGAAAGCGGTTGTGGGTCAGGATACGGTCATCGACAGCTTACTCGTTGCACTGCTCTGTCGGGGCCACGCGCTCATGATCGGTGTACCGGGTTTGGGCAAGACACTCATGGCCCGCACTCTCGCCCGAGCACTTGATATGGATTACCGCCGCATCCAGTTCACACCCGACCTGATGCCGTCGGATATTACCGGCACCGACATCATTATGGAGGACCCGGAAACCAATCGCAGGCGTCTTGAGTTTCATCAAGGCCCGCTGTTCACCAACTTCCTACTGGCCGACGAGATCAACCGAGCGCCACCGAAGACGCAGGCCGCGTTGCTGCAGGCGATGCAGGAACTGGAGGTTTCGGTGGGCCGACAAACCTACCCACTTGCTCCCCCGTTTTTTGTCGTAGCGACGCAGAATCCG
>JANLQO010000394.1:0-27972 GCA_031367855.1 Planctomycetia bacterium | reverse complement strand
ACAGTTTCCGGCTACAGCTTCGACAGTTGCGTTCGAAGAATCTGCATCCGCAATGACCGCCTCAACCCAGGAAGGCACTTATCATCCAATTGGTGGTAGGTCTTCTGACTCACTGCTTCTTCTAACGCTTTCAGCCTTCTCGTCCACCAGTGGGACAATGGCTCATGAATCAAGCTATAGTCGCAACACGAAATTGCAAAGCAGCATACAGCGGCCGGACCGTCCCGGAATTTCACCGGAGTTCCCTGTTCACCCGATTTCGCAACAGCAAAATGGGTCACCACCAACTGTCCGTAAGTTTAGCCGGAACAGGCCTTCTGTCAATTAGATTCTGAATTGGCAGCTTTTTGGCGACAGCGACCTATGGGTGCGCCGCACGTTTGGCGGTTTTAGCTCCTGTAAACGCGACGTAGCCACCAAGCACCTACGGCGAGCATGACGATGTTGCCTAGCCAGACACTAAAAGCTGGCCAGCTTCCGTCTTTGGCGCGGTCGAGCCCGTAGACGAAGAACGGATAATACAGCAGCAGGATCGGCAAGAAGCACAGCCCAAACGTGGTCCAATAGTCAGCGCTACGGAACCATATGGCAAGCGGTACGCCGACCCATACAAAGAAGAAACAAGCAAAGCCGCTAGCCCAGCGCCGGGCTGGCTCGACTTGCAATCGATGAAGTCGCTCGCGGCCGCGATACAGTTCGGTTAACTTGTCGTGAGTAAACTCATCGTCCATCCAATCATAGCGACCGCTCAGAAGGCTAAACGCGGTGCGCGCACCGACGATTTCTTTTGTGGTTTCGAGTTTCTCTTTTTGTTGCCGCACTTCGCGCCCAATCAGCCGCATAGGGAACTCGGAGGGCTGGCCAGCCGTCTTCCCTTTTCGAGCCGCCTGAGCAAGGGGTATGTCCCACTTAAATTCGCCCGGCTGATTAATGGATGATTCACCTTTCTCAAGCTGACTGTCGACAAGGATGATTTGTAACACTTCACCTGCCGAATCCATGCTGATTCGCCCTCGGCGGGCAGAAATCGTTACAGGTTCATCGCCGGCTTGAGGGCGAAACGAGATCGTCGGCGAAATCAGCTCGCGGCCATCTGCGCCCACGCCATGCACATGGATCGTAAAGCCACTCGGAGTGCTATACGAACCTTCTTTACTGAGCCATCCGTAAACAATCTCTTCCAGTGAGAGCAGCACGACACGATTGATGCCGGGTGTACCCCAGGAAAAAGCGATATCGTTCAGCCAAACGGCCAGCAGGCTGATCATGAAGGCAAGTATCAGCGTGGGTGAAATGATTTTCAGCGGATTGACCCCGGCCGCTTTGATAGCGACTATTTCGTTGTCGGCACTGATTCGACCATATACGCTACAAACCGCAAACAGCAGAGTTGGCGGCAATCCGAACTGCAGTCCAATCGGCAACAGATACGGCAACAACTCTACAATTGCCATCGGCCCCAAGCCTTCGAGTGCCAGTTGCTGCGCGAGGCCTCCGAGCATAATAATCGCGGTGAAAGCGACCAATGCAATCGAGAAAAGTTTAGTGATTTCCCAAAGAATATAGCGGTTAAATCGCTTGATCATGCTGCGAATCTTTTGCGCGACGACGCGAAATGCGACCACGACTACATCCATCGCAGCCCTGTGGCTTTTCACCGACTTTCTATAGCAGTTACTTTCTATAGCAGTTAGTCGCAGCGCTGCAAATGTCGATCACCAACAATCTTTGATAGCAAAGCAGCAATTCACCTGTATTAACAGTTCATCCAGGGATAGCGTGCGCACACGAGACTGACTTTGCGTTGGTGGGTCGCTCCTGCCGGGTGCGACCATCGCTGAGGCACGCACAATCCGTCGTGTGGCTTGGAGCATACCTCTTACCACACAGCCTGACATCGGCGCCTATTTAGCTGCCACCCAACAACCGTTTTCACGCTTTGTACATAGTCACGTGGACGAGTCAAATTCGCCGCTGCTTAGCAAGTTGATCGTCCGCGAGCAACCTGGAAAGTTCTGCACCCGATCCTGGCAATCTTGAAGTCGGTTTGGGAACGCTCGACACATTGGCAATTATCGGTTCAACATTGGGCGATTTCAGACAATGTCGTAGCCGAGTCGCGGAGCGACTCGGCTACAATCAAGCGCACTAGTCCTTGGCCAACTTCAAGAGCGCGCCAACAGACCGCACAAAAATCGCGTTGTCATGTATGGCGGGGGATCCGAGAACGTCTTCGCCGAGTTCACTGGTTGCGACCACTTCGCCGCTCGTGTCACTCAACTGAATCGTAAACACTTTGCCATTCATCGCGAATGCGTACAAATGCTGACCGGCCACCACGGGAGTCGACCAGAACTGACCTGCGTCTGGCAAACGTGCTTGCCACTTCATTTCGCCTTGGTCGTCGCAACAGACCAACACGCTGCGATTCAAGCCGAGCACACCAATATCAGTCACCAAAAGTGAACTTGAATTTGGATTGATGCGAGTAGTTTCCCAGATCAACTTCGGCGTTTGCGTCGCGGTTGTGAACTCATAGGTCTTCGTCCCACCTGCCGGAACGTGCAGCTTTCCGCGCGTGAAAACAGCCGTCGCCACCGACGAGCAGTTCATATCGAGCTTCCACAGTTCTTTTCCAGTCGCTGGATCGATGCCAACCAAGTTGTCCAAACCGTGTAGCACAACCGCTTTCGACCCATCAACGGCTTCCACCAACCGTGGCGATGACCAGTTGGCTTTGTTGGGTCTTGGGATCTCCCATTTCGTCTCACCCGTGACTGTATCAATGCCCGCGGCAAACGAATCCGCTTGACAGTCGATCATCACAATCACGGTGTTATCAACTACCAGCGGCGAAGAACTCATGCCGACATCGTTGCCAGCTTGCGGATGATCGTAGGCCAAGCCACGGTACCATTGCAGATTTCCGTTCAGGTCATAACAAACTAGATCGTTCGAACTAAAGAACGCAAATACCCGTTGGCCATCGCTGCATGGAGTCGGTGCCGCATTAGCACTGGTTGGATGGCAGTAGGGCCGACCCGTCGCTTTGCTGGTGCGTTCCCAGAGGATCTTGCCACTGTTGGCATCGACGGCCGCGACATGCAACCAGCGGCCTTCCATGCCCGAGCTGCTGGTGGTGAATACTTTGTCACCCACTACGATCGGACCGCTGACCGAACGACCCTCAAGGGGAGTGCGCCAAGCGATGTTCTTTGGCGTTTTCCCATCCGCAGCTGTAACAAACTCAAGCGGTACCGTGGCTTCGATTGCCACGCCGTTTCCCTTGGGTCCAAGAAACCCCGGCCAATCGGCTTGAGCTGCCGCGGCAAGTACAGTGACTGCACACATCGCTAGAGAGACGCGCTTGGTCATCGTCGAGAATTTTACGACGTTCAACATGTTAGACCTTATCGTTATGACTATGGGTTTCAAAATGGACGAGTTAGTTTATTCCGTGCTCGCGATCAGCGAGAAGTGTCAGTTTTTCTTGGCTTATTTGGCAGCAGGAATGGCTAGGCCGGAAGCGTCTGCAAAACGCAGTTGAAATTTCCAATCCTGCGCCCATGGATCGGTTTGTTCGTTCTGGCAAACCTTGACCAGGATCGTGTTCTTACCCGCCTTAAGTTTCACGGGTGCAGTGTATTGATCGATCTGTGAACCAGTGTGGTAGACATCGTTGCTGATCATCAGCATTCCGTTGACCCACACTTTGTTGGCATTGATGCAACCCAAGCGGACTTCGCATTCGAGCGGCTGGCTGGCCTTGAATTCAGCGTAGGCGTAAGCGACGGCGCCTTTCTCGTTGCTGTAAACTGGATTTAAATCGACGCCGCCATCGGGCTCTTTAGTTTCGAAAGATTGCCAAGTTGCTTTCTTGTCTTTGCCAGCGAATTCCGCTTTCACATCGATCGATTGCGACGCAAGGTAGGCTTTCTCGGGCGCATATTCGACGTTAAAACCAACTTTGTCACGATTATCAAATGACGCAATTAATTGCCAGTTCGATACGAATCCAAAATGCTGAAGCAAGTCGACGGTTTCGCCCAATTCCTTCATAGCATCCGCGATCTGCTGTACCTGTTCGGGCAATCGCGCCGATGAAAGAAGTTTCGAGTAAGACGCAAGCAACTTTGCGGACTCGGCTCCAGCCTCCTTCAGCCCCTTCACTTCGGCTTGGCCCAACTTGACCGCTTCGTAGCGCAATTCAAGCGACGGGTCGTCAAGCATCGATTGCAGCATCGCGTCGCGTTTCTTAGCATCGCCACGAGTCAATTCGGTGAACGCCCAATAGCGAGCGGCTGCGTCGAGCTGTTTGTTATTGACAACGGCCTGGAGCTGCGACGTATTGTTTTGTGGATTGCGATCAAAAATCGTTTGAGCCACCCCCAGGAACAAGTTCTTCTGAACCGGATCCGCACCGGACATCGCTTCAACCACGTCGATCAACTTAGCGGATGGATCCGCTTGCAATTGCTTCAGCAAATTCGTTCGCTGCCCAACCGCTGCGGTTCGCAACCCAGTCAATCCTTTCGGCTTGGGCGGCTGAGCCTCCGCCACTCCATTAAAAAGCCAAACGCCAAACGCCAGACAATTCAAAAGACAATTCATTCGACCCATCGGTATTCTCCGTTGCTAATAATGTCTCACAATATAGGGCGAGCGACACAAAAGTGCTTACCCAAGTCGCGTGGGCGAGTCGCTCCGCGACTCGCAATCTGTGTCGCGGAGCGACGCAGCCACAAAAGCACTGACATTATGGGCGAACGCGACGCCTCGTGAAACTACCTCATACAGGCTAATCGTTCCTTCGGGCCCCCATCAATTCGTAGGCGAGACGCGCTGAGGAATATTGTCGCCCGAGCTGCCGATGCGGTTGATGGCATTGAGCATCGCCAGCAAGGTTGCTTCAACCGTGTCCGTAGACACTCCAACGCCTTTGAAAGTATGCCCGTTGTATTCAATCTCCAGCTGTACATCGCCGAGCGCATCGCGGCCCAAACTGGAACTGCGGACTCGGTAGTCCTTGCAAACGACCTTCAAGCCCGTGATGCTCTCGACCGCCCAGAAGGCCGCATCGATCGGGCCATCACCTTGCTCGACTTCTTGAGAATACTCTTTTCCGTCATGCATCAAAGTCAACGCTACGCGAGGTGCATGGCCAGTGCCATTGCTGACTTCAAAGCGTACCAGCGTCCATGCTTCCGCAATCTGCCCAGAAATTTCATGTTGAATGAGGGCAACGATATCACCATCGTAGATCTCTTTCTTCTTATCTGCCAGCACTTTAAATTTGTCAAAGACTTGCTGCAATTGTCCCGCTGAAATGTTGAAGCCAAGTGCTCGAGCGCGATCGGCCAGTGCGGCACGACCGCTATGCTTTCCGAGTACCAAATCGGTTTTTGCAAAGCCCACATCTTCCGGGCGCATGATTTCATACGTGCTGCGTTCCTTGAGCATCCCGTCTTGATGAATACCCGATTCGTGCGCGAATGCATTGCGACCCACGATGGCTTTGTTACGTTGAACCTCCAAGCCCGTTATCTTGCTAACCAAACGACTGGTGGGAACCAAACGCTCAGTCTTGATGCCCGTGGTGCAGTTGAAAAGCTCGGCGCGCGTCCGCATGGCCATCACAATTTCTTCCAACGCACAGTTCCCTGCGCGTTCGCCGATTCCATTGATTGTGCATTCGACTTGACCGCAGCCAGCCGCCACTGCCGCCAGTGAATTCGCGAGCGCCAAGCCTAAGTCATCGTGACAGTGCGTGCTCAAGACTGCTTTGTCGATGTTGGGGACTCGATTCAACAGCAATTGAATCCGGGCAAACATCTCTTGCGGCGTGGTGTAACCGACGGTATCGGGAATGTTGATGGTGGTGGCACCCGCATCGATCGCTGCTTCTACCACGCGGCAAAGAAAATCATGCTCGGTGCGGGCTGCGTCTTCGGGAGAGAACTCGACATCGTCACAGAGGCTCGCCGCCAACTTTACACCCGCAATCGCTCGCGCGATGATCTCGTCTTGATTCATTCGTAGTTTGAATTCGCGATGGATTGCACTGGTAGCGAGGAACACGTGTATTCGCGGCTGCTGAGCTTTCTTCAGGGCTTCGTAAGCGCGCGTGATATCGCCGTCATTGCAGCGCGCCAATCCGCAGACCGTCGCGCCGCGAACCATATTGGCAATCTCACGAACCGCCTCGAAGTCGCCTGGTGACGCGATCGGAAAACCGGCTTCGATGATATCCACACCCAGTTCGGTAAGTGCATGAGCAACTTCCAGTTTTTCAGCCAGGTTCATGCTCGCACCGGGCGATTGTTCACCGTCGCGTAGCGTAGTGTCAAAAATTCGAATTCGGCGGGCACTTTGTGGTTCGGACATGATTTTTCCTTCTGCTTGCTGGGACTTGCAAGCCAACAGTGGCGTATGCTTCCAGCTTGCGAACTTCCAGCTTGTGCTCTCGGACCTGGGGGAGATACGGGACCTGGGGGAGATACGAAAAAACCCCGAGGCTCGTCGAGCATCGGGGTTGGCAAGCATTTTACTTAATATGCAACGACCTACCCCAACCGCTCGCTGATTGCGAGGGCGAGCTGAAGCAGCTCAAGGTTGACTAGGAAGTGTTGCATATTGATTTCCTGAAATGACTATCCTTAAGTTAGTCTTTACTGCTGGCGACGTCAAGAGTGGCTGCTCGGGGGAGTGCCGCGAGTCACTGGCCTGCGAGCTCGGCGACGGCCGCATTATTGAAATTGAGATTCGTTGAAACCGTCTGAACGTCGTCATGGTCTTCGAGGACCTCAAGCAACTTAAGGACTCGCTTGGCAGTTTCGACGTCAACATCCACTGTATTTTGGGCGATGCGCGTGATTTCCTTGACTTCCATCGCGATATTCGCACTCTCGAACGCAGTAGTCACTTCGGTGAAATTCTCAGGCAGCGTATAGATTTCAATTTTGCCGTCAACGATGTCGGCATCCTGGGCTCCATGTTCGATGGCCAGTTCGATCACCTTCTCTTCGTTACCATTTGTGGGAACGATAACGATTACGCCTTTACGTTCGAACATGTACGAAACGCAACCTGTTCCACCCAAGTTGCCGCCATGCACGTCGAAAATTTTTCGAATTTCGGGTGCGGTTCGATTGCGATTGTCGGTCATGATATCGCACATGATGGCCACGCCCGCTGGACCATAACCTTCGTAAAGGATTTCTTCGACGTCACCGCCTTCGAGTTCGCCGATCCCCTTTTTAATCGCGCGCTCGATATTATCTTTGGGGACGCTGACCGCTTTGGCGTCGATGATGGCAGCGCGCAGTCGAATGTTTGCGTCGGGATCACCACCTCCCAGTTTGGCAGCCACGATGATCGCTTTGGACATCTTTGACCAAAGTTTACTTCGCTTACTATCAACCAGAGCTTTCTTATGCTTGATGTTCGCGGAATGTGAATGTCCGGCCATGATTCACTTGCTCGAAAAGAATCGGGTTAATGGAGGCTGGTGTAGAACACGCAACGCGCTCAACGAGTGGCTACTTCGGTTTGCGTTTCGCGGGCTTGGAAGCAGTCGGCTTCTTGGTAGCTTGCTTAGCAATTGAAGGCGATTTCTTGGCGGGTGCTTTTTTGGGTGCAGGCTTGGCAACGTTTTTTGCTGGCGACTTTGTCGGAGTTTTGCTAGTCGCTTTTTCAGTTGTTTTCGCTGCGGGTTTCGCAGGCGGCTGAACTGCAGGTTTAGCCGTCGACTTTACCGGCGCTGCGGCGGCCTTCGTTTTTGTTTTCGCGGCGGGCTCGGGCGCGACGGGTTCTTTGTCGCTTTTCTTGGCGACGACTTTAGTGGTAGTCGGTTTTTCGGGTTTGGGGGCTGGCTTGGGCTCTTCCTTTTTCGGAGCGGGCTCCACTGCACCAGCTTCTTTCAGCATGGCTTTGATTTGTTTGCTGGTGGATTGGAGCAGGCAATCGACTGCGAATTGATGTAGACAGGAAGAAAACTCTAGTCCTTTAGATTTGGCGATCGTGCGTTCTAGGCCGGGAGCTTGACCTTTCGCAGCTTCTGCTTCGGAAACGATCTCGGTGGCGATGAGTATTTTCATAATCGACGCGCTGACCGGAATGCAATGGCCGCCCAGTGAGTTCTGAATGGTGTATCCGAGTACGAACTTGCTGATACCACCAAGTTTTTCGAGCTCTTGGATCGCTTTGCCCTGATTCATTTTGACCATGTCTTCGATTTCGAAACTATAACGTGTTTCGAAGATCGATTGCAGGTTTTTCTTGACGCGAACCGCTGCTGCAGAAGAGTCGGGCAAGTTGTGGAGGACTTCGGCCAGCTCCGTGACGGTTGTGACCCGAACCTCGTTCCAATCGAAATAAGACTCTTGCAGGCGATGAAAGGCTTCGTCGGCAGATTCGTAACGTGCATCTTCCAAGCAGCACGCATAGATCAAGTGCTCGAGCACCGTGCGACCTTCGGGGATGGCAACCGGCTTGTAGTACTTCTTGACGACTTTGTGCAGCAGTTGGATGCGATCTCCGCGATTTTTGTTGCTCATGTTCGAAATGTCTACTGCTGAAAAGAACGGGAGGAGGAGGGGAAAAACGGTAAGAGGCGGCCAGTTAATCAGCGGTCGCCTGAGGCGCCTCCGGCGGGGCTTCAATTACTTCGGAGTTTACATTGCGCTGTTCTCGCTCTTTGGCCAACTCGTGCAAAATCTTAGCAACCTCAAGGCTTTTTTTGACGCCAGAGTCGAGCTCAAACGTCAACCTGGGAACATAGCGAGTATCGATCTTCTTAGCCAGTTGCGATTGCAAAAAGCCCGAAGAATTCTGCAGGCCTTTGAGGCACAAATGTTGCTTACCTTCTTCTGCCATGACGCTGATCAACACCTTAGCAGATCGCATGTCGGGAGCCACTTCCACGCCAGTCACTGTCACATGTTGCACACGCGGGTCACGGATTTCAGTGAGAATGGCCATACTCACTACTTCGCGCACGGCCTCTGCGGCTTTAAGTAGTCTGCGGCTTGTCATTTTTCTCACACTTTAAGTTATGGAAGCGAAGATGCAACGAGACCGGCTGGCCACGTTTTGCCAGCCGGTTGGCTCGGACTAAATTAGCTGAGCGTTCTCGCAAACTCTTCAACCTTGTACGCCTCAAGCACGTCGTCTTGCTTCAAATCATTGAAGCCAGACAACCGGATACCGCACTCCATGCCACGAGGAACTTCCTTGGCGTCATCTTTATGTCGCTTGAGCGAATCGAGCGCGTAATCGCCGATCGTTCGGCCGTCGCGATTAACTCGAATTCGGCAACCGCGTTCGATGGTTCCTTGAGCGACATAGCAACCTGCGACCGTGCCAACACGTGTAATCGTAAACACGGTTTTAACCAGCGCGCGACCAAGTTCCATAATGCGTTCTTCTGGGCGCAAACGACCTTCAACAATGGCTTTGATGTCTTCCGCCAACTTGTAAATGATGTCATAGCGTCGAATTTCGACGTGCCGCGCATCAGCCAAATTGCGGGCCGCTTCATCTGGAATCACGTTGAAGCCTACAACTACTGCATTCGATGCGTGCGCCAAAGTCACGTCAGCCAGCGTGATGCCACCGACGCTCTTTTGAAGAATATTGATTTTGACTTCAGGATGCTGGAGTTTGCCGAGTTCTTTTTCAATCGCTTCGAGCGAACCGCGGGCGTCGGCACGAATGATGATGTTCAGCTCGGCGACATCATCCGACTTGCCAAGCTTGCCAGATTGCAGCAGGTCTTGGAAAGTTTCGAATGAGACCTTCGGCGAGGTTCCGGACAACGACTGAGCACGTGAAATGTCCGAACGTGATTCGGCCAAAGCGCGGGCTTCAATAATGTCGGCGAGAACATAGAACCGATCACCAGCAGCTGGCGCAAAGTCCAAACCGGTAATGTTCACAGGAACGCTCGGTCCAGCCGATTGCATTTGCTTGGTTGTTTGCAGCGTATCGTACAGAGCTTTCACACGACCGTAGCTAGTTCCACACAAGACGATATCGCCAACCTTCAGCGTTCCGTTCTGTACCATGACCTTCGCGATCACACCCTTGTCGGCAGCTTGACCAGCTTCCAAACAGACACCAATCGCGGGACGATTTGGGTTGGCTCTGTAGTCGTTCAACTCGGCGACCGTCAGCAACGTTTCAAGCAATTCGTCCATGCCTTGGCCAGTGATAGCGCTGGTGCGAACCACTTCGACGTCGCCGCCCCATTCGCTGGGGGTCAGCCCATGCTCGGTCATCTGAGTCAGTACTCGGTTGACGTCGGCGCCAGGCAAATCGATCTTATTCAAAGCTACCACGATCGGCACGCCAGCGGCTTTAGCATGGCTGATCGCTTCTTCGGTCTGCGGCATGATACCGTCTTCCGCCGCGATCACCAGCACTGCGATGTCCGTGACGTTGGCACCGCGTGCCCGCATTTCAGTGAACGCTTCGTGGCCAGGAGTATCGACAAAAGAGATCTTCTTGCCGTCTTTCTCGACTTGGTAAGCTCGAATGTGCTGCGTGATACCCCCCGCTTCGCCGGTAACGATGCGAGTACCAATCAAGTAGTCGAGCAGTGAAGTCTTGCCGTGGTCGACGTGACCGAGAAAAGTGACGATGGGAGGACGGAACTCGAGCGATTCTTCCGAATCGACTTCGTTTTCCATTTCGTCAATCAATTCAGATTCTAGCGACGCAGGTTGGCGGAACTCGAGTTCGACGCCAAGTTCTAAAGCGAGCGCTTCGGCAGCTTCGGTATCGAGGCTCGCATTGATTGTCAGGCCCTTGCCCATCTGCATCAGTGTTCCAAGCACTTTTCCTGCAGGTAAACCTGACGCCTCCAAGAAGCTTCGCACGGTACAAGGCAATTCCAAGACCGCTTTTTCTTTGCGAGGTGCAGCCGTATTCGTACCGCGATGGATCAAGGTCTTGTAGTCGCGACGCCGCCTGCCGTCGTCATCTCCGGTTTCGACCGCCCGACGATTGCCACGGCGTTTGCGTTCATCGCGAGCGGCTGCAATGCCGACACCTTTTTTGCGTGCTAGAGCATCTTCGTCTTCATCGGAACCGCGATGCTTGCCCTTAGCCTTGTCAGCAGCCGCCTTAAATTGGCTCAAACCGCCTGTGCCTTGGGCTGGCGCGGCTGGAGTTGTCGATCCAGGTCTGCCTTTTGCTTTATTGGCAGTTGCGTCCTTCTCTTGTTGTTGCTGTTGTTGAAGGGCTTCTAGTGGTGCCTTCATCCCCTGCTTGTGCCCGCTGATCGCTTCTTTCGTTAAGCGAATTTCAGGACGCTGAGGCGCAGGTTCGTTCGATTTTGGAGCCGCAACAGTCGGCTGACTTCCCTTGGGTAGTTTGGCAAGATTAATGACTGGTTCGCGGCGTTGCTGCGGGCGTTTCTCAGTGGCTGTGCCATCGGCTCTTGGCGCAGTGCTCGAGTTTGTGCGGGGGCGTGCATCGAGACTGCGAACGCGCGTCCCGCTCGACGTTTGCGAGGCGAAATCGTCGCGTGAGGGCCGCTGCGGTTCATCATTGCGCGGAGCCGGAGTTGTGGCGCGGGCCACCGGAACCGGAGCTGCGCGGACAGGCACTACGGGATCATGAGTTATGGGTGCGGGAGTTACAACAGGCTCGAGAAATACCTCAGTTACCGCAATAGGTGACGGTACCGACGAAGGGGCTGAGGGAATGATAATTTCAGCGGGAGCAGAACGTTCCACAATCGGGACACGAATAGGTCCAGTCGGTGCCGCCGGTTTTTCGGGTGCCGCCGCAGGTCCGCCACTGATGTATTTTGAAATGCGAGCTACTTCGTCATCTTCAAGGCTCGCGAGCGCAGACCCTTTGTTCAGGATTCCAATCCGGGTACAAATGTCAACTAACTCTTTACTGTCAATCTGCAACTCTTTGGCGAGTGCATAGATTCTTTTCGGCACGTGAACAAGTTCCTAGCAAATTCTACTTGCGGTTGCAGCACATCGCATCATGGGCCAATCAACTGGACAAGTATGGGAAGGGAGTGGTCTTCATTAGGTAGTGCCGCGCGGGAACTACGTTGTGACACAACCACTCGTCAAGCGGGGTGTCGGTTACATCGGGCGTCTCCTTTCGGATAACGCAGCGAATCGTCGGCCTGAATTCATCAGGTCACTACCGGCCAGAGAGTTACTTCTGATCGGTATCATTATTCTTTTCCATAATTTCCTCTGGTACTTCAGCCACAAGTGGCGTGTCCTCTTCAACAAGTTCCGCAACGGAATCCGCAGCTAGCGCTGGCTCAACTGCATGTTGAGCTGCATGGCCAGCGGCAGCAAGTTCCTTCTTCTGTCGCTTCGCGGCTTCCTCAATTTTTTCAGCCACTTCGGCCTTTTCTTCCGCTTGCTCGACAATCAAATCAACCTGCTCGGCTGTCATTCCACCCATTTCCATCAAGGCATCGGGTTCGATTACCGACAAGTCATCGTAAGATAAATATCCCTGCTCTACCAGCCTTTGTGCCAAATCTTCCGTCATCCCATCAATTTCCATGAAGGCACCTACGGCTCGGTCTATCTGCTCCTCAAGCTCACTGGCGGTCATGATTTCGATATCCCAACCAACCAATTTGCTCGCCAGCCGCACGTTTTGGCCGTACTTGCCGATTGCTTGCGAAAGCTGATCTTCTCGCACCAATACAATGGCCCGGCCGATCATATCGCACAACAGCACCTGCTCGGCCTCAGCTGGCTGCAGGGCAGCGGGAATCAGTACCAGCGGATCATCGCTCCAACGAACAATGTCAATGCGCTCTCCAGCCAACTCGCTGGTAATGTTCTTAATTCGATTGCCGCGCACGCCCACGCAGGCGCCGACGCAATCTACGCGTTGATCCGAACTACTGACGGCTACCTTGCTACGGTGACCGGGCTCGCGACTGATCGCGTTGATCCTGATCACGCCCTCGGCGATTTCGGGGATCTCCTGTTCGAACAAGCGTTGAACGAGTTGCGGCTTGGTCCGGCTCAGGATCACTTTGACACGATTTCCCGCCGCCTTGACTTCATAAACGACCGCACGAATTCGGTCACCGTTGTGGTATGACTCGCCAGCGATCTGTTCACCTCGAGGTAAAATCGCTTCCATATTGCCGAGCTGAACCGTGGTAACACCGCGGTCGCTTCGCTGAACCGTACCTGTAATCAACTGGCCAACCTGATCATGGAATTCGTCGAGCAGCGAATCACGCTCGGCTTCCTTGATCTTTTGGATGATTACTTGCTTGGCGGTTTGAGCGCCGATGCGACCAATTTCTTCTTGGTTGAGCTCGGTGCCATTGCATTCAGCCGTAATGACGCCGCTTTGTCGGTCGATCGTAACCGTGGGTTCCGATTCTTCACCGAAGTGCTTCTTAACGGCAGTCTGCAAGGCAGATTCAATAGCCGAAAAGACAAGTTCGCTATCAATGTTTTTTTCGCGGTGAAGCGAATCAACAAGCCTAAGTAGTTCGGTAGGATTCATGCGTCCAAGTTTTTGGCTGGCGGTTGCAGTACTGCGGCCGGTTTCCAAAATCCGACAGCGGCTGCTATATGAACCAGCACAGCGAACTCAGCGACTCTTCATTTTTCCAAATCGCAGACCTCGAATGCCAGCCAAGAGCATCGGCGGAAACGGCCGATAGAACCTACCATCGTTAGTAGGCCCTTTTAGTAATCTGACAATGGTACTTTTTTCCCCGCAGGGTGTCAACGCAAGCAGGGCCGGTAAATACCCCAGATTTCAGAACTTATTGATCGTTTCGCCAACCTACGCAATTCCCACACTTTCAATAGATCACTCGGATCGATTGGAATCAAAAACAACTTTTCCATCATAAACTGTTTTGACGACCTTCGCGTCTTTTACTTGGCTAACTGGCACCGCGAAAATGTCGCGATCCCAGACCACCAAATCGGCCAACATTCCCGCCTGCAAACTCCCCTTCTTTTGCTCAGCAAACTCCGCAAAAGCCGATCCAATGGTGTATGCTCGCAGCGCCTCGGACAGCGATAGTCGCTGTTCAGGACCAAATCCGCCAGCTGGCACGCCGCCAAACGTCTGACGCGTCATCGCGGTATGCAGTCCCGCCCTCGGGTCCAGTCCCACTACCGGCCAGTCGGTGCCAAACGCCAAACGCCCGCCGGCATCTTGTATACTCTTCCAGCTCCAAGCCCGCGACGCGCGCTCCGGCCCTAAATTGACCGCCCACACATTGAAGATGTTGCTGTTCGGGTTCGCGTGAAAGGGTTGCATCGAAGCGATAATCCCCAGTTGCCCAAATCGCGGAATGTCTTCTCGACTGATCGATTCAAGATGCTCCAGTCGATGCCTACGCCCTTGGGCTAGAGCAGGGTTCTCCTTGGCAGCCAATTCCATCGCATCTAGCGTCATACGAATACCGCCGTCACCGATCGCATGCACCATGATTTGAAACGCGTGCCGATCCAGCATAGCGATCACTCGATTTAGGTCTGTCTGCGAGTACTCTGGCAACCCGAGGATCGGATTATTCGCATAAGGTTGAAGCAGTGCCGCGGTGTGCGATTCAATGACTCCGTCTGCATAGAGTTTGACTGCGCCAATCGACAGGTCCTTAAACCTCATCCGCAACTCATCCAACTGATTCACCTCCTCCTCAGTCATCCTGGGGTGCCCCGTCAGTGCCAGGTACATCCGCAGATTCAATTCACCCCTCTTGCGCAGCGAATCAAGCACCTCCAGCTCAGGCAACCCGATGCCCGCTTCTTGAATGCTTGTCACGCCCAGTCGATGCGCTTCGCGAATCGCCGCGCGAATCGCAGCTGACTTTTCAGCACTCGTCAGTTTGGGCATCACGCCGTCTGCCAATGACATCGCTGCTTCCTTTAGCACACCCGTGGGTTCGCCCCTCTCATCGCGAACAATGATCCCGTTCTCCGGATCCTTCGATGCCCGCGTGATCCCTGCGGCAGCCAGCGCTCGCGAGTTCAACCACAAACTGTGCCCGTCATAGCACTTCATCACCGCTGGCCGATCGGCGATCACGGCATCCAATTGTTCACGCGTCGGCAAACCACCTGGAAAGAAACCATACAGCCAGCCGCGTCCGACCACGACCGCTTTCCGAGGATTCGCAGTCGCAAAGGACCGAATACGACTGCCGATATCTTCAAACGAGCTGGCGTCCAGCAAATCCACTTGCTGCAGCGATTCACTTCCGGAGAACAGATGCACATGAGCATCATTGAACCCAGGCGTTACTGAGCCCCCAT
Organism: Planctomycetia bacterium; assembly: GCA_031367855.1. Classification (GTDB taxonomy): domain Bacteria; phylum Planctomycetota; class Planctomycetia; order Pirellulales; family Pirellulaceae; genus Aureliella. Next base: position 12,688 of record JANLQO010000394.1, on the reverse strand, counting down.
CGCCATCAATTTGGAGTGTTTTCTCGCCAGTCAATTTTTCGATCTCAGCCCGCCTCCCCACCGCTGCGATTTTATTGCCCTTAATCGCAATCGCTTCGTGAAAGCCACCCTCGGGCGAAAACACTTTCGCATTGACAATGACGACGTCAGCCCCAGTGCCTTGATTCTCGCTGGCTTGCAAGACGGCGATGTGCCCCAAATAAACCATCAGACTCAGCAACATGAGGTGTTTGTGCATGATTGAACTTTCGCGCTTAGACAGATCGAAGTGTGTCCCTAGCAGGGCGCTCCAAGACGTCTCTGACTCTGCTTGCTAAGACTTGAGGCTGAAATGGCTTCCGCAAAAAAGTTACATTCTTATCCAGCGAGTACTTGCCAATCTCATCTTCGGTGATGTAACCCGATATGAGCAAAACAGGAAGGTCGATGTGTAGCCGTGAGATGTTCTCGACCAAAGCCGTGCCACTCATTTCGGGCATCATTTGATCGGTAATGAGCAACTGAATCGAGTGAATATTCTCAAGGATTATCTGAACCGCCTTTCTGCCATTTTCAGCTTCAACTACCGTGTAACCGTAGTCTTTTAAAATGGAGCGGGTGGCCCGTCGGACTTGATCGTCATCGTCCACCAAGAGGATCGTTTCCGTTCCCTGAAGTAATCGTTGGGGCTCGATGGAACGACAGGTCGTCTCCACGTCATTTTGCATACGAGGGAGGTAAATATGGAAGCTGGTTCCTTGACCCAGGGCACTGGAAACTTGAATTCCGCCACCACAACGGGTAACAATTGCATGGACGATGGATAGTCCCAATCCAGTTCCCTTGCCCACAGATTTTGTCGTGAAGAAGGGATCGAAAATCCTTTGCTTGACGTCGTCTGTCATCCCGCATCCCGAATCAGAAACGGTTAACAGCACATAACTACCTGGATTGACGATACGACTGCTAGCGTTGTCGCCTATTGGAATTTCCACATTCTGTGTGCGGATTTCAAGCCGACCCGTGGCCTGCATCGCATCGCGAGCGTTTATCGATAAATTCATCAGGATCTGTGACAACTCGCTGCGATCCATCCAGATGTGCTTCAAGTTCGGTTCGAGCAAAAGTGAGATCGTGACGCTCCTGCCAAGTGACATTTCAAGCAACTTCTGCATTTCAACGATCATCGCATTAACATCGACCACCTCGGGTGATTGCATTTGCCCACGACTAAAGGCCAGCAGTCGTCGGGTAAGATCTGCTGCTCGATCACTTGCCTTGCCGATTTCTTGTAGGAATTGCTGCTCCTCACTCTTGAGCGAATTCGTTTGTAGTAGCAGGGATGTGTAAGTACTGATGACCGTAAGTATGTTGTTAAAATCGTGGGCTATGCCACCAGCCAATTGTCCAACCGCCTCCATTTTTTGCGACTGCATCAGTTGTTCCTCGGTATTACGACGCGCCGTAATATCCATCGTCACGACGACCACACTGTTTACCCTATTGCCATCCAGTACGGGCTCATAATGGATTGCACAATGACACTGCCCCTGCGAGGTCGGCAATCGCATTTCGAATTCCGCGCGCTCGCCCAAAAACGCTCTCTCCAACATCGGCCGGGCCTGCACGTCATGGTCCTCTGGGAGCACCTCCGAAAAATATTTTCCGGTAATATTCGCATCGGTAAGGCAAAATATGTCGGCAAAGGCTGGATTTGCGAAAACAATTCGGTAGTCCAAGTCGACAACCACAAAGCCAATTCGTGCAAATTTGGAGACGATGCTCAAGCAAGCCTCGGTCTGTTTCAAGGCGGCTTCCGCTTGCTTCCGCTGGGCTCGCATTTTTTGCTCTTCGAGCGCCCGATCTACAGCGGTTCCCAACCTCGAAAGTCGGTCCTTCATCAAATAGTCGGCAGCGCCGCGCTTTATGGATGTAACCGCGGCTTCTTCACCTAACGTACCTGAAATGAGAATGAAGGGGATCTCTAATTTACGGTCGTTTACTAGAATTAAAGCCCTCATTCCATCAAATTGTGGTAAAGCGAAATCGGACAGTATCAAGTCGGGGGATGCCTCCAGTCCAGCCAGGAAGTCAGCCTCAGTCATAACCAGCTGATAAGTGGGATCAAAGCCGGCCCGCGTCAACTCCCGGATAACGAGTTCCGCGTCGGTCTCGCTGTCTTCGGCGTAAAGTATGCGAAGGGGTCTTCTCATGAATGGACTTCATCCTCAATCGGGTGCTTTGTTCAGCAATAACCAATAATGCCCTAACTCTACCACCGCCGCCGAAAATGCTTCAAAGTCTAATGGTTTCACCACGTAGCTGTTGGCACCCAATTGGTAGCTGGCAATCAGGTCGCTTTGCTCCTGCGATGACGTCATGACGACTACGGGCAGCAGCCGCGTGCGTTCGTCGAAACGAAGGATCTGAAGCACTTCCAAGCCATCTACCTTGGGCATCTTCACATCTAAAAGCACGAACTTGGGATGTTGACTCGCGTTGCGATGTTCGTACTTTCCCTTGCAAAAAATCCAGTCTAGCGCTTCTTGACCATCTTTGACATGAAACACCCGGTTGGCAAGATTGTGCTTGCGAAGAGCTCGCAGCGTCATCTCGGCATCATGTGGACTGTCTTCTACCAAGAGGATTTCGACTTCGGTTATTTCACTCATTCGATTTTACGCCATTGGGGATGGTAAAATAAAAAGTGGCGCCGGAGCCGCGTACGCTAGTGGCCCAGACTTTTCCACCGTGGCGATGAATGATTCGCTGAACGAGCGCCAAGCCAATCCCGGTTCCTTCAAATTCTGCGTCGCCGTGCAGCCGCTGGAAAACGCCAAAAAGTTTATGACTATATTGTGCGTCGAAACCAACTCCATTGTCTCGAACAAAGAATGCTGTCACACCCGCCTCGTCAGTGCAACCCACTTCAATGACAGGAGCCGGCTGATTTCGGCTAAATTTGACCGCGTTGTCGATGAGATTAAACAGTACCTGCCGCAGTAGGGATCGATCACCCTGGATCGATGGGAGCTCGCCCAATTCGAAACGGACAGACGTGTCGGGCAGGGTACTGATCACGCTTTCGAATACATCCCGGGCTAAGTCACGCAAATCAATGGAAGAGTGCTCAAAGATTTTGCGTCCCATCCGCGAAAAACCTAGCAGGTCATCAATCAATTGGCCCATGCGTTTGGCCTCGCTTCGCACGACTCCGATCATGCGCATCCCCTCCCTATCAAGTTGGTCGCTGCAGTCTTCTTCGATCATGCGTGCAAATCCGTCCATGCCACGCAGGGGCGCGCGTAGGTCGTGCGAAACCGAATAGCTGAAGGCTTCTAGTTCCTTATTCGCAGCTTCCAATTGCGCAGTGCGCTCGAGAACACGCGCCTCCAATCCAGCATTGAGCTGACGGACGTCTTCTTCTGCTTGCTTGAGTGAACTAATGTCGATCCACGAGCCGATGATTTCCGTGGGGTGCCCTTCAGCATTCCGCATAACCCGTACTTCGTCGTGCATCCAGCGGTAGGTCCCATCGGCATGGCGAAACCGATAATCATGACTTTGCCCCCCCTTTTCAGCCAATTGAGCCAAGTCATTGAGAATTCTCGCTTGGTCGTCGGGATGTATGGAGTTAACCCAAAATGCCGCATCCTCCAAGAACTCTCGCGGTTGATAACCCAGTTGCGACTGTACATTGTCAGTGATGAACGTTGCCCCGTAATCGCCGGAAGCCCGGCACGTGTAAATCACCGCCGGCGTTTGCTCGAGTAGAAAACTGAGCCGCTGTTCTTTTTCTTTCAAGGCCTGCGCAGAAAGTTTCCGCTGGGTGATGTCTCGCGTTATCCCCAGCATCTTGGTGACGCGGCCGTCCGCATCGGGCAGAGGTACGGCATGAGTTTCAAGCCATAATTGCGCACCCCGAAGTCCAATGACTTCGAACTCTAATAGCCCGCCCCAACCAGCGATCGCTCCCTCGTGTAGCTTCGCAAACGCTAACTGGTATTTCGGCAAAATGAATTGCATCATGCCATGCTGCCGCACCTCATCGACCGAGGAGGCTTCCAACATGCTGAGACCCGCTGGGTTCATTTCGAGCAGCTCACCGTCCGCACTCACGACCTTGACGCACTCAGGCTCGGCTTCAATGATCGTTTTGTAACGCCGCTCACTCAGCTCCAAGGCGGTGACGGTTGCCTTTTGCTCAGTAATGTCGTCGATGACTGCCATGCATCTAGTGGGTTTAGCCCCCGCCGGCCCGAGACCAGCTACCGTTATTTTTACCCAGATAATCGCCCCATCTTTGCGAACGTAACGTTTCTCAAGTGCAAAAAGTGGAATCTCGCCGGCGGCGAGTTTTTCCATCTGAACGAGGTCCATGGCGAGATCATCTGGATGCGTAAAATCCTTAAAAGTCATGTTCTTCAATTCGCCGATGGAATAACCCACGATGTCGGCATAACGTTGGTTCACGTTAATGAAATGGTTCCCTGCAAAGTCCCCCTCTGCGATTCCCAGCGGCGCCTGCTCGATAATCGTCCGAAAACGGGCTTCGCTCTGCTGAAGTGCTGCCTCGGCTTGTCTACTTAAGGTAATGTCATAAGCTAGCACTATTTCGGCCGGTCGCCCAGAGAAATCCAGTTTGTGCGACGTGATCTCAACATCTATTAACTCTCCATTTTTTCGTTGGTGCCTCCAGTAGGCTGCGTGTGCCAGGTCGGGTTTGGGAATCTTTAAACTCTCAAGCAGTAGACTTTGCTCCGCGGGCGGACGGATATCCAATATGGTCATCTCCAAAAATTCCTGCTCCGAATACCCATATTGTTTGACTGCGGCGGCATTGACTGCGAGAAAAGCGAGCGTTTCCAAATCAAAAACCCACATCGGGTGTGGGTTGCATTCAAACAGTTGGCGATAGCGTTTCTCGCTCTGAATGAGTGCCGCTTCCGCCAACTTGCGCGAACTGATATCGCGCACGACTCCAATGAAGTGTGTGAGTTGGCCTTGATCGTCACGCACGGGAGAAATTGTTAACTCGTTCCAATAGAGCGTTTTGTCTTTACGGTAATTCAGGATCTCGCCGGTAAACTCAGTGCCATTTTTGATTGCCTCTCGTATGGAGTTCAGAGTCATCTGATCGGTAAGTGGGCCTTGAACAAAGGTGCATTTGCGACCGAGGTATTCCGGTAGCTGATAACCTGTGATCACGTCGAACGCAGGGTTTGCCCAGATGATGCGCTCGTCAACCCCAGTTACCATCACGCCTTGGGAGACTGCCTTGAGCGCGAGCTCGCTCATGCGCAAAGAAAACTCTTTCCGCTGTTTACCGAGAGCAATCGCGGCGAGATGGGTGGCCATACTAATGAACTTTAGATGTTCTGCGGTCGGCCTCCCCGGCTGAGGGTAATAATTCGCGAAAGTACCCAGCACTTGGCCGTCGTCGTCGAAAATCGGAGTTGACCAGCATGCCCGCAGACCAAGCGGAAGCGCGAGGTCTCGATATTTTTCCCAAAGCGGATCGGTAGCGATGTCCTCAACGATCACCTGCTCGCGACGGAAGAGAGCTGTTCCGCACGAACCCACACGTGGGCCAATGGCCAAGCCATCAACGGCATGGTTGTAGTGTGCCGGCATTCCAGCAGCCGCAAAGTGCCGTAAATGCTTACCGTCGTCATCTAGCCGGAGAACAGTACAGAGCATCCCCAAACATAATTTCTCAATTCTCTCTATCAGAATCGTGAGGGTCCGCGCCGCCGGTACCCCTTGAGCAATTAACTCCAGCACGGTTGCCTGACATGCGGAAACCTCCTCCGCATGCTTCCGCGCTGACACGTCCTCGACCACAGAAATAAAGTACTTCGGTGCGCCCGTTAATTCGCGGACTAAGGAAACCGTCAGCTTGCCCCAAACGAGCGTGCCGTCTTTTCGCCTATAGCGTTTCTCCATCGAGTAAGTTTGAATCTGGCCAGCCAGCAACTGCTGAACGTAATTTAGGTCCGTCTCAAGATCGTCGGGATAAGTGATTTCCTGAAAGGTTTTCGTCAGAATTTCATCCCGTGAGTATCCTACAATCTCGCATAATTTTTGGTTTACAGCCAACCAGTGGCCCTCGGGGCTAAGTTGAGCAACGCCCACAGCCGCTTGCTCGAAAATGGCGCGAAAACGTTCTTCGCTTTCGCCCCATGACGCGATTGCAGACTGCTGCTGAGTGTCGTCCATCACGAATCGCTCGTCCCGGCTGCGACGTGCCGCCTCAGCCTGTTTGCGAAAGTGATCGAACGACTCCTGCACGCGTCGCAATTCCTCATTCTTTTTTTCGAGCTCCACCTGCTTTTCTTGCAGGGCAAGCAAAAGCGACTGGTAGGTTTCAGGTGATGAGGCAGACAAGGGCAGTACTTTCCTGATGACTTTCGAACGGACAGAGCTTGTTCTTGCTGGCGCCGTTTGGTTTCACTGGATTGTTTTGTGTAATCTCGAAGACATTGGGCGCTTTTCGGTATGCCGCGAGCCCCCAAATTGTATACAGTTTTTAGGCTGCCGAACAACCAAGATATTTCGAACTGAACGTCTGACCATTTGGAGTCAAAAATTGCGGGGCAGGCTAAGTACGAATCGCTGTGGCGGGAAACTCCCATTCGTTCAAACACGATGACGACCGAAGTGCATGGTATTTTGGGTCGAGTTTAGCGAGTTTTCGAAGAAGACGTATGCCGAGCCTGCCGTTGCGGCAAACCCACAAACGCTCTTTGCAGGGGCGACTGCAATTCGTAAGGTTTCAAGAAATCAGGGCGGTCGCGGCGACCGCCGCGGGTGTAGTCTATCCACATATTTTCAGCGATCATTTGATCGGAACCCTCGGGATAGCCTTCGATCAAGTAACCGAAGATCGAGGCAAACAAATCGGCTAGCGCAATGCCGTAACGCGAGGAATGGCGAGCGGTTAGCCAGTCGCACAAGTCACTGAACTGAGCGAAGGGTGAACGACCGGGAACAATAATTAAGTCAAGTGCCGAAGCAAAATTACCACTATTACCAACCAAGTCCCAGTAGCGCGCAAACCTGCGTAATCGATGTATTTCATCAAACGACAACAGAAGATTGCTCAGTATCTCGTAAGGCGGATGTGGACTGTACTTCATCTCCCAAGTGCTATCGTGCCGCGTGATCGGAGTTCCTCGCAATCGCTTTAAGATCCCAACTTGAATCTCTTGAGGCCGTAACTCATAGAGCCGATCAAATCCAGCCGCAAAACTCTCAAGCGACTCGCCGGGCAGACCAACAATCAGGTCCGCATGGATGTGTACACCAGTGCAATCGCGCAGATAACGAAAATTATCAGCGAGCTTCGTGTTATCCTGTTTGCGGCTGATCAGTTTTCCAACATCATCATTAAATGTCTGCACACCAATTTCGAACTGCAATGCTCCCGGAGGAAACTGCGCGATCAGTGTTCGCAAATCCTCTGGCAAGCGATCAGGAATCATTTCGAAGTGCAGAAACAGACCCGGCACAAGTCGATCGAGAAAGAACTGCAAAATCTGACGACTGACCCGCAAGTTTAGATTGAAGGTCCGATCCACAAACTTAAATTGCTTGGTGCCGCGATCGAGCAACTTCTGCATCGCGGCTAAGAACTGCTCGACGTCTGCCAGCCGAACCGGAATGTCAAGCGACGACAAGCAAAACTCGCACGTGAATGGACAACCTCGCGAAACTTCTACGTAGATCACGCGATTTGCCACGTCCGCATCGTCATAAAAATCATACGGCAGCGTAAGCTGCTCAAAGGTGGGCACCGCAGCGCGAATCATCTTCTCCTCGCAAGCTTCACCGCGCAGTAATTTCATACACAATTCGCGAAAAGAACAATCGGCTTCACCTGAAATCACATAGTCCGCCAGCTCAACGATGGGCTGCCCTTGTGCTTCATAGCTGACTTCTGGCCCACCCAAAACAAGGATAATCTCAGGCCGAATGCGTTTAAGATCAGCCACCAACCGCAGCATCGGTTCGATGTTCCATATATAGACGCCTAGCCCTACGATTTTCGGATTCTGCGCGAGAATTGCCGCCAGCACATCGACCGTGATGTCATTGATCACGAACTCCAGCATCGTGGTTTCGGACTGCAACGACCCCATATTGGCCAGCAAATAACGCAATCCAAACGAACTGTGCGTGTAACGAGCGTTTAGCGTTGCGAGAACAATTTGAGTCATACGGTTTCCTGAAACCAAACGCCGATTATAGTCGCTCTCGGGTGGCACGCTACGCAGTGAAGCACTTCGAGGCGGCACAGGTTACACTCGGGAGGAGTGACCCATGGTGGATCGCATCTGCCGGATGCGACCAAGAATGCTTCCAGTGTCCCTTACGGGCGCGCCACACGAACCTAATTTCTAATCCAAACGGCAATTGCACGAGTTATTCGGGACTCGGTTTGTCCATGGATGAGCTATCCCTGCGTGGCTGGAGGGTTTCCTGACGCTCATCAGGTTGCTCACGAGTACGAAAATGCGGACCCTTGATGTGGGACTCTTCCTCGCGCACAAATCGCGGATCCTGGTAGTCGCCACTGATCTCCCCCGCATCGTACGCATCATCATAGCGCGAGATGTAGCCTGGCAACTTCGCGCGATCTAACTCCAACATGTACTCAGCGACGACATGCTGTTGGATCATGTCTCGGCAAGCCTGGTTGATGGGATGTGCAACATCAGCATACAGTTTATTCGGCGTGTCGTCGTCACGTGTATCGCGACTGTCCCGCAAACGTACTCCGCAATTGTTGCAGTAGTTACTACGCATCGCATTCTTGTTGCTACAGCGCGAACATCGATTGGTCAACTTGCGGCTAGGCATGGCAACGAAGGGACCTTGCGTCCCTTCAATAATCTTCAGATCGCGAACTACAAAGCAGCTATCGAAAGTGATTGAACAGAAAGCCCGGAGACGGTCTTCCGACTCCTCCATCAGTTTTATACGTACCTCTGTAATCTCCACTGCTACTGCCCCCATGCACGCGACGTGGATGATCCGCCAAAATGTCTACGAAGAACTGATGAGCCGAATCTGCTCTTCGATAGACGGCTGAGACCATGATTTAACAGCATAGACCCTCGACAGTCCAGCGTCATTTGCCGCTCGACGCATGTTCGACATTGTATAGCTGGCCGAAACCAATGCAAAGCAACTCGATCCGCTGCCAGTCATCGCATTATACCGAAAATGGAAGCTGCGAAAAATGTTCAGCTGCTTATCTATCCATGACGTAGTGGCCCTCGCACTTGTTTCCAAAGCATTAAACAGCAATCCTCCAATGCGTTCTAAATCCTCGCTACGACAAGCCTCAATTAAGTCTGTCGAATGTCGAATCGAGCCTGAACTTTGCCAATTTGCGTAAACTGCGCTAGTTGAGCAGCCAGCCGGTGGGTGGGTCACTACAAATTCAAGCGGTGGATTGATATCAAGAATCTGACAGTTTTCACCACGTCCTTTCGCCAAAGCCAACCCTATTTGATGCTCGTCCCCCAAGAAAAAATTCAGATCACTGCCCAATTCCGCACAAATTTGGGAGGCTAGGGGGCGGTCCCAGCCTCCCCAAGCCAGCATAGCGGCAACCACCGCCGCAGCCGCATCGCTACTGCCGCCACCCAAACCGGCCGACGCAGGAATCGATTTTTTCAATCGAATTCGGCACCCAGTTTGCACATTCAAAAGCTCTTGAACCCGCTTTACCGCTCGATAGACTAAATTGCGTTGGTCGCTTGGAATATCCCAGGCTGGATCATTTTTTACTTGATCCTCAGGAACTGGAAATTCAATCTCCAGACACAACTCGGGCCCCGGCGTCGAACGCAGTTCCAAAGTGTCGCACAGTGATATCGGGCACAGCAACGACTCAATCTCGTGATAACCGTCAGCCCGTTTGCCCAGTACTTCAAGAAATAAATTCAATTTGGCGGGTGCTTGAACATAGACAACTCCACCTTTTACATCAATCAGCATCAACTAAATCTCCGTGAACGCTGATTCGAAGGCAGCTTGACGGATCAGCAGTGCTCAGCATTCAATAGAAACAGCGTACCATAGTTGTGCGCAAGCGGAATCAAGTGTCAGGTAACGACTGTGGACCCGATATACATCGCGATCATTCTCTATATCTCGGCCATCGTGCTGGTCTTCGTCGATTTGTATGTGCCTAGCGCTGGAACGCTGCTCGTGTTGTCGCTAGTCGCTGCGGTTGGCAGTGTACTGTTTGGATTTCGGGACGGAACGACAGCGGGGATGACCATGCTGACCTTGGTAGCCGCATCGATACCCATACTCGGATTGATTGCGATTCGAATTTGGCCCCACACGCCGGTCGGTCGTCGCATTGTGCTCGGTCTGCCGCCAGACCAACCCGCAACCGCACTGGACGAACAAAATATGCTCGCTGAGCTCATCGGCCATGTACTGGTAAGTGAGTACCCTTTGATGCCGAGTGGACAAATCACCATTAACCATCGCCCGTACAACGCGCTCGCCGAAGCGGGCTACATTGACGCCGGCCAGCGCATCGAAGTAACCGCAGTTCGTCATCGCAATTTGATGGTCCGGGTTACAGACAAACCCTTGACGCCCATTCGACCGCGCGACCGCATCTATGCCGTTGGTAAAGGCTCCGTTGCGGAGTCCTTCAGTCAACAAAACCTGCTCGACGCACCCGCCAATGAATTGGGGTTGGATTCGCTGGACGATTGACCACGTCAATCGTGGCTATGGTCTCGTCACTAGCCTTGAATATAACAATCGAAGCTGGCTAACCAAATTGACTAGTCCTGATCCCGGTGGAGCGGCACCTGTCATTCAGTACGGTTACAACACTCGCGGCGATCGAACCTCGGTAACCGATGCCTTGGGCAATGCGCGGCAAATTGGAGAATATGTGTGTCCCCGAAAGTTTGTGCGATTCCTAGGGACTGGTATTGCGTTGGGTGCAAGGCGACCAGGCATTGGTAACCTGTTGTCGCCTCGCTAAGAGTAGGCCTTGAAGGCGTGCTCGACAAACAAAGAACCGACTCACAATCCGGTTCAGCACTCAAGGCTAAGCCTCAACGTCTAGTCCGCCGCTGCCGTCGTTATCGCCATCTTGATCAGCGGCTGTTGGTTGACTGGTTTGGGCAGGCGCCGATTCAGCCGACTTGACCGGCTGTTTGCTTGCTGCAAGTTGTGCCAATTGATTGATTTGAGATAACGAATTGCTAACACCGCTGATCGCAGTCATTTTTGCCCCGCAATTTTGATAGATTTATAAAAGCCAAACCACTTCTTAGCTCATTCGGTTGGCCAAGGAATCGTACATCAATAATTGGCATCTGGGCGTTGTAACACGACACTCGGCGCATTTCAGACGCGATTTCGCGGACAACGTTTACGCCTGGGGCATGTGCGGATTCAGTGTCAGTTAACTTCTCGCTTGGCTAGGTGGAGCTAAGACTTATCAGCTAGCAAGCAAAAAGATCATTAATCCCGCCCCCCAACGAGTAAACTTGGTGGCGATTTGCGTGAATTGTCAAAAATCTGCAAAATTTTGTGTTGCATTTAAGGATGAAACGCAAATAAGATAAGTAGGATGTCTAGGATTTTAATTTTCGGGGGGTGAATAGCTCACGTTGCTCCTCGAAAGGGCTGGACGGTTTCCAGCAATTATTGAGACTTGATTGAAGGAGTGTTCGATGTGTGCTTTCTACCGTTATGGTTTAGCGTTCTTGGTACTAATTTTCGGAGTTGAACGGACAAGCGCCGGCGTGCTTACCAATCCTGGCGCAGAAAATGGTAACACTAGTGGATGGGTTTCAACCAATTCCGGTGGATTAGGACCATTTGCAGATAATGGCGCGTTCAACCCAGGCATTAATCCACACACTGGAATTTATGCTTTTGTTGGGGGCAATGGACCATTGAATACACTGACTCAAAATGTTTCCTTACTCGCTAACGGTATTAGCGATGCCGCAGTCGACTCGGGTGCGCTGATTGCTAGTGTCGAGTTCTTTGCTCAGGGCCTAAATCAAGGTCCTACGAGCGATAGTCCGTTTATTCGCTTGCGATTTCTTGACGGGGCGAACATTTTGATCGCTTCAGTTAGTACTCCCGAGATTGATTCGCACAATTTAACTTGGCAAAAGTTCAATCAGAGTTTTTCCGTACCTGTTGGAACTCGCTCCATTGACTACCAAATGAATTTTGTACGTCATGTTGGATCCGACAATGATGCCTATGTAGACGACAATTCCTTGACAATCACCAATTCAGTCTCCACTGTCCCAGAACCAACTGCCATATGTATTTGGTCTGTAGCAGCAATGGTTGCTCTAGCAAGATTTCGCCGCACTAGTCGGTAAAACAAGCTGCTTACAACATAGCCAATTACAAGTAAGCAACGATTGATTGTGCTTAGAGCGTTATGTACTGTCCGTAGGCGTAGTCCACAGGTTGGTACTCGATTGCCAAGTACGGTGTCTCAAGGAGAGGAAAAGCAAGAGAGGAAAAGGACAGGCTATGAAGCTGATTGGCGCGGAGGTGCCAACGGTTTGGTAGTTTCGGCACGAGAAGCATTGGATATCACCTGATTAAGCTAAATTGCCGCAAGTCGATCCATCGAGTGCTCGTTGCCGCTGTCACGACTCGAAAAACTGATGCTCCAATTGGTCACGGCGCAGCA
>JANLQO010000379.1:0-14084 GCA_031367855.1 Planctomycetia bacterium | reverse complement strand
CCGCTAGTCATTGGTGATCTCGTTGTGGTCTATGCTGGCGCAGAGAATGCGGCTGTGGTGGCAGTGGATAAATCGACTGGCACGCCGGCTTGGACAGCGGGAACTGGACGGGCTGGATATTCCTCGCCAACGCTACTGACTATGTCTGGCAAACCGCAGTTGGTCGCTCTTACCGGCAAAGTCTGCTTAGGAATTGAACCCCAGACCGGCAACGTGCTTTGGGATTATCCGTTCGCGACCGATTACGATTGCAACACAGCGACTCCAGTTGCCATCGACGGGAAAGTGTTCATTTCAAGCGGTGAGAATCATGGTTCGGTACTGTTGGAAATAACTCCAGGGGAAAGCAAGTGGTCAGCGAAAGAGGTTTGGAGTTCGCTGGGCACGGGCAGTTCGCTGCGCAGTGAATGGCAGACACCCTTAGTTTCAGGCAATTTACTGTTTGGATTTGATAATGTCGGCGGCGCCGGACCAGTTACCAACTTGGCCTGCTTGGAGGCCAGTACTGGCAAAATTCTTTGGAAACAAATGCGATTTGGTAAAAGCAACGGCATCTTAGCGGATGGCAAGCTCTTGATCACGACCTTGGAAGGTGATCTCGTGTTGGTACGAGCTACGGCAGCTGGCTTCGAGCAACTCGCCAAAGCCCGAGTACTCGGCAAGACGCGCCAAGCGCCGGCTTATTCAGACGGATATGTATTTCTTCGAGACGACGCGTTGGTTGTTTGTGTCGATCTAAGGCACCAGGACAATTAAAACGTCCCAACGAACCCACTGGGTTTGGAACGTTTAGTTGGTCGCATCCGGCCGAAGCGACACTCGTAACTAGATCGCCTTCGGCAGACTTGACCTTAATTGCATCTCAGCTGAATACGAGTACCAGAATTCTGCAGAAAATGCTGTTGTATTTGGTGGGTCGCTCCTGCCGGGTGCGACCAGTTTAACTTTGGCAGCGAATGGTCGCACTCGGCTAGAGCGACCCACGCAAAAACGAGGGACTTAACCACTCCACATAGTCCTACACAATAAAGCTTGAACCTTGATGTGGCGCACGCTTCTCCCGGATGATCCGTTAGATTGTAACAGGGTATTTTCTCCGATATCCTAGCTAGGCCTGCTTTGGGTGATATTTTCGGTTTTCCATTGGCTGGAACGCGATCTCGCCGACCAATCAATTCTGAAGGGAATCCGTATCTCACCGATGTGCTAGCGGCGTCGGCAAAACAATGTTTGGTTTTTTCCCGATAATGAACACTAATTTTGCCTAATCTGGTTCTCAATGCGTGTCTTTTTAATTGAGCGACAAGAATGACAAGCCTGAGTGAGTTGATTCGAGCCATCCAACAGGGCGACACCCGCGCTGTGGAAGAACTCGTCAAGCAATTCAGTGGTGCAATTCGACACGAATGCGCCAAGTTTGGCCTGCGCGATCATGCCGACTTGAGCCACTCGGATTTGGTACAAGAGGTATTGTTACGAGTGTGGACGAAAATTCATCAATTTAGAGGAGGTGGGAGCGACGAGCAGATTGCCCTTGCTTTTGATAGTTGGATCCGACAGACGGCTCGAACAACGCTCAGTAATTTGTATCGCAGTCGGGAGACGTACAAGCGCAAGCCCGACCAGCCAACCCAATCGTTTGATGAAGGCGGCCACCTATATGGTAAATTTCGCCCGCATCAATCGGGACCGAGTTCGATATTTGTCAAGAATGAAGAGGTCGAGCGTCTTCGAGCGGCCATGGACCAGTGCTTGGATGATCAAACCAAGGAAATCGTAAATCGACATGTTGTTGAGGGGCAATCCTTTAAGTACATTTCCGAGCAGATGTCGCTTACGTACGACCAAGTAAGATATGCGTTCCACGGCGCGCATGCTCTTATGGCAAAATGGCTTACTTAGAAATCTCAAATTCAAGAGGAGAAACAATGCGTCATTTAACAAGACTTTATTTTGAGAATACAGCGACGACGGAGCAATTTGTATCGCTAGTTGATCAAGGTGTGGAGAATGGCAACCCGTTATTTAACATCAAGGTGGGGAATATTTCAAATCCCATGACGCTTGCAGAGGCAACGGATGCTTTGCAATTCCTGCAATTTACAGCCTGCTTTTTCAAATTGCCTATCGGTGCACACGCGATTGTAGATATCTACATTCCCGATGTAATTGGGAGTACGGCTAAGAAGGTATTTGATTACCAAGTCTTCAAGGCAAAGAACAAGGAGCATAAGAAGGGACTCGCTGGGCAGATGGCGGAGTTTCGTGAAAGACTCAATAGAATTCCTGCAGAAGCCTTTCAGGTAGCAGGCAGCCACGCGCACAAGCTTGAAGCGTCGTTGGGCCCTACTGGACCTGCTGGTGCGATAGGCGCAACAGGTCCAACAGGCCCGACCACCAGTATTTGCTGTTACTCCAGTTCAGGACCATCTGGGCCTATGAATCCCTGTGGTGGGCAAACGTCTATCCCTTGCCCGGATCCCATTTTTACGCGGGCTAGTTGCGCCAACGGGACGCTGCAATGCGTAAACTTTGAACCGCCAGGCGGGGACAAAAAGTAATCGGGGCTAAATCGGTAATGGTTACGACGAGCTATCCGTATTGGTCTGGGGAAATCATGGAGAATCCGGATGAATGCTGACGAACCGATCGATAACCAGGATTCATCTGACAAGGATGATTCACCCGAAAGCAAGGTCGAGCAAGCGGTTGAGGCCATAGCCGAAGATTACCTTAAACGTTTGCGCAGGGGCGAGTCGGAAAGCTACGAAGACTTGGTTCGCCAGCATCCGGACCTCGCTCCCTATTTAGAATCGAAACTCAAGTTCTACTTGGCCGTCTATCGAGCAACTCGGCTGACCTTAGAAGGCGACGCCTCCGACGATGTGACAGTCGACTTTTCGATTTTTTCATCGCCGCCGAAAATTCATCGCGATCAAGTTTATCGCATTAACTGTCCACATTGCGGTAATCAGGTTCAGGTGGTCGATGATCGGGTCCGCGAAATCGTCTGTACAAGCTGCGGCAGTTCCGTCCGAGTTCATTCGGATGTAGCAAAAAAGCTGAGCGAAAAAACTCCTCCCCCGATGCCCAAGCAACTGGGACATTTTCGAATCGTTCGCATGTTGGGCGAAGGAGGGTTTGGCGTCGTTTACTTGGGCGAAGATTTGCAGTTGGACCTCCGTCCCGTCGCCATCAAAATACCGCGCCACGGTTTTTTCGCCACCTCGGAGGAAGAGCAAAGATTTTTCCGCGAAGCAAGAAATGTTGCGAGACTGCGTCATCCCAACATTGCTCAGGTTTATGATATCTCAGAGGATCGCAATACCCCGTTTATAGTAAGCGAATTCATCGATGGAATGACTCTGCGCGAACTCCTTGGCACGGGCACTCTCACTCACAAAGAGTCCGTCAAGCTGATGATTCAGATCGCCGAAGCGATTGAATTCGCTCACCGCAGCAAGATCATTCACCGAGATCTAAAAACAAGCAATATTTTGGTCGACCACCATCACCGAGCTTACGTGGTCGACTTTGGACTATCGCGCAGAGATGATGCCGAAATCACAATGACCGTTGACGGAGCGATCGTAGGCACGGTCCAGTACATGTCACCCGAACAGGCCATCGGCAATCAAACAGCAGTTGGCCCCTGCAGCGATATTTATTCGCTGGGTGTGATTCTCTATGAATTGCTATGCAAAGAGCTCCCATTTCATGGTAGCAAACGCATGGTCATCGAGCAGGTCATCAATGAAGAACCGCGAAGCCTCCATCGGTTGAATGAGAGCGTGCCGAGAGATCTAGAGACCATTACGCTCAAAGCGATGGCTAAAAAACCTAGCCAGCGCTATTCTTCGGCGCAGGCCCTGGCTGATGATCTTGGGCGCTGGTTGCGCGGAGAGCCGATTCATGCACGACCGATCAGCAATATCGTTCGCTATTGGAGTTGGTGTCGACGGCACCCTGTTACAGCTTCGCTGAGTGCCATGATTGCGGTGCTGTTGTTACTCACTACTGCGATTTCTATGGGTTGGGCCTTTGAACAGAACCGCTTGACGTTGGTAGCCAAGAAATCACAACGTGAGAGCGAGTATCGACGATATGAATTGTTGATGCAGAATGGAACAAATGCGTTAGAAGGCAACGATTTGGTCAATGCATCGCTCTGGTTTGCAGACGCGCTGACCACACGAGAAAGTCAGGCGAATCGCACGCGGCTTGGAATGATCCAGGACCGTATACCGAAATTGACGCAACTATGGGCGACCGGTTTTCCTGTCGATGCGGTGCGTTTTAATCAAGATGGCACACGTTTGGCTGCTGTCAATTTTGATGGACGCATACAGGTTTACAATACGCTCAATCAGAAATCTGTTTTTGATCTGACTGTCCACCGGTTTACGCAATTCACGACCTCGCCGACCAGCGACAAAATCGCTTTTTGTGGAGCTGAGAATCACGCTCAGCTTTGGGATGTCGATCGAAATCGCTTGATCAAGAACCTCGCCCATACCGACTATGTCGTTTCAACCGATTTTCACTCCTCAGGCCAATGGTTGGTTACCGGCAGTTTTGATTCATTCGCGCGCGTTTGGAATACCAGCGACGGCATGTTGAAAGCAGAGCGCCAATTTGAGGGCGTACAAGTCAACCAAGTCGTCTGTGTTCCCCAATCGAATTTGGTTGTCGTCGTTGCGAATCCGACGGGCCAAACTGGCGGCAAGATTCAGGTGTGGGATTTTGAAAACGATAAGATTGTGGCGAGCGGCATGAATCATGACGCTCATATTCAGGCCATTGATTTTGCTGAGAATGGAACGCGAATTTGTAGCGCTTCACGCGATGGGCAGATCCGCGTTTGGGACTTGGCTTCCGGAGAGGCGGTAGGCGATGGCTTGAAATTGCCGTTTGCGCCGCGTGAAGTCCTCTTTGGTGGATCCGCCGAAGAAGTTGTATCGATCTCCCACGACTTTGACATTCAGATTTGGAGCTTGACTACTGGTCAACGCCTAGGATCGCAAATTCGCGGGCTGTCCCATTACGAATCAGCCGACCAAGATCGCTCGAACCGATTGCTGGTACTAGGTGGAGGCGATGGTTCGGTCAATATCTATTGGCGCAAAACGGGAAAGCACGCGTGTAGCCTGTTGAGAAACAGCGAGAGTGCGACGGCAACCGGATTTCATCCCGATGGTCGTCGATTGGCGGTCGGTGGAAGAAATGGCGTTCTGCAAATTTGGGATTTGGCTGGTGCCGCACCGACGTCACACGTTTTTCAACATCAGAGTGCAGTTCGCAACGCTCTGTTTTCGCCGGATGGCAATCGCTGTCTGTCAATTGGATCGGACGGCAAAGGTTATATTTGGAATACAGACACCGGTCAACAGATGGGCGCGGTACTAGAGCACGCGGAGGGAATCAGTGAATGTGCGATCAGCAGTGACGGCAAGCTGGTTGCAACTGCGGGCGTCGATAAACTCGCCAAACTCTGGGACGGCTATTCGGGAAGCCAGCTGGGTGGCAGCCTCATACACGAATCAGCGGTGCTAACTCTGGCTTTTAGTCCAGATGGTCAGAGGCTGGTTGCAGGATGCATTGACGGTTCGGTGACAAGTTGGAATATTCCGACGCCCTCCAACCCGAACCCATCGACTACTCCAGTCTTCGTTGGCAAGCATGAAGACCGGGTGACGAGCATCGCCTATAGCTTGAAAGGAGACGCGATCGCTAGCGCTAGTCTGGATGGAACGGTTCGCTATTGGGATGCGGTTACCGGCCAGCAAAAATATGGACCATTCGCACATCCTCATTCGGCATTGTTCTGCACGTTCATGCCCGATGGTGAACACGTGCTTTCGACCGGAACGAACGGGTGGGTCTATATATGGAATCTCACTAGCGGTCAGGCGGTACATCGCTTGGAATGTGCTGGTGAGGTGCTGAGTGCAACTGTTCAAGAGGCGGGACGTCAGATATGGACAAATGAAAGCAAGGGACGGACGCGAAGTTGGCGATTGCGCGACGGCGTGATGCAGAATGAGTTTGAGGTGCATCATCCATCGATCGAGTCCGTTTCGTTTTGCGACGTGAATCGGGAGGGATCTCTCTTGGCGTTCGCAGGTGGTACGCTAGCACAGGCCAGCGACATTCCTCAGTCCGGCGCGGCGATTCTCTGGGATCTCACCGAACAGCGTTTGTTAGCTCCACCGTTAACGCACTTGCAACCGATTCGTCGAGTTTACTTCGACAAAACAGGTTCTAAATTGCTGACTGCATCGCACGATCATACGGCTAGACTGTGGACTATTCTGTCTAACGACTTGCCGGCGAATGATGCCATGCGTATTGCGCAACTTTATGCGCAACTGGTGCGAGATCCCGATGGTCGTCTCAGGACGCTTGCACCAGACCTACAAGTTGCAGAATTTACCGAATTGACGGGTAAGTATCCGAAGTATTTTCGTTGCGACGCTGATGAGATTGACCTGTGGACCGAGGACTCAAGGCGGATTCACGAAGCGATATCGGGGGAAGTTAAGAGTCCGTCTTCCGGGAATAATGTGCGCATCCGAGACTGACTGTTGAGTTGGTGGGCCGCTTCTGCCGGGCCGGCCGGATGCGACCACAAATGTTCCAAAGTTCTCTAGCATGGAGATAGTGTAATGGGAAAGGGTAGTATTCATTTTGATGTAGCATCAGACCGTTACCTGATCGATCTGGCTGTAACGGCCACATACGATACGATTGCTCTGGGACACAAGCTACGCTGGCGTCGCTCCTTCGAATTTGCCTCGGGGCTCCTGT
The DNA here is from genome assembly GCA_031367855.1 of Planctomycetia bacterium. GTDB lineage: Bacteria > Planctomycetota > Planctomycetia > Pirellulales > Pirellulaceae > Aureliella. The sequence goes on along the minus strand of JANLQO010000379.1, from coordinate 7,277 downwards.
TTGGTGCGACTAATGGCAAGATGCAATTTGGGAAACTCTATTTCGTAAATAACGGTACGCCCACCAGTGACGATGATATCTCTTTGCAGAATTTATCTGGATCTTCGTTTACGACAGAGATCAATCCGCAGCCTTTCTGCGGTCAAATTACATTGATGTTGCATGTCATGAAAGAGCCGATCTGCACAGTTCATGAAATTGGACATTATGTCGGCACGCTTGGAGACGAATATTTAGGGACGTTGCGGGTATGTCAGAACAATCCTGCAACTCACCAGTGCATCATGGAGTTCAGCCGCGACTTCGGGTTGCAATTAGATAACTCAGGTGAAATCGCTAAAGTTCAGCCCTGTCACGCTGTAAACCAATTTTGTTCTTCCGTTCATCCTCATGTTCCCCTTCCGTTGCCCACGAATAATGCACAGGAATTTAAACATCGCCAATCGTGTTGGAAGACGCTCAAACAAGTTTATCCAAAGCTCGTGATGCCCACTGGGGTTCCAATAGTGAATAAAATCCATCCGATACAGTGGATTGAGCTTACTCCGATTTCTAAGTATGCGATCGCAATTCCGGCGCACCCAACATTTACCCCGCCACCAGTTGAGAAAGCGATCAAGATTGCAGTGAAAGAATGGGTAAGTCGACTCGCAGCGACCGGTGATCAGCTGGCTTTGGTCATGGGATCGCAAGGCGTCATTCGCCAGATGCGCGCCATCCTGCCAGGTGAAGTTGCGCAGCTGTATAAGCTGATCGACGCAAGCGCATGGGGTGCAGGCAATGCGCAGCGGATGGTTATTCAGAATGCCCTCGACCAGTTCAATGGAGACTTGGCTGCGCATCAGCGTTTGCTGTTGGTTCAGGCGGGCAACTCACCAGATGATGCCAGTACATTGCCAACAAATTTGGCAGAGAAACGCGTCACACTCGAGGCCACGACTGTAGGCCGTGGCGCCTTTGCGGATCAACTTGAAGCGTGGGAACAGTCAAGCAAATGGGTCACACAGCAGAATTTCCCTATCTCAAATGCCGACTTGCCCAAATATGCCTTTAGCCTCCAAAATGAATTGATCGAATCTTATTTTTACAATTCACCGGGATACGGAATCGTCGATCTGCGATGGGGTAGCCTGCCTGCCACGCAGAATGCAGCGTTCGCAGCGACTTCAGGCAACGGTAGCATAAACCCTATTGAAGGTGCGCTCGAACTATTCCTACAACTCGGGGACAAGGGAATCGATTTTCCAGTATGGGTTGAGCAGGATGCCCGCTCAGTGTCCTTTCTACTCAGCGAACCCGAGACATCGCACATCGAATTGAGCTTGATTGCCCCAGATGGGACGGAAATTTCAGTGCCCGCTCGAACGGATCTCCCGATTCATGCATTCGATCGAACGCAGAATGTCAGCGGCCGATGGATTGCCCGGCTGCGAAGCACCAAGATTGGACCCCAATTGCCCTTCTTCTTGATGGCAGCAGTGAATAATCGCGAGCTGCGAACAACGACTCACATTGAAATCAGTCCACAGCGAAATATCCACTTTCGACTACAGGCGATCCACACTTTTCCAATCGACTATGTCGATGCGGTGGTCGACATATTGCGGTTGGCACCGGATGAAGAAAACCTGGGCGAGATTTACAGAAGCCTGCCTCTCCGTCGCGATCGAGCGTTAAATCCCTCGACACAAATGATGACCGAAGTATCCTCGGGGCTGTACCGTGGTGAGATTGAGTTGGAACCTGGTTCTTACGTAGCCATTTTTCGCGCTCACAATCACGGGCAAGCCATTTACGCATCCAATCCAGACGGTGTAATAGGAGGGAATGTGGTTAGTTACAAACAAAAGCCCATACCTTCGTTCGCGCGAGTTGTTAGGCAGCGATTTCAAGTAAAATGACAACGCTTGCGTTCCGAGTGGCCAACGAAACCGAGTGGGAGCACGCATGAGAATCGCAATCGTGGGTGCCTACGATGCGGGCATCGATTTGGTGTCTGCCGCATTGAATCAAGTGGGCGTTCATTTCGGGCAACCCTATCAAGAAAAACAACTCGATACCGTACCGCTTGTCTATCGGCTCCGCCGTTGGTGGAATGAACCACACTTGGTCGCCTCGATTTCCGCGGTGGCACGGCGGTCGCAACTTGCACGCTGGGTTCAGAAACTTGAAGAGTCTGTCAATGTAGAACCGTCTGCAAGTGCAGTTGCCGCAGCCCATCCGCTGCTGACGCTCTGCCTGGATGATTTAAAGGCAGCCTGGGGACCGAATGTGCGATTCCTTTGGTGCCGGAGGAGGTTCGATCAGCCCCACGAAACCAGCGCCGTAGAGCGGACTGCGAACTGGCCTGAGCTCGAGCGTATGCAGGCCACGCTCAACCATGCGCTGAATTCATTCTTTACTACAGAGCCTTATTTTGAAATCGACGTGGACCAGCTATTCCGAGAGCCTGATCGCAATCTAAAAAAGATCGCCGCGTTCTTGGAAATGCAGCTACCGGGGCAACAAGAAAGGGATGTCGCGCGATGGATTGAAAGCCAACGAACTCCCCAAAAAACGCATGCAGCGTGCCAGCCCTCAACGGCGCATGGGAACCACGACGTGCGCCCCTCAAAAATTATTGCCACGATTTTATCAGGCAATTCAGAGTCCCTCATCGAACCCGCAATACAGTCGGTTTTGGAGTGGGTAGATGAGATCTGTTTTATCGATACTGGCATCCGCGATAACACGGCTCACAAAGCCCGCATAATTGCGGGGAAAAAACTCTCTCAATGGACATTTCCATGGTGCAACGATTTCGCAGCTGCACGTAACGCAGCGCTCCAGGTTGCTGACGAGCGCCATGCAACTTGGGCGATGACACTCGATACTGACGAGCGTTTAGAATTTCCAGGCTATCGAGACAAAGAGCAGCTGATTCAGGCTTTAGAATCCCGTGCTGAGGTGAATGCATGGATGGTTCCAACGCGCGATGGTAGTTACGTCAAAGAGCGCTTTGTGAGGTTGCCAACGCGATTGCGATGGCAGGGTCGGACACACGAAGCACTCGTGGGAACCACACCGGAAGAGCGCAAGGTACTTTGCGGAAGTTTGTTTTGGGAAGCGGCGAAATCGGCCGAAGATTTTGGTCATAAGTTGCAGCGCGATCTCTGCATACTACTCGACGAAATCGACGCGAACCCTCTCACTGCACGATGGTGGTATTACCTTGGACAAACCTATGAGGGTATGCAACAGTATCGACAGGCTGTTCAGGCTTTCGACCAGTGCATTCGCCTCGATGATTGGGCAGACGAGTCGAGTTGGGCTTGCTATCTGGCCGCACGCTGTCTGGTGTCTATCAAAGAGTACCGCGAAGCCGAAGAGTACTGTGCATTGGGCATGTCGCGCAAGCCCACTATGGCGGAACTACCTTGGCTCGCTGGTTGGTGCTGTTTTCAGCGAGGAGCTGTGGCGGAAGCAATCACTTGGTCTCAGTTGGCCATCACACTAGCGCAAAATACCACCGCCAGAAGCGAAGCTACATTTAAGTATTTGGCCGCATGGTACGAGGCGCCGTACGATGTACTGCGATACGCATACCAGCGTCTCGATGCGCCGCAACTTGCTCAGCAAGCGGAGTTCGATTTCGAAAACGCCCGAGCGGAAAGACTGAAGTTATATGAGGGGTAAGTCCGCATTACCAAGCTATTACAATTGCATCCCGGGTTGGGGCGAATTTGAGTCATTCTATGCCACGGTCGCCGAATGGCTGCCGGAGCGTGCGACCATTGTTGAAATTGGAGTTTGGCAAGGGCGGAGCGCCGTGTACATGGCCGAAAAATTAAAGCAGCTAGGGAAATCGGCGGATTTCTACCTCGTTGATTCGTTTGACGGAGGCAGTATTCTTGCGGAACAAACCCGTAATCTCAGCCAGCCATTGCGAGACATTGTTGTCGACCATCTGACAAAGGCCGGGGTTGCGGACAAGGTAACTGGCATTCTTGAAATGCAGTCAGTGACCGCTGCTTTACATTTCGGCGATCAGTCGATCGATTTCGCCTTCATTGATGCCGACCATGACTACCAGAACGTTTGTGCAGATATTCAAGCGTGGTGGCCGAAAATAAAGCTCGGTGGCGTGCTGGCTGGGCACGATTATGAAAGTGGTTGGGTGGGAGTGGCGAAAGCGGTTGACGAAATTGTCACAAAGCACCGCTTGGACTTCTGCCATGGACAAGATGCTTGGCAAATTCGCAAGCGTTCGCACGATCCGCAGAGCCTTGTTTATGACCGGAGAACTTAAGACTGCGCGTGATGCAAGATGTTTCGTTTAGTGAGCCGTCGGCGCGAGCCGCGGGTTTCGAAGCAGGCGACTGAACCTGCTCGGTGACCGTCCAATGTGGGTCGCATCTGCCGGATGCGACTGTCCAATGTGGGTTGCATCGGCCGGATGCGACCGCCAGCTATCTAGTCTTGAAAACCCAACTCTAGGATTTTGTAGTCGCCTGGAGCGAAGCAGGCGTTAGCGAATAGGGTATTTCGAACTGCGTTCTGCAACTTCTGCGGCTAAAGGGGAATCGCCTTCCGCGACCGCGATGGCTAACCAACCGTCGCGTACCTCAATCTGAGTTACGGCTAAGCCTTTAGCGCGAGGATCCGTGACCAGACTATCGCTGATCAAAGGAATCTCTGGGCGCGAAACAAAGACTTTGGCAAATATCGCTCGCAGTGGCAGTCGATCGCGGATCGACAAACGTGGGCCGTCGATACTGACCACGCCGTCGCGCACCAAACTGGCTTTGAGACCATCGGCGACCGGCAGGTAGTTTGAACGCACAATGAAACGCTCGATTTTACTATTGCCTTGTGCCAATTCGGAAATTCGAAGCGTCAAGACCAATCGATTCTCGACCATCTCGACCGAAATCGGGCGGCTGGGCGCGAAGCGAATCAACACGTCCTTGGGCAATTCCTCGGGAGCTTGCCAGTCGTGCTTGCCAAGCAAATGAGCGACCTTTTCACCCAACTCCACTAAGTTCCAAGTGCGATCGCTCAAGCCTAACTGCGCGATCACATTATTGACTGCAGATTGGTGCACTTGCATACTCAGCAAGCTGTCGCTTGGAGCTCGCGGGCGGGCGGTGTGCGAGGCCATTTGAGCTTGGTTCGCAACGCGATAGCGAATCAGCAATCGATCTTCCGTTGTGCTCATCGCGACGACCATGGGATTCAGGTTGAGGGCTTCCAGCGGGCCGATCAAGCGGCGTTGAAGTTCCACTTGAGCCTTGTTCAGTCTCTCTTGCAACTGCTTATCAAATTCCTGATCGGCTTCGTCAGCGATCATGCGCTGCATGATTCGCTTAGCTGGGCCGCGCTGTTGATCGAATTGTTCGCGAATAACTATCCGCAAAAAATCCCCGATGATGGGTAGACCGTCAAAACTGGTGCTCATGCCGCGCAGATGCTGTTGGGATTCGACATCAGTCGCATTAGCCTTGACTTTGTAACCAAACGTATCCATACGAACGGTGCGCTCGCTGTTGATTTGAGCCTGCGAAGAGTTGAGGAAGACGGCTGGACCCTTACTACTTCGGGTAGCGCTGGTCACATCGCCTTGAACTTCCAAGGCAACCTGCCACGCGTTTTCATCTGGAATCAGCTTTAGCCCCATCTCGGTTCGCACCACGCTATCGCCTGAGGTATTTGCGCCCAGGATGCGTTGCCTGACCGGTCGCGTTTGATAAGTCTCCTGTGGCAAGAATCGTTCAATAAAATCACCCGCGATTGCCAGTCGAATATTGGCGTTACGGTAGTGATCGTTCAGCGCGTTGGCAACCGCTTGCTGATTCTTTTCATCAGCCAATCGAAGTACTTGAATGGCGCTGGCAAGTGAGTATCGAACACGGTTGATCGGATCGTCTTCTAGTAATTCGAGATCCGTCAGCAATTGACGATAATCGACGGGCTGACGCGCCCAAGCCGTTAAGTGCATTGCCAATTCATCAAACTCAGGTTGATCGATGAAGGTACGCTGAGTTTCGTTCAAGCGTTCCCATCGCAATCTTGAGAGCACGTTGATCGCCAATGCGTTACCTTCTTCCCAAACGTCGCGATTTTCGTTCGACCAAGAATGCAATTCATTCATCTTAAGGTATTTCCGCCAACCTTCTGCATCGCCGCTGGTCGGCAGCTTGGCATCGATGCGGACAAGCAATTCTTGTATTTGGCGGCGGGTTGTGTCGCTATCTAATTGAGGTTTCACCGCAGACGAGTCGGTTTGCAGACAAGTCGAAACAGCTTGCCAAACCGCTAGTCGCCTTTCGATCGCGTAACCGATGCGAGTAGTCTTGGCCATCAATGCGTTGTCATTCAACTTCTCAGCGAGAGGCCTGATTTGTTGATTTAAACTCTGCAGGCGATCAAGTTCGGCGTTGCCGGACGATCTGCCGATACCTTCGGATTGTAACAGGCGTTGAATAGTGGCAGTGACTTCGTCGACCCATAGGCCGACGGCTGTGGCTGCGGTGGAGATATATTGGGGGCGGACTTCATCTCGGCCGACCGGCCGAATCGCTTGCGCCAATTCGTTATTGAATTGACTGACTAACTTTGAACTCTGGCCGTGCAGATCGCTCTTCAATTCTTCGAGTTGCTTGAATAAACTGTGCGGTGTTGGCACGTGGCCGCTGGACATGGAAGGCACAGTCAAGCCCGCCAGTCGTTCGAAGCCAGGTACGTTGACTTCCGGTTTCGGTAGCTCGCTTTCGCTGGCAACGGTCTGTATGGGGCTCTCGAAAGCGCGGTCGATTGCATCCATCAGGTAGTCGATGTTTGCAGTGCTCGAACTCAGCGGCAAAACGTCGAGGTCATTGGCAGTGGGCGCGCGCAGCACGACTTGCATCGAAGTTTCGGGAGGTTTGCGCAGCAATTGTGCAGTATCAGTTCGTCGATCGCGATTTTCGCGATTCAACGGAGTGCGATCAGCGAGTGGAAACTGTTCCGTAGCAATCAAGCCCGGATCAACAGCCAGAACGATGCCACGTTGACGTGTTGTCGCTCCGGCCGAATCGACTGTTTGCGAGGCTCGGTAGTAGGCCGCCGAAGGGACTCGCAATTTGTGATCGACCATGACGGCGACCACGGTGAGCATGATGCCTACCGTCCATGCCGCTACCCATCCGTGAAATCCCTTTTCACCAACCATGCCGGGTCGTCCTCAGCGCGAGTTGCTGCCATTTTCGCAGGCTGCTCGCCTGCCGTATACCAATTTGAAAAGTATGCAGGCATTCACT
>JANLQO010000323.1:0-13025 GCA_031367855.1 Planctomycetia bacterium | reverse complement strand
CCTCCAACGTAAAGTGACGCTGGATAGTGTAACAGAAATGATCGCAGCGTTTGAATGCCAACATGAGCCTAATTCCACTGCGATCCTTGCCAAGGATACGCCCCTAAGAGCAACGCTGTGAAGCATTTCCGAAAACGAATTCGTGCGTCTTTCGATTACGGATACTTCAGGGTCGCATCCGGCAGATGCGACCCACCGTGGGTCACTCTTGCCGAGCTTGCCGAGTGTGACCTTGCGCCTGCTGGTAAGCGTGCTAGACACCCAGATCGCGCACGGTCACGAGCGTTTGGAGTTTCAGGCCGGCGGCTTCTATGGCTTCGCGGCCCCCTTCCAAGCGATCGACGACAGCCAGAATGCGATCGACGTGCAAGCCGAATTCGCGGGCGGCTTCCACCGCTTTGAGGGCACTTCCGCCGCTGGTGACCACGTCTTCGACAATGACTACTTTCATGCCCGCTTTAACAGGCCCTTCCACTTGGCGGCCCATCCCGTGCTGCTTGGCTTCTTTGCGAACGATGAATCCGCGAACATCCAGGTTCTGCTGGCCCGCCAAAGTGATCGTCGCGGCAGAAATTGGGTCAGCTCCAATTGCCATCCCGCCGATCGCGTTTGGTAGTGGGGAACCTAGTAATTGCAGCATGCCCGCGCCGACTTGGTTCGCTCCTTGCGGATGGAGCGTCAATTGGCGGCAATCAAGGTAGAACGACGCGGTCTTGCCACTGGCCAGCACAAACGAACCGAATTGAAGGGCGTGTTCTTTGATCAGAGCAATTAGGCGATCACGGTTGTATACGGTCATGGCTATTTATAAAAATGAGTGGAAAGAAAGCAACCGACGGAAACGGCGTCATTACTCGCGCGGGAAAGTTATTGTAGTAATGCACGCCATTTGCGGGAACCGTGGCATGTGACTAACGGTCTACTTCGCGGCCGAGCTGAAATGGTTAGAATTTGTCTGAGTGATGGCTGCATTAGCTAACGCAATTTGGACTATTCCACAGATCAGATGTCATGGCGCGAGATTTCCTCAAGGACTGCAAAGATTATTACGACGTGATCGTCATCGGCAGCGGTTTAGCTGGGATGACGACTGCGAATATTCTCGGTCGCGCGGGGCACCGCGTCCTTTTGCTTGAGCAACATTATAAACTCGGTGGCTTGGCAACTTGGTTTAGGCGTCCGGGAAGTCACATTTTCGATATCTCGCTGCATGGTTTTCCGGCTGGGATGCTCAAAAGCTGTAGGCGTTATTGGAACGAAGACATCGCATCCAACATCGCGCAGTTAAAGAATATCCGCTTCGACAATCCCATGTTCTCGCTGACGACAACATTCAATCGTGAAGATTTTACAAAGCTGCTCACCGGAGAGTTCAAAGTACCTGCTGAGAACGTGACCGCATTCTTCGATACTGCCCGAGGGATGAATTTCTATGACGACCAACGCATGACGACTGGCGAGTTGTTCGAAAAGTTCTTTCCGGGTCGTGAAGACGTCGTGAGATTGCTGATGGAACCGATTACCTACGCCAACGGGTCGACGCTGGAGGACCCAGCGATCACCTACGGGATCGTTTTCTCAAACTTCATGGCCAAAGGTGTCTACATTTACGAAGGTGGCACGGACGACCTGGTCACCAAAATGGAAGCTGAACTGAAACGAAACGGAGTCGACATCCGCATTCGTAGTGACGTTTCCAAGATCGAAGTTGGACCCAACGGCGTCTGTGCCGTGGTGGTCAACGATCGCCGGATCGGTTGCGGAAACGTAATCAGCAACTCAAACTTGAATGCAACCGTTTTCAATTTGGTCGGCGAAGAGCATTTCGAGCCCGATTTCGTCGAACAAGCGCGGGCGGTGCGACTAAACAATAGCAGCACGCAAGTTTACATGGCGATCAAAGAAGGCGTTGAAATCGATGAGTCAACCGGCGATCTGCTGTTCTGCTCTACCGCGCCGCTATTCCGCACCGAGGCTTTGCTCAGTCGCAACATCACAAGCCGGACTTTCAGTTTCTATTACCCCCGCACTCGCCCCACGGGTAAGCGTCGTCATGCCATCGTCAGCAGTACCAATGCCCGCTACGAAGACTGGGCGAACCTCAGCGAAGAGGAGTACGAAGCCAGCAAGCTGGACCTGATCGAAACGACGCTCGATGCACTCGAAAAGTACGTTCCGAACGTGCGCCAGAAGATCGATCATGTCGAAGCTGCCACGCCGCGAACGTTTCAGCATTACACCAAACACTTATCCGGCGCGAGCTTTGGCACGAAGTTCGAAGGGCTGGCCGTCAGCCGCGCCTTGCCGGCTCAAGTGCCCGGTTTGTATCACGCCGGCAGCGTCGGCATTATCATGTCCGGATGGTTGGGCGCGATCAATTATGGCGTCATCGTTGCGAATGAAGTCGATCAGCGGTTGTTGAACAACCCAGTGGCATAGCCTGCCAGCCTGTGCTGTTCCCATCACTACAAACCTACAACCTTCGACACAGGCTGGCAGGCTATGCCACTAACTTAGCTACCGCAGCCTCCGCCACAGCCGCCACCACAACTACTGCCGCAAGCTGACCCGCCGTCACCGCCTCCTGCGTCACCGCCTCCTGCGTCATGGCCGCTAACGTCGCCGCCAAAGCCGAAGGAATCAAACCAGCTTGAATGAGTGGCATCGCTCGAGTCAGTACTCAATAGCCCAAAGTCGGTGCCATCAGATACTTCACCGCCAACGCTATCCACCGCTTGCATGGGACAGTCCGGGGCTTGGAAGGGAGCGTCCGGGTCGAGAGCAGCACTTTCACCTGCGTTAAAGCCTTCCTCACCCACGCTGAACGCAGGCTCGCCGCTCTCGCTAACGATGGTTGCGTCGTGGCAATAAGTATTATTCGAATGCATAAAACTGGACCACATCCAAAGATACATCAACGAATCCGAGCCAGTGTGATAGCGTTGAAGCATGGGCGCATGGGCGGTGGTCGTATCGGCAGCAGCGCCGATGGGGCGGGCTGGCGTCAAACCGGGACGAACAATGTTCGTATAAACGCGTCGATGCAAATTATCAATGTTCATGCGACTGCGGAAGGCCTGTTCAAGTTGTTCGATAAAAGCTTCGAACTCCGTTTTTTTTGATTCGGTGTAGGCGTCGTACGTTTGTTGCGAAGCAAAGACGCCATCAAGCCGTTCGTTGAGCGTCTGCGGTTCAGCCGCAGATTGAAGTTCCGCATCAAGTCCGTTGACGGAAATTTGGATCGGGTAGACTCCGATATCATGAACTCGAGAAACCTTGATCTCGATAATGACGGCGATAGTGGCCAAGTGGTGTTCGAGCAACAAGGACAAACTCGAAAACGATTCACCGTGCGGCGTACGCTGACGCGAGAGTGTTTCCATGGCTACAGGCATATCATCGGAATTCGTTGACGCCTGATCCTCGTACAGGACTTGGTCATCCTTAGTGAATTTCACCACATCGGTAACGCCAACAGAGCGTAGGCCAATATTGATTTCTTGCATGATCGACAGGGCGGTGAATGTCTCGTGTTCTTCGCGCTTCGACAGCAGATTGCCTGTCATTAACTCAGCGAATCGTCGGAATCCCTTGGTAGGCTTGCGGCGGAGTTGTGTTAGGTGGCTCGGATCGATCGTCATCGTTGCTGATAGATACACCGTAGTTCTCCTACAATCTTTTATTTAGCTGTCCGATTCGCAGTTACCGCAACTTGCCGACACTTCGACTTGAGTGCTGCGCACGTTTGCTCCACCCCAATAGTCCGCCGGAGGTTCACCGAAACGCTCATGATATCGAGCTAGTGTTAACGAGTATTGCTGCGAGTTCACTTCGTGATCGCTACTGGGTTCATGATGAATTACTTTACCAAGATACTGTTGGCAGAAGCTCAGATAGGTGCGCGTGAACAAAATGAGCTCGTGCCAGGCCAAGTCAACTCGCGCCGATGGAGTAAGTTGACCCTTGGTGTTTTCGGCGGCCAGCATTAGGAATTTGATCGTTTCCGATAATGCTTTTTGACCCTCTTCAGGCGGGCAGAATAGGGCTCGGGCGAGTTTTATTCGCAGCAAAGGCCGAGCCACTAGAATCTCAGCGGCAAGTAGGTCAGGTTGCAAGTCTTGCGCGTTCTCAGCCATGGACCACTAAAACTTCTTGCGGGGGACAGATTTAAATTCGTCCAAGATCGCTTCCGTCGGGCTAGCTGGCTTGAACTCAAATTGCTTTGGGTCCAAACGTCGAACAGCACCAGGGTTATTGGCGGCGCGGGCCTGTCCCATGGCATCCATATTACTCTTTTGCGGGAGAGCGGCACCCGGTGGAATCTGGAACCAACCTACGCTCTTGGGCATATAGTTCACATCTTCGATCGGATTGGGGCTCTTGCCGGTGCGATCGATGGCAATCGATTGAAGAAACTCTTCATAGATGCTCAAGTCATAAAAGACGCGTGGTGGAATAGCGGTTGTAAACTGCTGGCGGTCCCAAACACCGGCGGGTGAGCGGATTTCGTACGTCTCAACAATGGTAGCCCCAGCATCGCGATCAAGTGTAAGAGTTGCAGTTTGGCCGGGTTCGATGCGCATTTGCTGAACTTTGCCGGCCTGACGTTGATCGGCGAGCAGTATTAGGAGTGCGGTTCGGTGCGAGTTCACAAGGCCGAGTTGAGCGGGCGCGAGAGGCGAGTTCGCGTGTACTTGTTGGTTGACCGTGCGCCAGAAGGGTTCGTAGTTTGGGAGCGTGGGAGCGGACATCGGTACCCACCACTGTGTGGGTGCGTAGCTGATGGGTTGCAACAAAAGCTGTCCGCCCACTGAGGCCATACACTGCCCACTGTACATTGCGTTCTCGAGCACGAAACGATTGCGGTTGGAGGCGATGCTGGAAACTCGCCAGAGCTGCCTCGGGTCTTGCGAGATAGCGGCGAGCGAGACGGTTTGAGTGCGAGTCGCGCCAAGCGCAGTGACACGTCCATTTTGATAGTGCTGAATGCGGACGTAAGAATTGCCAGTTGGCACTACCCACCAATTGCTGTCGACAACCGGATTGCGGCTGAGCGAGAGCGTATTGAGTTGATCGCGAGTCAGGTAAAGTTGCGAGCCGCGAGGGTCGAACGTAGCCAGCTGCAACATTTGCGCACGAGCCTCTTGGCCCTGATTAATCGAATCGAAAATCGGACTGGGTGTAATGCCTTGCAATGAATCGACAAAAGCGGCTCCCAGATTTGGGTCCACGGGAGGTTGCCTTGGCAAAGGCATACTCGGTGGAGGCAGTACAGGTCGATTGGCAACTCGATCCAGCGGTTGAATCACCATTTGGCTGGTTCGATAGCGCACGGCGCCACCGGAGATGTCACCTATCTGCATGTTGCCGACGTACGCCACAGGCCAACGAATCACTTGATTCAAATTGCGTGCGAAATAACCAAGCCACTGACCGTCCTGCGAATCGAACCTAGCTTCGCGAACGTATAAAGTATTTTTTCCGGCCTGATCAACGACTACAAGATCGCTGTCAGTGAGGTAAGCGTCGGCAGAAACTCCGGGATTGGGAGTGTCTAACCGAAAACGCTCTTGCGCAATCAATACCGAACCGCTGAGCAAAATGAATAAGCTGAGGACGTAAGCGTTTTTCATGGCACGATTCCAAGAGAGAAGCGTTTTCGCGGTCAGAGATCGACTAGCCGTACTCTATTAGACTAGCAATATTTTAGCCGCAGCGCGGTCTTTTGAGCGAGTATTTTGGTGCATTCAACCCTTGACGCTCCACCAACCGAAAAACTTGGCATATTTTCCATCGCGACCTTTGGCAAATTTTCTCGTTCGTGCAGACTGCTTTAGCGAAACCGATGCTGTATACTTGCCGCGAAGATTGCAGACTGGTTTCAGTCGGCACTTAGTGCCTGTCCGAAAAGGGATCTGACCCTCTCCGGCAAAGACAAAAACGCCTTGGAATCGTTCTGTCGCCAAAGGGTCAGACCCCTTCGGACAGTCTATAAGCCCTCCCCCCTAAACATAGCAAAATTTCGAGGATTGAAAATGGAAAACCCTTATGCCTTGGGCAATAGCGGCGCACCCCAACTACCGTTAGTTTCAGACGGCGCGTTCAATCGCACGCTTTTCGCTTTAAAAGAAACCCGGCCTTGGGTACGCTTTATGGGAATCCTCACTGCGATTGGCGCGGCTCTGACTGGAATTGGTAGCGTATTTGCATTGTTTGCAGTGGCCTTCGGCAGTGCTGGGCTCGCCGTAATGATCATGGCGTGTTACGCATTTATTGCCGTCGTCTATGGCTTTGCGGCCAAGTTTCTGCTGGGCTATGCTTCGGCCATCAGTCGAGCCGAAAGTAGTCGCAATATAGAAGACGTGGCTGATGCGATTGAATTGCAGAAAAGTTTTTGGAAGCTTATCGGTATCTGTACGGCTATTTTCTTGGTTCTTTATCTCGTCTTCATTGTCGTGATGATTTTTGGAGCGTTCGCCTTGCGAGCATAGGGCGGCCCATAACCTAGGACACCAGTTAACCGCAGATTGCACAGATGTACGCAGATAGCTAATCCATCAAATCATCTGCGTTAACCTGCGTAATCTGCGGTTCAGCCAGAACCAGCCAGAACCAGCCAGAACCTCTGTGCCTGCATCCGTCGAAAGCGAACCGTTAAAACAAGTCGCACCCAGCATCTGTCAAAGTGCGAACAAAGATGTTTAGGGCGGTGTCATAGGGCTCTAGCGCCTGTTAGCGCTTACGCTCGTCGTGCCACCGTTTTGCTTTACCTTCGTTGCGTGGAAGTGAGTTCAGCGGAACACTGGTGACATTTATACGAAGTCCGAGTACTAAGTCCAAGCGTTTGCTGATACTGACAAGATCCTCCTCGGGCGCTTCAACCTCTAACCGGAGCTCGTCGAGTTCTCCGTTGCGGCTAAGGACGACTCGATACTCTTGAATCGATGCGAATTCCCTTGCAATAGCTTCAATGCTACTGGGAAAGAGGTTGACACCGCGAATGGTGACCATGTCGTCAGTGCGCCCGGTCACTCCGCCAGAAAACCACAAGAAATTGCAATCGCCACGATCGCTGTAACTCGCTTGAATGATATCGCCGGTGCAATAGCGAAACACGGGCGCGCTCATACGGCCGAGTGACGTCAAAACAAGTTCAGAGGGTGCAGCCAGTTGTTCTGGCCTAGCCTGGGATGGGAGTATCGCCTGATTCGAACCGATGGGTAACAACTCCGCGATGAAACTAGTTTCGATGACATGAATTCCTGGACGGTCAGGCCAACCGAAACCCCAGGGTCCGACCTCCGTCGCCCCGCAGTGGTCGATTACTCTTGCTTGCCACGCAGATTCGATGCGCGCGCGGACTGCCGGCAAGCTACCACCCGCTTCCCCGGCTACTATAATCCGGTCGACTTGCAATTCACCCAGCGGTAAGGATTCTCGCTGAGCGACTTCGGCCAAATGCAACGCGTACGAAGGAGTGCATAACACGACAGTCGCTCGCGATTGCCGCATGAATTCGAGTCTCGCCACCGACGACAGACCGCCGCCAGGAATCACCATTGCACGACGATCCACGCAGGCTTGATGAGCGCTCCAAAATCCGATGAATGGTCCAAAGGAGAACGCCAGGAAAACGCGATCGGCTTGGGTCACTTCGGCCGCTTCAAGCACGTGTTGCCAAGTAGCGGACCACCAGCCCTGCCAATCTTCGGCAGTATCGCATATCAGCAGAGGCGCGCCGGTCGTGCCGCTGGTACGATGCATGCGGGCGTAACGCGACAACTCGTAGGTTTGATGTTGACTCAAGCCGTGCTCGTCGACCGACCGAACCAATTCGTCCTTGGTCGTCAGTGGCAATAGCTGAAGATCCCGCAAACTGTCGAGTTGCAATACGTCGGCGCGAAATTTCTGGCGGTAAAAACGATTCGCTGGAAGGATCTCCGCGAGCTGCTGATTCAAGCGCGCGAGCTGCCAGGCCTCAATCGCGGACCTGTCCCACAACCAAGTTTCGCGCGGGCGTGGGAGGTTTTCATAGACCGCAGTGTGCTTCATCATCCGCAGCGACAATTCCTAGATGAGCACGGGTTTATTGTTCTGACGGCGCACGATGACCCATTGGCCGGCATGCATTAACCAATGCTCGCCGTTGAGCGAAATCAATTGTCCCCGAGTTGGAGCGTAGTCAACTTCGGTCGGCTTATCCAACTCTTCGGCAGTTACTTTCGACAAAACCTCTAACGTAGCCGCTCGTTGTGTTTTGTAAGCAGCCATCAATTCGTCTTTGGTAGCGAATTTAGTTGGATCGTTGCTGGCAGCGTTTTCTTTGACGTATTTCTCTTTGAAACCTTCAGGCAAGCTCGGCATGGGCCAGGCCATGCCAACCAGACTGTTTTCTGAGACGATTAAGTGACCAACTTGCCAATTGAGATGATTGCACTGGGCGTGTGGGCGCTGCATCAATTCGGCATCAGTCAAATCGCCAAGATACGCCATGCCGATCATTTCACCAGTTGCCAAGACATTGCGAATTGCCGTTTGAGCGTCCATTTGAATTCTCCATAGGAAGGTGGCATAAATTACGGTCCAGCATTATAACCCATTTGCCAATCTAGTTTGGGCGTGGCTGGCTGAGGCGAAGTGTAGAGCGTTCATTAGAAATACCGCTGACTCGCTACGACGTACATGTGACTAAGTCTCTGCGATGTGGCCCATTTGGCAAAGAACCCCGCGCGTTTTACAGTATTTTGAGGAAATCGGCATACTGAGCTTTAGCTGCCAAGATCCCGCGAACCTTGGCCTTAAACCGAGCCTCTTGGGTCAAATCAGGCGCATGTGTAGTGTTGACGCTTTGGCGTTCTCGTGGAGCTTGCGAGCTTAGTTAGCGCCAGCGGCTCCTAAGTCTTCCGTGGCAAATTCGCATTGGTTAAAATGATGCCGAATAGTCAACATCGTTGGGGAGCATAATCTTGAGATCGATGACATGCTGCATTTCCTTGGCCGTGTTTTTGGGCCAATTAACGTTCTTGGCCGCGCGCGCCGACGACAAAGACGAAATTGCCAGTGCCACGAAATCCTATGAAGTGGCCAATGCTAAAGCTGAACAGACCTTGTTGGCTGCGTTTGAAAAGGCCGAAGACAATTTGCGAAAGTCGACATTTAAGGCCGAAGTCAAACAAACGCAACTCGAGTTACTCAAGGGCGAAAAACATGCCTTCCAAGATCACGGCTATTACCCGTGGTCCGCGCGAATGCGGCCAGCTCTTATTGAATTCCTGCGTGCGCGGGGGGCCACAGTTCGCACCCTAGAACGAGTCTACGACAATGCGATCAATGATCAGACGAAAGCAAAGAATGATGTGCTGGCCAATGAACTTATAGCTAAAAAAAAAGAAGCCCTAAAGCCCGTACTAATCGGCACTTGGGAGTTGACCGGCACCAGTTGGAAAGGCTCTTGGACATGTAAATTGTTTTCCAATGGCCATTACAGCGATCCGTTTGGTAAAGCAGTTTGGACGTTTGACAAGGGCATAATGATTCTGACGCAACCCGAACTTGGCTTTCCTAATAATACTAAACTGCTTAAGTGGACAATTCGTGAAAATGGATTGGAACTTGACGAAATGGGCAACAACGGCGCTTCGTCCGTCGGGAAGTTGGAAAACTCGGCACAAATACCATAGAGCGACTATCCTTCCAATCATCGATACAGTCGCGATTGCAATCAGTTTTGGTGCTGCGAGGCAACGATTGGCAAATCGGTTACGCACTCAACAATTCTCGGGCGGCTTGGGGGACGTGATTACGCGTCTTGCGAAGGCGACCGCGAAACTCGTCGACGCGATGCGGTTGGCCAGCAGCGCGAGGACCAATTGGATCGTTGAGTTCATCAATCTCGATCGGAGCTAGTAAACTGTCGATCGCAGTTTCGAATTCAGCAGACGCTTGCGTCGACACAGGCATTAACGATTGCTCAACACCTGGCTGAATTGGCAATTCGGGTCTCGCGGACTCGGTCGAGTCAACGATCGTTTGTAATCTCAATCGAGCTGACGTGAACTGGCTATCCTCTATCGTCTGTGCAATGCTAGCTCGTATCCCTTTGAATCTTTACGACATGACTTGCAGCTCAAATGAACGAAGCCAAGCAATACAAGAGCGCTGAAAACCAATAGATTACTTGGCTCAGGGACAGTAGCGGGATCGCCAAAACCACCTCCCGTGGGAGCCCTGAGGCGGAGGATGCTGTCCGTCTGGGTAATGAGCAACGTTCCGTCAGGAGCGACTGCTACAAAGTCTAAACGTGAACCACCATTGGCGATCACTGTTTGAACAGATGTTCCCAGATTGACTTGTATGAACTGACCATCGTTAGTGTTCACATATATGTTTCCACTCAGCCCTCCATGGCCCAATGCTAATCCGTCTATAGAGGAGTCGGCTGCGTTAATAGGGCCTGAGTCGAAGACCTTGTTGAAACTGCTATCGTAGCCAAGGACATGGCCCCCTCCGCCGGCACTTGCTGCGGCCACGTATAGCCGGCCGGTTGCAGCGTCGAATGCCAAGCCGTCGATGTGGTCGTTCGACGTAAGTACTCTTTGCGTTGTTTGAAGCGTTGGATCTACACGAAAGATCCCTTGACCTCCAAACGGATCGCCAAAGAGTAGCGTATGATCCAATGGATTTGCAACTAATCCTGTAGGCGCACCTATGTTAGTCACGATGCTTTTAACCAAGACACCGGTCGAACTCACTTCGATGATTCGGCTTCTAGCTCTGTCTGCGAGATAGGTGTGACCGTCAAGTGTTGCCAAACCAACGGATGTAAGAGGTCCACCGTAACTGGCTGTTGGCGAGCCTGCGAGCTGCCCATCTGAGTTTGAAAAAACCCGCATATCTCCAACATAATCGCTAACTAGCACATGCGAGTTATCAGTGAAAGTGATTCCCAACGGCCCCAAACCGAAGGCAGACGGAAAACCTGACGCGAATGTTGTGAGCGAGTAACCAGCGGAACTATCCTGCGACGTCAGCGTCAGTACTCCTGCATTTAGATGTGTACCCAAAGTGAACGTAAAGGCCATTAGCAGGAAAAGAATACGCATGTTGGAATCCTAGTATTTGATTATAGCGGGTTTCAGTTTCAGGACGTAAATTCATCTGCTTCACTTGTTGAAGCTATCAACCTTGTCGGTTACCTCACAATTGTTTATCTGGCAATACAAATGCGTTTGCCATGAGTGGGTTGTCGTCGATGACTAGTTCAGGATTCTTGCAATTCACTAAAAGCTGAACCGCAAAGATCTCTTGTACATTTCCGTCGAAGCGCAGGAAGGCGACGACTTCGCCGCGAATCGTGTCAACGACCCACACGCCGCTTGAGCGATCTTCACGTTCGGTGACGGGGAGTCCGCTGAAGGTTGCTGATTCACGAACCTGCGAGAGGCCGACAAAGGCATAGCGGCCAATAAAATCGAGACCGCGGGTGAAGCCGGGTAGGTGCACGATGGGTTCATATAAGCCTCGCTCGATATCGATCGTTCCTAAACTGCCGGTTCCCGATTCCAGCAACCACAATTTCCCGTTATGCCAACGCGGTGAATGCGGCATGGCAAGTCTTGCGACTACAACGTCACCGGAAGGCACTGATAGGACGGCCCCGCCGTCGCGTTTATTTTCGTGCCAACCTCGTGCCGCATTGGTTTGGCCAAGAACTGTTACAAAGGCTGGCGCTCCGTCCTTCATGGCCAGTCCATTCAAATGGCAACGATCTTCCGAGGCAAGTTCCGTGATGAATGGCGGTTGCCAGCGCGGTACAAAGCTGTGGTAATGGTCCAAAGTGCACAGACAAGAAAATCGCGTATTGACGATCCAAAGCTCTCCGCGTCCATAGGCCATTTCGTGGATTGCAATATCTCCCGTTATGTGAATATGCCGCGGCATATAGCAACCGTCGTGTTTACCTTCAGGCTCAATGCTGGCCGCGATCTGCCGCGAGTTGTGAAACTCTCAAACTTCGCACGCAGTGCCGACCCAGAGTTGTCCTGAATGGACGGCGACTCCCATCGGTCGACGAAAGAGTCGAAAGTGCGTATTAAGAACCCCGTGGTCTTCGCGCAGGAACACCAATCGACCTGCTTGATAGGTCGATACGGCAACGGAAATTCCAAGGCTGTTGAGCAGCGCTGGAAAGCTTTCCGTGTGAACGCTCGCCAGCGCATCGGGGGTTGCGTCTGGTAATTCGCTGTCAGTGTTCGTGCTTGGTTCAACCAACTGGTCAATCATGATGCCTCAGCTCGTCAAGATTGTGAGTCAGTTTTTTGAGCCAGTCCTCTTCATCCCAGTCGTCAAAGACACTGTCGTGATGTTCGGTTTCAGATCCGACTGGTCGACTGCGAGATTCCACCGCGCCTATGTCGATCGCGGCTCCGGCGATACGCGAGTATCCGCGCTGGTCAGTAGTTGTTGCTCCAGAGCTATCACCAGCGTCACGGACAGGGCTATTATTTTGTGGCAGATGCGTCTTGGTTGGGCCTCGGTTGTAGGCAAGTGAACCTAGCCGTGGGTCGAGCGGAGATGCTTGGGTGCCTTTCAAATCGCTAGCCACAAATCCGGTTGCATCGGGGGTTACAACACCGATCAGGTTGTGACCAGAACTGACAAAAATACCTGCGACATCATCAGGAGCTGCGTTGACTTCATTGCGAGCGATGATCGTATTCCGCGTTTTGATATTCGCGTCAAACTGAGTTTCAGGATAATATCCGTAGGAGCCTGAGTAGTGGTAGCTAGTTCCCAAAATACCGCCGGCAGAGTGTGCCGTGTTTTTCCCGGGTGCGTTGATTGCTCTGTTAAACGCAACAGTCGTGTTCTCGAGCGACACATTGAGGTCTTTATTTGACGGAAAATTGAGATCGTACCCAGCTAAGATTCCGCCAGTAAGGAAAGTGCTTGCCAGATTGGCTCCTTTAAGATCCTTAGCATCCACGACGTTGCCACTAATCGTCGAGTTGATTAGCTTTGGCGTG
>JANLQO010000303.1:0-3843 GCA_031367855.1 Planctomycetia bacterium | reverse complement strand
GATTCAAATGTTCGCCCGCATGTACGCCCAGTTTTTCCAGAAACCAACTCGGGACGTTTTCTGGAAGTAACAGCGTATCGCTGCCTATCGCATACAGGGTCCAGCACAGGACTCCAACCAATAATGCCGAAGCGGCTTTGTTGACGCGGATCCGATGTTCGAAGGCGATGGCCATATAGCCCAACACAAAAGTGACGATAATTGTAGTCAGCATGAGCGTGCAATCTGTGGTTGAGTAAGTTGCTGCATAAACGCTTTGGCGCGCCTTCGTAGTTGGACCGCGCCACTTTGTGAAACTGATTTAAATGCGAACTCGTGGAGCACAGGCTTTAGGCGATTTTGTATTTCGCGTGCTGCAAAAGCGGCAAAAGCCTTGAGTCCAACGCATCACTGCGCTGCCCAGCGAATGTCTGTTCGGAAAGGGCAAACGCTGGTCTAGCTACCTATGGGATGGGGAATTTCTTCGCAGCGACTGCGTTTTGCAGGCTGCGTCTGGAGTCGAGCAATGCGTACACTGAGTCGTGCCGTCCTCGGATGGCTGATTAGCTAAGCCTCCACAAGAGCCTGTTAACTTCCTGTTTCCGAATAGCACGCCGATGGACATTCCGAGAACTACTATACCGAGAACTCCCAAGGTGAGAGCGAAAACCGTAAGCCAAATCATCCAGGTCATGATACACCTATTTTGCCACGGTTAGCTGTTTACACACGCTTGGAAAGGAATCCGAAAATGCCTTAGAACAGGTTGAGGATATCTGATTTTCGTTGCGCTGCATGAGCAGCACGGCCCAGTTCTCCGTTTCGGCGAGTTGCGAGCCGCGTTCAAAGCCTAGTACCATCATACAGGTCGCAATCGCGTCCGCCAAAGCACAGCTATCGCTTACAACGGATGCAGACGCAAGCGAATGCGTAACAGGCCTCCCCGTGTTTGGATCGATCGTATGCGAAAATCGCTGGCCGTCGGCTTCAAAAAAATTGCGATAGTCTCCACTAGTGGCCATGGCGGCGCCAGACAACCCAATGATTGAGTGAATCGATTGCTTGTTTTCAAGCGGCGCTTCAATGCCGACTTGCCATGGCCGGCCATCCAATCTGTATCCTTGAGCAAAGACCTCGCCACCGATCTCGATAAAGTAGTTTGAAATGCCGTGTTTACGAAACAGCCCTGCAACTCGATCGACACCATGACCTTTGGCAATGGCCGAAAGGTCGACTTGTAGCGCGGCATTCGATTTTTTGAGAGCAGGCGGTTCGAACTGCACTGCCAGATTGCGGTAGCCTACTGAGGCCTTGGCCGCTTCGATTTCCGACTCTGAGGGGATGGTCTTGCGAGATTTGTCGGCCCCGAATCCCCACAAATTCACCAGAGGACCAACGGTAACGTCAAACGCCCCATGGGAGAGGGTGGATATATGCAGCGACAAATCGACAACGCTTGCCGTCTCGACAGAGACATCGAACCAATCGGTAGAGCTGGATGCGTTGAAACGCGAAATTTCCGAGTCCTTGAGATAGGTCGACATCTGCTGATTGACCCGCAGCAGCTCGTCACTGACGAACTGCTGCATTTCCGACAGAACTGGGCTACCGATCTCTGGCCTATAGTGAATGGTGTAAGTCGTTCCCATCGTCGAACCCTGCAGAAGCTGCTGGGGTTGATCTAGCGAATTTGGCGAACGATCACGCCACTGAATTACAACCAACACTACAATCAACGCCATGATGGCAAGGGAGCGATAGTGGGGCAGCCACTTAAACGGAAGAGCCATGTGTATTCCAGCCCCACTTTCCCGCGCAGGCTGTTCGCCTGCGAGTTGCAACGACTAACCACCAAAATCATCGTAAGCTATGTTGCTTTTGGGCACGCCTAATTCGTCCAACATTTTGAAAACGGCCGCATTCATCATGGGCGGTCCGCAAATGTAGTACTCGATATCTTCAGGTGCCGGATGTTGCTTCAGATAATGGTCGAGAACAATTTGGTGAATAAAACCGACGTAGCCATCCCAATGGTCTTCCGGCTTGGGTTCTGATAGCGCAATGTTAAACTTAAAGTTGGGGAATTCTGTTTCGATTTTTCGAAAATGGTCGACGTAAAATAGCTCTTTGAGGCTTCGACCGCCGTACCAAAACGAGACTTTCCGATGGGTCTTTCGATTTCTAAATAACTCAAAGATATGGCTTCTCAGTGGGGCCATTCCAGCGCCGCCACCAATGTAAACCATTTCGTTATCGGTGTCCTTAATAAAGAACTCGCCGTACGGACCTGCGATCGTCACTTTGTCGCCCGGTTTCAGACCGAAAATATAGGAACTAACTTTTCCGGGTGGTGTGTCCTCCGGCGCTCGAGGCGGCGGAGAAGCCACGCGGACATTGAGCATGATGATCCCTGTTTCGCCAGGGTAATTAGCCATCGAATAGGCGCGAAAGACGGACTCTTCAACCACAGAGGTGTAACGCCAGATATTAAACTTGTCCCAGTCTTCACGAAATTGTTCTTCGACTTCAAACTCCTTGTAGCGGACCGTGTGGGGTGGTACGTCAATCTGGATATACCCACCCGATTTAAAGTCGACGGATTCTCCTTGCGGCAATTCAAGAATCAACTCTTTGATAAAAGTTGCCACATTGTGATTGGATCGCACGGTACAGACCCATTTCTTGGTCTCGAAAACCTCGTGCGGTACTTCAATCTTCATATCTTGCTTGACAGCGACCTGGCAACTCAGTCGATATCCTTCACGAGCTTTGGCATTGCTGATATGCGTTCGCTCAGTGGCTAAGATTTCGCCGCCGCCGGTCAGTATCCGCACCTTGCACATTGCGCAGGTCCCACCGCCACCACAAGCACTGGGAACAAATATCCCGTTGTTCGCCAGACATTCGAGCAGCTTGCCACCGGCGGGCACAGCCAGTGTCTTACTCTCGTTGACAGTAATTTTGACATCGCCTGCTGCTACCAATAGCTTTTTGGCAGCCAAAATAAGAATCACCAACGACAACACGACGATGGTGAAAAAAAGCACACCGATCAGTACTAGGTTGAAGCCGCTCATTGCTGCAAAATCCGCTCGAAGGCACTTAGAGTTGAATTCCAGAAAACGCCATAAAGGCCATCGCGATCAAACCGACGGTAATGAAAGTGATCCCCAGGCCCCGCAGCCCGCGCGGGATATTGCTATAACGTAGTTTCTCGCGCACGGCCGCCAGAGCCACGATGGCTAAGGCCCATCCAAAGCCGGAGCCAACACCGTAAACAACGCTTTCGCCGAGATCATACCCGCGTTGATCCATGAAGAGCGAACCTGCTAGGATGGCACAATTGACAGTGATCAGCGGCAGAAAAATGCCGAGTGCGTTGTACAGAGCCGGAAAGAATCGATCGAGCACTAACTCCAAAATTTGAACGATCGCAGCAATCACTCCGATATAGCTTATGAACCCGAGAAAGCTCAAATCCACCGACGCAAAATTCGGGCCCAAAGTCTTGGCCAGCGCACCTTCGGTGAGCAAGTACTGATATAGCAAATTGTTTGCAGGAACCGTAATGGCCTGTACCACCGTGACGGCGATGCCTAACCCGATGGCAGTCTTCAGATTTTTAGAAATCGCAATGAAGGTGCACATCCCTAAGAAGAACGCGAGGGCCATGTTCTCGATAAATACACTCTTCAAGAAAAGACTCAGATAATGTTCAAAACTGTGGACGGTCATCAGGCTATACCTCCTCAATTTGGTCCGGCTTGAAGGTTCTTACGACCCAGATCAGGATGCCTATGAGAAAAAACGCGCTTGGCGACAAGAGCATTAGACCGTTCGGTACATACCAGCCACCCTCAGTGA
>JANLQO010000277.1:0-3458 GCA_031367855.1 Planctomycetia bacterium | reverse complement strand
ATAAACTAATCCTGTTCTAAGCGACTGCGTCGAGTTCAATTAGAACGCTGTATCGCTCGTCAGCAGTCAGCGAAGAAAAGGCACGTATCAACTGTGTGGCAGCTTCGGTCATATTGGACTCCTTACGCCTATTCTAACTCAATCGACGAGAAGTCCAAAGGGCAGTGGAAGCTGTTTACTTGTGCTACTTCCCCGCGAGAGTCGGGGCTAGTTGACAATGCGGTACAGATTCTCAAGCTGTAACGGAATAGAGACTTTGATTTAACGCAGCTGAAAAGGTGACTCGCTTCATGTCTTAGTGAGGGTAGCAGATGTCGGAAGTCAAACTTGTTATTCGCGACGCGAACGAAGACCGATCTGGGACTGTGCATGGGTCGGTGGCGGAGTGGTTTATTGCAGCGCTGAGTGCGGACCCTGTTTCGCTGACGGAACTGGATGCCGCCGTGGATCGATTTGCTCTAGAATCGCCGGCGAGTGGGCATTTCTCGTACTTTCGACACTCTCTCAATGCCGAGCCTTGGGACGCGGGACTCGTCGTGATTGACCTGGCGGCGCGGTTGGTGGTGATCGACTCCTCGTATTCTTCTCCAGGGCCGAAGGGAGTTATCACTCGCTACAACATCGAATCCGTCGAGGGTGGGACGGTGCACATCAGCTATCGCCTCGCAGAGGATTGGCTGTTTGTGCACGATGCATTGAACTGGGCAATGAACTGGGCAATGAACTGGGAAGCGACGGCGAGCAAGCGTAGGCAAGAGCGAGCCGCACACCCAATCACTGACCTACGTGAAATCTTCTATGGCGAGCCAATGTTGCGATCGATCATCAACGGCTGTTATAGAAAGTTTGCGCACAGAGAAGAGATTGCGAATCGGGTTCGCTTGGAGTGGATTGAACGTCGACGTAGCTGGAACGAACGGTATGCCGAGGAACCTCAGCCGGAGCCAGAATCGTTAACTATGCACGAGTTGGCTCGCTGTGAAGATCCGGCAGAAGACATAAACTATCGCATTTACTACGACACCATTCGCGACATTCACGCTGATTGGCTGATGACGCCCTGTGCGGAACTTCAGGACCAACTCCCTAGAACCGTTTTGCTGCGAGACCACGATCGACTGAGCGGCGACATGAGCGACCGTGAACATCAGTGGAGTACGCTCGAGCGATGTCCGCCTGGGATCAGTCCGGAATCTCATGCATTTCAATTCAATGGATTCAACACCAATGAAATCGTAATGTACTACGACTATGTTCGCGAAGTTGCATGGGCCTGCTGGGACGGCCTGCGATCGATGCCAGACGCCGAACGAGCGGCGCTGGGAAAATCACAAGGCGAACTCGACGAATTTATCTGCGACGAAGTAACTCGGTTGTGGATGATTGGTGAACAATGGCTTGACGCACCGTGGGACGAAGATCCAAGTCGGACTCCGCGAGGCATCATTAATCTTGAACGACGACGGCAGCCGAATGGCGGTCAGTTTCATCCGATCGATCCAGATTGCCCGTGTTGTCAGGCTATGGCGGCGATGCCGGGCATCGGATTCTGGCATATGGACGGCTGCAACATGGACGATTTGTTCGCATTCGCTTACCACCACGAAACGATGGAATCGTGGGAGCAGAATCAAGCAGATTATCGCGAATTTAGCGAGCAGATGGATCAGGAGTGGGCTCTTGCAAAAGAATGGGGCCTGCCGCCACAGTATTCCGAGCCAAAGTCGACCTTCGGTGATGTCTGGCGGCTGAGTGTGAATGACGGGATGGGCGAGATTCCGCTGGGAAAAAGACTAAGCAAAGTTGCGCATTGCGTGGTGTCACTGGTTGTAAAGCTCCGCATCGCGTCAAAGTTTGACGCTGGCACGGTAGTGGAACAGCACATTGAAGCACTTCCGCATGCGTACGCTTTGTTGCAACAGGCATGCGAAGAATCGAACAAGCTGCAATTGTCTCGCAACATCGAACCAAGCGTAACAAGGTTGCTGAGAAGCCTGAATGAATTGACCACGCAACTGGAGCTTTACGCTGGCGAAATCGAAACTGACAAATCAGAAGGCGGCGATTGCGAAACCAACTTTGGCTCCGGAGCCCCCTGCGGTTTCCGCTGGCGAAAGGCCTTGCACGTCGCTGCGGAACTCAGGCAGCATTTGAGCTCCTTCACGGACCTAGCGGACGAAGCCTCCCATGGTGACTGGTATGCAGATGACGTTCCGTTTTGAACTAGGCTAAATGGTCGTCCTTGACTTGTACGGCAAATTGCCGTACACTACAAATGACCCATCAAGGAACAACGAATGAACTCTGCTAACTCATCTTCGAAATCTGCCAGACTGGAAACGCGGGTATCTCCTGAGCAAAAAGAGCTGATCGAACGGGCTGCGGCTTACTCCGGACGTTCGGTCTCGGACTTCGTCGTTGCACACGTCGAAGTTGCTGCGAAAAAAGTGGTCGACGAGTACGAGCGCCTTCACCTCAATCAAGAACAGAGTAAAACACTGGTCGAAGCACTCCTTTCGCCCAAACGACCGAACAAAAAACTTCGCAGCGTGATGGAAAACCACCGCAAACGAGTGGACAGCCGATGAGCGATTTCGTCTGCGAGCCGCTAGGCAAACACCACAATCGCGAACAATTCGATTGCGGTGCTCCAACTCTGAATCACTACTTGGCAAAAACAGTCGGACAAGACGTCAAACGCAAGGCTGCAGCCGTGTTTGTAATGACAGTCGCTTCCCAACCAACAAGAGTCGTTGGCTTCTACACGCTAAGTGCTACTGCGATAGAACTCGCTTCGCTTCCTGTTGAGTTAACGAAGAAACTCCCTGGCTATCCCGAGGTACCTGCTATCCTGATCGGTCGGTTAGCTCGCGATCTCATGTTTCCGGGTGTCGGATCACTCTTACTAGCCGACGCTATAACTCGCTGCATTCGAGTGGCCGAAGAGATTGCAGCCAGCGTAATCGTCGTCGATTCGAAAGGAGAAGCCGCATCTCGCTTCTATGAAAAATTTGGTTTCATATCGCTACCTAAACTGACCGATCGAATGTTCCTCCCCATGCTAACCGCTGAAAAACTCTGAATCTTGACAATACCAACCAGGGATTCCGCTCGAACTTGCATCCGCTTACTCGGCGCTTTTCAAGGTGGGTTCGTTCCTCAACCCACCCTACTAGGGTGCTCCCCGTTTCATTCACTACTCTGGAATCCGTGGCATTGTGCGACATGGTTCAAGTCCTGCGGCTAATCCTTCTTAGGAGCATCGCACGTTGATAGTGAACCCGCTCGCGAACCCTCGACGGCGGTGAAAAACAAAATGCCAAGTTGATTTGCTCGGCTCACTCGCTCTCGGGGCGGAATCGCCAAGCAACCATCTTTAGCTCGCTGTAACTGTACTTTTCGCCGAAGGAAGCTTTGGCTTCAGCAAGCGTGGCGGTAGGATTTCGAGTGAAAAAATC
>JANLQO010000240.1:0-14327 GCA_031367855.1 Planctomycetia bacterium | reverse complement strand
ACCGCATACGGAATCACCGCTCCCTCAGTCGCGAGCACTCCGCCGATCGGCAAGCCGTATCCAACGTGCGCGTCCGGCATGAGCGCAGCACCGATCGCCATCGGCAATTCGCAAGCCAATCGCATCTGAGCATGCGCGGCGGGATCGATGTCAGTTCCCCAAGTCGGGTAGGCGATCGGCTCACGTGGCATGGCTGCGTGATCAAACTCCGCCAAGCTCCGCGCCAATTCGCCCCAGTCTTGATCATTTACGTAAGCCTGGGGCGCGGCCACGATCGACTTGATGGTCTCTTTGATATTCTTGTTGCGGACCTTGTCTTGGCTCACCAATCGCTGAATAGCAGCAATGGCTTCGCCTGCGCAAAACGCCGGTATGCCTAGTTTTTCCAATTGACGCGCGTTCATTCGCTAATCGCTTCTCGTACGGAATTTTTCGATACTATAAGGTCCGATAGAGACGTGGAAAAAGCCTCAAATGTTCACCCGTGATTGAATCTCACTCTTAAATTTGATCCCGATGAGGTTTTTTTGATTTTTTAAAACGTGGCCGAGTTACTCCGCAACTCGGAGGTGTTTGACAAATCCAAAAACTTTTGCACCTCTCCACCCTGCAAGTTTGTCTCGGCACGTTGCTGGAAAATCGCTTTCAGCACTAACAGCTCAATCTGAAAGCGACTTCCCATCGCTCGGACGAGGTAAAACTCTTCCCGCTCACCGCTTGTCAGCTGATAATTTCCAAAATCGACCCGCTGAACAGTACCGCGGCCGTTCGAAACTGGTCCTTCGTATTCCAAAAAGTCGATCCGGTGGTCGGGTAGGCGACGAATTCCGAGTTGCTCGAAACTAGCGGGTAACGGTCCAGGCGGCAGATTCGGGAGCTCCCAAGTCAGCAAAACACCTTGATTTTCTAGCATTAAATCCCAATGTGAGCCTCTCGTGGAGGTGGGAGGTAATTCGTGCCGCAAAATCACAAATCGCCGGCCGCCTTGGTCCCTGCGGTCGTCCATTTCCCGGATCTGCCTTACAATAGCTGGGTTCGCTGCGGGTCGCACTCGTCCAGCACGAACGCTGGAATGAACTGTTTAGTTTGAAAAACGTGCTGAAAAACAAAGCATAACACAACCTGTCGCGATTTGTTCGGTTCCTTGGCGGCGATAATTTAGCTTGTTGCCTTGGGTTGCCGAGCATTTGCTGCGTGGCGAATAAGTACTGAGGAATATGGATAACACGACCATCGAGGTGCGAGGAGCGCGCGAACACAATCTGCGCAACGTCAGCGCCGTACTGCCGCGCAATCAATTGATCGTCTTCTCGGGAGTCAGCGGTAGCGGCAAAAGCTCAATGGCTTTCGATACGCTCTACGCCGAAGGTCAGCGCCGCTACCTGGAAAGTCTGTCCAGTTACGCGCGTCAATTCATCGGCCAGCTTCCCAAACCGAACGTTGATTACATCAGCGGACTAAGCCCGGCGATTTCGATTAGCCAAAAATCCACGAGCTCGAACCCGCGCAGTACCGTTGGCACCGTCACCGAGATCTACGACTTTCTCCGCGTACTTTATGCACGTGTCGCCACCGGTTTTTGCAGCAAGTGCAACGTACCGATCACCTCGCAGACTCGCGATCAAATCGTCGCTCGCATCCAGGCCCTAACTGATACCGAAGAGTGCCTGATCCTCGCGCCGATCGTACGCGGTCAAAAAGGCGAGTACCGCGATCTGTTCGAGAGTTTGCAACGACAAGGCTTCGCGCGAGCGCGTATCGACGGCCAAGTCATGCGACTGTCGGATGCGCCCGCGCTGGCTCGCAATCAGAAGCATGATATCGAAGTCGTAGTCGCCAAACTGAATATTCAAAGCAGCCCGCGCGTTGCCGTTACTGATGCCGTCAACGAATCTTTGCGACTGGGGATGAATACGCTGATTGTCATCCCTTGGCAAGAACCCCCAACCGAATCCAAGAAAACAGACAGCCAGACTCTTGAAAACCCGGAACTGGACGCCGATGGAGAAACCGAAGAAGCGCCGCCCGAATCCAATCCGCGTTCGGCCGTAAAACGTCGCGCTGCGCGCACGAGCAACGATCTGGTCATGTCCAGCGAGTATGCATGTCCGCAGTGTGGCGCATCGAGTTCACCGCCATCGCCACAACTGCTCAGCTTCAACAGTCCAGTTGGCATGTGCCCCGTTTGCGAAGGACTTGGCAAACAATTTACGTTCTCCCCATCGTTGATCATTCCGGACACTTCCAAATCCATGCGTCGTGGCGCGATCGAATTGCTCGGTCCGTGGAATGACCTCAGTCGTTGGCATCGCCACCAATACCTGAGCGTCGCGGAATCGATCGAGAAGCAATACAACATGGAATCGAGCGAGAGCATTACGGCGCCGTGGCGCGAGTTGCCGCCCGAAGTTCAAAACGAATGGCTGCACGGAACCGGCGACCGCCACATTACCTTCACGTGGCGCGGCGGCAGTAAACCCATGAAATACGGCGGTATCTTCGAGGGTATCATCGCTCAGTTGCTCGAGCAGTATCGTAACGCCAAGAGCTCAACGGCCCGCAATCGCTTTGAAAAATACATGGAAAAGCGTCACTGCGTCGCTTGCAACGGAACGAGATTGAATCGCCAAGCACGACAGTTGAAACTGTGCAGCGTGAGCAGCGTTTCGAAGACCAAGACCAAAGAAGAATGGTGGAATCTGCCCGATCTCTGCCAGCTGTCGATCGACAAGTGTTTGGAGATTCTGCAGTCCCTAAAATTTGGCGAGATAGAACAGAAAATTGCTGCCGAAGCGGTCCGCGAAATCACCAGCCGTTTGCAGTTTCTGCTCGACGTGGGCCTGGATTATTTGAGCCTCAATCGATCGGCTCCTTCGCTCTCCGGTGGCGAGGCACAGCGCATTCGGCTGGCCAGTCAGATCGGTTCGGGTTTGGTGGGCGTGCTCTATGTGCTCGATGAACCTTCGATCGGCTTGCATCCCCGCGATAATGACCGCTTGATCGAGTCGCTGAAGCACTTACGTGATCAAGGCAACTCGTTGTTAGTAGTCGAACACGATGAAGACACGATGCGCGCGGCTGATTTGATACTCGATTTCGGGCCCGGACCGGGTGTCCGTGGTGGCGAGATCGTCGGCTGTGGTTCGCTCGAAGAATTGGCTGGCAACGAACGCAGCTTGACGGGCCAGTTTCTTTCAGGAAAACAGACGATCCCCGTCCCCGAGGTACGCCGACCAGGCAATGGTCAGTTCATCGAAGTCAAAGGCGCCACACATAACAACCTAAAGAACATCGATGTTAAAATTCCTCTAGGCAGTTTAGTGTGCGTAACGGGCGTTAGCGGTTCGGGCAAAAGCTCGCTAGTCAATGATGTGATCGTTCCCGTACTGCGCCGTCAACTGCACGCGGCCGAAGATGTGCCGGGCGAACATCGCGAGCTGACCGGCATCGAGCATCTCGATAAAGTTATCGCCATCGACCAGTCGCCCATCGGTCGCACCCCGCGCAGCAATCCGGCGACCTATGTCAAAGTCTTTGATGAGATTCGCAATCTCTATACCGATTTGTCGGAAGCCAAACGTCGTGGTTACTCACCAGGGCGATTTAGTTTCAACGTTTCCGGTGGTCGCTGCGAAGCCTGCGAGGGCAACGGTTCCAATCGCCTCGAAATGGATTTCTTGGCGGACTTGTGGGTCAGTTGTCCGGTCTGCAACGGCAAACGCTTCAATCACGAAACGCTGCAAGTCAAATTTAAAGAGCAATCGATCGCTGACGTGTTGGATATGGATATTCAACAAGCGCTGACGTTATTCCAAAACGTCCCACGAATCGCTGAAAAACTGCAAACTTTGCATGACGTCGGATTGGATTACATCAAACTTGGGCAACCTTCACCAACGCTTTCCGGCGGCGAAGCCCAGCGAGTCAAACTCGCCAAGGAACTCGCGCGGCGCGATACTGGCCGAACCCTTTATCTGCTCGACGAACCCACCACGGGCTTGCACTTCCACGACATTCGCTTGCTTTTGAAAGTGCTGCAAGACTTAGTCGATCGCGGTAATACGGTGCTGGTCATCGAACACAACTTGGACATCATCAAAGCTGCCGACTGGTTGATCGACATCGGCCCAGAAGGCGGCGCGGAAGGTGGTGAGTTGGTTTATGTAGGTCCGCCTGAAGGCATCGTTCATTGCGACGCATCGCATACCGGCAACTCGCTGGCTAAGCATTTGGCCACCAAACCGATCTTGCCGGAAACTGCTGGCAAGAAGAAAAAAGCCAAACCCAAGAGTGTTCCAGCGCCAGCCAAACTGCGCGTGCAAAGCGCTTCGGAACACAATCTCAAAGATGTCTCGCTCGAATTGGCTCACAACACACTATCGGTGTTCTGCGGCCCCAGCGGCAGCGGCAAGAGTTCGCTAGCGATGGATACCATTTATGCTGAAGGGCAACGTCGTTACGTAGAAAGCCTTTCGTCCTACGCGAGGCAGTTCGTCGGCCAGATGCCCAAGCCGCGAGTAGATCGCATCGAAGGTCTTGCCCCAGCCATCGCCATTGAACAGAAGACCGTTGCGCACAATCCGCGTAGCACCGTTGGTACCGTTACCGAGATCTACGATTACTTGCGAGTACTGATGGCTCGCTTGGCAACTCCGCACTGCCCTGAATGCGACAATCCTGTCTCAACTCAGACCGCTGATGACATCACCAACCATTTGCTCGACTTCCCTGAAGGGGCTCGCTTGGTGCTGGCTGCACCGTTGCATTGGCAACCGACGATCGATCCGGAAAACCTTTGGCAAGACTTGCGAACATCCGGGCTCGTGCGTGTGCGCGTTAATGGCAAGATGTACACACTCGACGAAGTTCCTCGATTGTCATCAACGGCCAGTTATGACATCGAAGCGGTCGTGGATCGAGTGACTATTTCAGAAGCCAATCGCAGTCGTATCGCCGACAGCGTTGAACTCGCCTTGTCGTTGGGCACCGGCGTAATGTTGGCCATCGAACCCGATAGCGACGAAGACGAAACGCGCTGGAAAGTTGTCAGACATAGTCAATTGCTGGCGTGCCGAAAATGCGGCTACAGCATGCAAACGTTGACGCCTCACAGTTTCTCCTTCAACTCGCCGCTCGGCTGGTGCCCCGATTGTGAAGGAATTGGCACGCAGACCGGGACCAGCCCCGCGCTGTTGATCGATCCAGGCATCAGCCTGAACGAAGGGGCGATCCGCATGTGGCCGATCGATAGCGAACTCGGGCCCGTGATGTTGCACTCGATCTGCAAGGCGACTAGCATGCCGGCAGATGTGCCGGTGGAAAAATTGACTGCGGGCCAACGCCGCTTGTTGCTGTACGGTACCGATGATCGCTGGTTCCGCGCGAAAAATGCGAAGGGTATCGAGTTTGAGTTTCAATGGAAGGGATTGTTCCCGACCCTTGAGCAAGCAACGCGTCTGAGTCCACAACTGCGGCAGAAACTCGCACCTTTTGTTGCAGAAGTGGCGTGTGCAGCCTGTGATGGTTCACGACTGAATCGCGACGCAGCCTCGGCCAAGTTTCGAGGACTGTCGATCGGTGAGCTAACACATGGCACGCTCTCCTGGTTGCAGCAGCAGTTGAAGGGATGGAAACTCGACGAGCGTGAACAGCAGATCGCTGGCGAATTACTGCGTGAGTTAATGGCTCGCACTGAATTTTTGCTCGACGTGGGGCTCGAGTACCTTTCGTTGTCGCGACCAGCAAACACGCTGAGCGGCGGAGAGTCACAACGTATTCGACTGTCCAGTCAACTGGGTAGCGGTTTATGTGGTGTATTGTACGTGCTCGACGAACCGACGATCGGCTTGCACCCACGCGACAACGCGCGGCTGGTGCGTGCCTTGAAAAAGTTGCGCGATATTGGCAACACATTAATAGTGGTTGAGCATGATCGCGATGTCATTGAAGGCAGCGACCAAGTTTGCGATTTTGGTCCGGGCTCGGGACGCAACGGTGGCAATTTGGTTGGTCAAGGAACTCCCAAGCAGTTGTCGCGCATGTCGGGCAGTGTCACTGGACCTTATTTGAGCAACAAGCAAACGATTCCAGTTCCTCGGATGCGCCGCACGATGCATAAGGGAAACCTCGAACTGCGTGGTGCCAAGGCGAACAACTTGCGCAATATCGATTTGGACATTCCGCTAGGTCGATTGAACGTGATAACAGGCCCCAGCGGCAGCGGCAAGAGCACGCTGGTGCACGAAGTACTCTTTCCTGCGCTACACAAGGTTCTCGCCAAGCAACCCAACAGCGGTGCATTTGAATCGCTGTCCGGTGTGAACTTGATCGACAAGGTCATTCGCGTCGATCAAAGCCCGCTCGGATCGAATCCCAGCTCGACGCCAGCCACTTACACTGGCGTGTTCGATCTGATTCGCCAATTGTATTCGCAATTGCCGGATGCGCGCGCGGCCGGTTACACGCAACGGCAGTTCTCCTTCAACGTTCCCGGAGGTCGTTGCGAGAAATGCGAAGGTAACGGGCAGATCCGCATCGAGATGCACTTCTTGCCTGACGTCTGGGTCGAGTGCGATAGCTGTCACGGAAAACGATTTACAGAAGACACGTTGGCAGTCGAATATCACGGTTTTTCGATTCACGACATTCTCGAAATGCAAATCGGCCAAGCGGTCGATGTGTTCAATAATATCCCCAAGATCCGTCGCATCCTGCAAACCTTGTCGGATGTGGGATTGGATTATATTTCGCTTGGTCAATCGGCGCCGACACTCTCCGGCGGTGAAGCTCAGCGTGTGAAGCTAGCTGCTGAACTCGCGCGCCCCGATACTGGCAAAACGTTGTATCTGCTCGATGAGCCGACAACGGGTTTGCATTTTGCGGACA
The DNA here is from genome assembly GCA_031367855.1 of Planctomycetia bacterium. GTDB lineage: Bacteria > Planctomycetota > Planctomycetia > Pirellulales > Pirellulaceae > Aureliella. The sequence goes on along the minus strand of JANLQO010000240.1, from coordinate 7,442 downwards.
TTGTGAAGTTGCTTGAAGTGGTTCAACGGTTGGTTGACCTGGGCAACACGGTACTTTTGATCGAACACAATTTGGATGTGATTAAAGCGGCCGACTGGGTAATCGACATCGGCCCTGAAGCTGGTTGGGAAGGTGGCCGCGTTGTCTTTGCTGGCACGCCCGAAGATTTGGTCGAACATGCCAAGCTGGCCAAGCCTGTGGGCTCCGGCGCTGTTTCCGCCGCAACTCCTGAGGCTGAAGCTGCCAGCGTCAGCGCGGCCAAGTCTCGCAAAAAACCGCGCGCTGCCAAGACCGCCGTACCTGCTCCGCAACTCTTGCGCAGTTACACCGGAGAAGCGCTCATTCCCATGCTCGAAACCGCCAAGTACGAAGATCGCGAAGCGTGGGACGCCAGTGAACTGGCTCGCAAGCAATCAGGCGACCTCGAACTCGAGCACATCGGCCGCGATACGCTCTTGCCCTGGCAAGCCGACGGCCGGCGCTGGCACACTCGCGATAGTGTCGATCGCAAAGGCGAACCGATTCGCTGGGAACGTGAACTCCTAATCAAGATTGCCGATGCGATCGAAGCCGATGGCGGCTTTTCACCGATCAACTGGGAAAACCGCAGTATCGTCGAAGTCAGCGGACCGGTGAAAAGCAAAGGCTGGTTCATGCATGCGATAACCGCTGAGACCTGGCTACTGAAACTCAAGATCCGCGTCCCGCGCCGCGCGTTCACCAAGAATCAACTCGAAAGCGTCGCGAGCATGCCGACCCTCAATCAAATGGAAGAGATCGAGCAGTACGGCAATGAACCTCGAGTGCGAGCTCGAGCGGCCGGCGCGTGGATGGAGTTGGAGTTGCGGCCCCATACCCTCGCCGAAATCGATACCGCCAAATTCTGGAAGTGGCTCGGCGACGCCATGAATGTATTTCTTGGCAAGACTGCGAACGAATCGCTAGCCGAGGAGTCGACAGACCCGGAAAAGCACATGCCGTGGAAAGTGCTTAAGCAACGCTGGCATTCGCTGCGAAAAGGATTCCCCCCTGGTCGCGCGATCGTCTGGCCCGCCGAAACGCTCAGCGTCTTTATCCAGTCCGTGCACCAAACTTCCGGCGAAGGTCGTTGGCGGTGGGACGAACAAACGCACGCGCGCTACTTTCTGCCTGGACAAGAAGAACCATGGATCACCTTGCACACCAAACGTCCGGAAGCGCTCATTGCGGTGCTCACCGGTCCGCCAGGATTCCTCCCTGGCAACTTGAAAGCCTCGCTGCCGGTACCGGTTCAGATCACCACGCGCGGCCAGACTGCGGAGCAACTGCAGATTTCGTTTACGGAATTGCAACAACCGCGAGATTCCTCGGTCAAAAAACTATTGGCGGCCCATTTGGAGTTCTTTCATTCGAAAACCGTTTAACCCATTCACGCTACCCGATCGAGGGCTGGACATCCAATGTCGCCAAATGCCCGAATTACACTTGGTTTTTCGGCGGAGTTTTCGTTAGGATGGACGTAGACTGCATTTGTGAATCCGCTCTACGGTGCAACTTTTAATTGCCTACACTTACACCCGAACATAAAATCGCATTAAAAAATTTCTTACGGAGAGAATGTATGTTGAAACTGTCACAAATCGCGTTGCTGGTCGCGTTGCTTGCGCTGCCTGCCCAGGTATGGGCGCAGAACGAAGGCCAAGACAAGCTGGACGAAGCAGCGGGTCTAAAAATTGACGCCAAGACCCCTGACGAGTTGAAGAAGGTGATTCGACTTTGTGAAGAAGCCATCAAAGCCGGACTCGATGAAGGTAATAAGGCGTTAGCCGATCAAGTGCTTGCCGCGGCGGCGCTTCAACGGGCTCAGATGATGGTTCAGCAATTACCTCGCGTCGCCAACAATCCTGGTGCGGTACGCAGATTGCGCGATGAAACGATGTCCGATCTCGACAGGGCCTTGAGTGCCAACCCCAAGTTAGTCGAGGCGCTGCTACTCAAGACCCGGCTGGAAGCCCTTCCCGGCGGTAGCCGCGAGAACGCACTCAAGACAATTACCAAAGCGATCGAACTGCTGAAGGACAAGCCCGTCGACCAAGCCACTGCGTACATCCTTCGCGCGGGTTTGCAAGAAAACACCAATGAAAAACTCGCGGACCTTCAAAAAGCCATCGAGGCGGATTCAACCAACTCCGACGCTTGGCAAGCTCGTGTAGCTGTGCTCCTGACCAACGGTAAATTGGAAGAAGCGGTTGCCGATGCCGGGAAATTGCTGGAGAAAGATCCAGATAACATGTTCGCGCTCGAAGCCGCAATTACTGCATTGTTCCAATTGAAGAAATTTGACGAAGCAGTAAAACTCTTGACAGCCCGTATTGAGAAGACACCCAAGAACGGACCCATCTATCGTGCTCGAGCCCGAGCCTACATTGTTCAAGAAAAAGTGGACGAAGCCTTAGCGGATGTGAATAAGGCCATCGAACTTGATCCCAAAGATGCCGAATCGATGCTCTTGCGCAGCCGACTTTATTTTAGCAAAGGCGAAGTCGAGAAGGCTAGCCGCGATGTCAGCGATGCCCTGGCGATTGCGCCCGACGCAGTCGACGGTGTGGCGATGCGCAGCCTCGTCGCTTCACAAGAAGGCCGATTTGCCGATGCCATCGTCGATATGGAAATGTTGATTCGGTTTGATCCAACCAATATTTCTTGGATCATTCAACTTGGCTCACTCTACCAAGCCGACAAACGACCTCGGCTAGCGATCAAGTTATTTGACGAATTGCTCAAGCAAAAACCACAAGAATGGCGCGCTCATCGAGTGCGCGGCGATGCCAAGCTCAGCATCAATGACCATGCGGGCGCAATTGCGGACTACGAAGCGGCACTCAAGATTATCGAAGCCATGGATGCCAAGAAGATTGAAGAAGAGGACATCGACTACAGCGGACTGCTTAACAATCTAGCCTGGGTCCTTTCCACTTCGCCTCAAGACTCAGTCCGTGATGGCAAGCGTTCGCTCGAGTTGGGCCTCAAGGCCTGTGAAGCTACCGAGTATAAAAAAGCCCATATCCTCAGTACCCTGGCCGCCTGCTATGCAGAAACCGGTGATTTTGAGAATGCGCGCAAATGGTCCGAGAAAGCAGTCGAACTAGGCGCCGAAGAAGATAACGAGCAACTCGAACAACTGAAGAAAGAGCTGGAAGGATACAAGGCGGATAAACCTTGGCGTGAAGAACAAAAAACCGAGGAGAACAAGAAACCACTTAACCCGTCTGGCGGAGCGATTGAAACCTAGTAAGGTTCGGCAAGCAAATGACGCACGAAACTCAGCCATCCCTGAAATACTCCTATCGCGAGTATGCCTGTTTTCCCAACGACGGTTTTCGCCACGAAATCATTGACGGAGAGCACTACATGAGTCCTGCTCCTTCAACCAATCACCAACGGGTATCGAGGAAAATCCAATTCCAGCTTTACGATCAGATCGAACTCAAGAAATTGGGAGAAGTTTTCAACGCCCCGACAGACGTTGAACTCGCCATGCACGATATCGTGCAGCCTGATCTTGTGGTCGTGCTTGAATCGCAAACGCATATCATCACGCCGAAGAAGATTAAGGGCATCCCGAACCTAGTCATCGAGATCCTCTCCGAATCCAATCCTCAGCATGACCTGATTTTGAAATTCGAAATGTATCAGCGATCCGGAGTTCCCGAGTATTGGATTGTGGATACTGATGAGCAGACCGTGCAACAGTATTTCTTTGTCGATGGACGCTACATCGATGCTGGCAAGTATCATGACAGAATTGCATCGAAGACGATCGTGGGTGTTGCGGTTGACTTAACTGACGTCTGGCATTGATACACCTTCGTAGCTATGTTCGCCAGAACGTGGCTGTAACACCTTCGTAGCTATGTTCGCCAGAACGTGGCTGTAACTCAAAGCGGTTCACCACGTTCTGGCGAACGTAGCTACGGGCCATGAAGAATTCGGGTTAAACAACGTTCCAACTGCTAGCATTTACCGACATGAGTTCTTTTTGCCGTTTTCTTGGCGAGCCAATCTAGCTAAACTGCGATTCCAAACCTGCGTGTTTACAACGCGCGCGCCGCCCACTGAGCAGGATGTTTCAGGGCGGGGTTACTAGGCTGAGCCCACTTGCTAAGGATGGCTGCATGTATCGATGGCTGCTTTGTTGGCGTTATTTACGCACTCGTTACATTGCCCTGGCATCCGTGGTCAGCGTCACCCTCGGCGTGGCGACAATGATCATCGTCAACGCCGTCATGAACGGCTTTACGACTGAAATGCAGGGCCGGATGCATGGGATTCTTTCGGACGTTATTGTCGAAAGCCACAGTTCATCGGGTTTGGCCAATTACAAAGGCTTCCAGAAACGCATCCGCGAAGTGCTCGGCGACGACCTGGTTGGTATGACCACCGTAGTGCACGTTCCAGCAATGGTTAACATCAATCATCGCGGCGAGACCATAACGCGGCAAATCAATTTAATCGGCATCGACACGGATAGCTATGCATCGGTCAGCGACTTCAGCAAGTATCTGCTGCACCCCGAGAACAAGCAGGCACTCTCCTTTGTCTTGCATGAATCAGGCTACGCCGACGGTCGCGAAGGCTTTCCCGAGTCAGGCTGGAAGCATCGTCGCCGCGCCGCCGCGGCTCACCAAACCCTGATGGACTTGCAAAAGCAGATCGACGAAGAGCAAAAGCGGAATGAGTTCCTACGCGAGCAGATCCATCAAACCCAATCTCCCCAACCCGAAGCCCTAACTACCGATTCGCTTTTACCCAAAGCTCCATCAGAGTATGCGGCACAAGACGGCGGTGCGAATATCGCTCACCCAAATTCAACCGGGCCAAGCTTCGATGCCATTCCCACACGACCCGAAGATCAAGCGGCAATTTTCGATCCAGCAGTTAGCCAACACGATGGTATCGTACTGGGCATCAGTATCGGCACTACACGTTATCGAGATATGGCCGGTAAGGTCACCGACTATTACTATGTGCAACCTGGTGACGACGTCCAAGTAACCTTTCCATCAGCCGGCAACACACCGCGGGCGATCAACGAAAAGTTCACCGTCGTTGACTTCTACGAAAGTCAAATGAGCGAATACGATGCCACATTCGCCTTCGTGCCGCTCGACAAATTGCAAAAATATCGTGGCATGATCGACCCGAGCAGCGGTGATGCGGCGGTCAACTCGATCCAACTGAAGCTCCGCGAGGGAGCAGATCTCAACGCCGCCCGCGACGCACTGCGCGCCCAATTTCCATTGGAAATGATGGTTCAAGTCAACACGTGGCGCGATCTTCAAGGCGCGTTACTGGCCGCAGTGCAAATGGAAACAACCATTCTAAACATCTTGTTGTTCTTGATTATTGCGGTCGCTGGCTTTGGAATCCTCGCCACGTTTTTCATGATCGTCGTCGAAAAGACCAAAGACATCGGCATTCTCAAGTCGCTTGGTGCAACAGGCACTGGTGTGGCTTCGATCTTCCTCGGCTACGGCGTCTTGCTGGGCGCGGTAGGCGCTGGAGCCGGTGGCATCGCTGGCCTGACGTTTGTCGCCAACATCAATCAAGTCGCCGATGTACTCGAATCCATCACCGGTCAAGAAGTGTTCGACCCAACCGTTTATTATTTCGATCATATCCCAACGCTCATCAACCCTTGGACGGTGGCGTGGGTCATTGTCGGAGCGATCCTGATTGCCGTTTTTGCTAGCGTACTACCTGCCATTCGGGCCGCCCGGATGCACCCTGTGGAGGCTTTGCGTTATGAGTAGTGTCGTCAAGAACTCTGTACCACGCGTACAACCCAAACGACGTGTCGGCAGCGCTGGTGAGACAACCAGCGGAACGGATCAACCGGCCACACTGAAAATAGCCAGTCCGTACGTCCTCGAAGCCAGGCAACTTTTCAAAGCCTACCGTAAAGGTCGGCATGAAGTGCCCGTGCTGAAAGGCTGTGATTTTCAAGCGATCAGCGGAAATGTTACGGCGATTCTCGGCCAAAGCGGCTCTGGCAAAAGCACGTTGCTGCACATGCTGGGAACACTCGATGCGCCCGATCAAGGCGAGATTTACTTCGACGGCGGACGCATCGATAACTTATCGAGGGCTCGTCGGGATCACTTCCGAAATACAAAGCTGGGCATGATCTTTCAGTTCTACCACCTGCTACCCGAAATCTCGGCGTTGCAGAATGTGTTGATGCCGATGATGATCCAGCAAGGCTTTTTCAAATACTGGCGCAATCGTTCGGAGAATAAGCGCCTCGCGATTGAATTGCTGACTCGTGTGGGTTTGGATCATCGCCTCGTTCACAAACCGCGAGAACTGTCGGGCGGTGAAATGCAACGTGCGGCTATTGCTCGCGCGCTCGTAATTGGGCCCGAGCTGCTGCTGGCCGATGAACCCACCGGCAACTTAGACCGTGACACAGGTTTGCAGATTCTCAAGCTGCTCATGGAGTTGAATCGCGAGCAAGGTTTGACGATCGTTATGGTCACGCATGATGAAACGATTGCCAAACAATGCGATAGTATCATTCATCTTGTCGGCGGTCAGATTAAGGCTTAAATTGAAATAAGGTGTCAGGTACCGTTTTTAGAGATTAGGCAATGTATCATTTAGCCCAAGCCGCCAATTTGGTACCTGACACCGTTTTTCAAGATAACCAACACGCGCGGCGATCGAACCTCGGTAACCGATGCCTTGGGCAATGTCACCTCGACCGTTTTTGATAACGAGCAGAGGCCAACGAGCACGACCTTCCCAGACCCCGATGGCGCAGGTGCGCTACCCAGCCCCGTTGTGAGTGTTGGCTACGACCTCTTGAACCGAGTGACCAGCCGTACCAGTCCGCTCGGTGGCGTGACATCCTTTACCTTCGATAGTTTTGGACGCGTGTTAACTCAAACCGATCCTGATGCGGATGGCGCTGGCCCGCTGGCGGCAGGCGTCACAGCCTACGAATACAGCGCCGCTGGTCTTTCCAAAATCACCGACGCGTTGTCCCACGCTACGACGTTCGTTCGCGATGGGCAAGGACGGGTGACTAGCGTAACCGACGCTCAAGGCAACGTGACCAGCTATGCTTATGACTACTACAGCAATCTGCTTAGCCAAACCGACCCTGATCCCGATGGAACGGGTCCGCTGGCTCGACCTGTAACCACGTTTGGATACGATGTTGCCAATCGTCTCACGTCGAAAACCGATGCGCTGAGTGGCAGTACCGGCTACACCTTCGATCTTGCTAGCAATTTGACTTCGCTCACCGATCCGGTCAATAAGGCAAACGGACAATAAAAAAATACCAGCGAACCCACAATCTGGGAATTGCAGCCTAGATGCAAAGGCCCTGAGGTCAAGTGGGAGCGCGGGAACTTTGAGTCGTCTGACCAATTCCTTTGCATCTTGGCTGCGATTCC
>JANLQO010000168.1:0-3479 GCA_031367855.1 Planctomycetia bacterium | reverse complement strand
ACTAATTACTTGCGACAACGTAAAATGGTGTTTGCGTCCAAGTTTCGTTACGTCCTATATGACTGCGCGTACGGAAGACTTGGATGGGCCTTTGCTGCTGCTGTCGATTGGCGTTCCATTGTGGGTTGTGTGCCGGATTTTTGGGCGTGATGAAATGTATTGGTATCGCCAACTGGAGCAACTTGGCCGAAATTCGTTGGTGGGCACGACTTAGATTTCTAACTTCCTCATGCTGCGGCTCGATGCAAATTTTGTCGCGCGGTGAACAAGTGAATGGCGGCAGTCAATTCGTGCATGGCGCTTTCCAACTCCTGCGATTGCCGCAGGATCGATAAATTCTCGACCAAACGATCTTGCAACTGCAACAACTTGCCATCAGCCACAATGGTAGTGGCAACTTCGCTCATCAACCTCTGCGCTAGCACCAAATCCGTATTCAGTTTATGGACTTCATGCACGTAGGCTGACTGTTGTTTTTCAACGATACGCAGGAAATGAACCAAGTTTTCTTCTTGTCGTTGGTCAACTTGTTCCCAACGCAGCTGCGTAGTATCCAGTCGGCTGTGCCATTCGTCAGCGAGCTTGTGCTCATACGCACCCAGAGCGGTCAGCATATGGGTCTGCGATTCTTTGACGGCATCGATAAACGGTGTCAGCGTCCCGTCCACGGACTTGAATCGGTAAAGGAGCTCATCTTCGACGTAAGTATTAATCTTATTCAGGGCACCACCCTCGCGGCGTTCGATCAGGAATCGAATCAGCATTGTGACGGCGAGTCCCGACATCGCGGTAAAAGTCGTATTGAACGCGGTTCCCATGCCGCTCAACATGGCCGGCAGTTTTTCCGACAAGCCTTCCATTGAAAGTCCACTCAGTGCCGTACCGAAGTGAACCACCGTTCCGATCAAACCCACAATCGGTAGAATTGCCGTCACGAAGCGTGAGAAACCGTAACGTTCAAAGACTTCGTCGGCATCTCGCGCTGAGAGCGATTCGAGGTAGTCGCGAAACCCGTCCGCTGAACGCCTTTCGTAAACGAATCGGAGCGCGGACTGAATTCGATGAAACATCATCGTTCCGCTTGCATCAGCTTGTTTCTTGTTGAGCTCCGTCAGCAGTTCACCCGCGTGTTCAGGTTCTTCCAAACCAGCTCGCGGCGGCAACCAAGTTCGCCCCAACGCAGCCAGCTCGCGACTGGAGTTTCGATAGCAGAAGAAGTGTTCCGCGTTCGCCCAGAAAAACAGCATCACAATCGCGTATTCCGTGATGTGATGGGTGGTGTACGAATGGAGGATCGAATCGTGCATAAATGGCTGATGCACGATGAAGTAATAAATGCCACTGATCGCCATGCCCAGCATGAAGGCCCGCGACCCGCCGGCGCTTTTCTTTTTGATCGAATTTGACAGCATTTTTGCGGCTCGGCTCCAAAAGTTCGGCGATGGTTCATCGCGAACAATAGCTAAGCCACTCAAACGGAACAATGCCAAGTTGGTGGGTCGCTCCTGCCGGGTGCGACCATCGCTGAGGTACGCACAATCCGGTCGGGTGGCATGCTCCTGAGCCTTCGTCGGGCGTGATGGTATTGTGATTCATCTGACTTAATCACCCCATAGTCAAGAAAATTATGCCAAACGGGTGTTTTTTATTTTAAAACAATTACGACTTCACAAGCATCCCAAACACACATTACGGATTCGGATGTTGAAGCCCCAGAAAGCCTCGGAAGGAGCCGCGCTCGCCTCGCTCTACCGACCGTCTCTTTGGGTCGAACGTTAATTCGACTTGCAGAAGTGTTCAGCCGCGGTGGAGAATATGCATCCCCAGCGATTCCTTTACTCATTACTCCTTTTGAAAGCCCTTTTCCATGCCGATCGAATCGCCCGCAGGCATCTTTGCAGGGCTGAATTTTGACAATCAATTCACTCGCAATCTGCCCAGCGATCCGGAACAACGCAATTATCGTCGACAGGTGGCGGGTGCTTGCTATTCGCGAGTCAACCCGACGCCGGTTAAGCATCCGCAGGTGATTGCTTATTCAAGGGAAGTTTGCGAGTTGCTGGACTTGGAACGCTCTGCAGCTGACAGCGCAGAATTTGCAGAAGTCTTTGGAGGCAATCGCGTGCTAGCAGGGATGGCGCCGTTCGCAATGTGTTATGGCGGTCACCAATTTGGCAGTTGGGCCGGCCAGCTCGGTGACGGTCGCGCTATCAACCTCGGCGAAATGGTCAACGCCCGCGGGCAGCGCTGGATGCTGCAACTAAAAGGTGCTGGCCCAACACCCTACTCGCGAACCGCAGATGGATTGGCGGTACTGCGATCTTCCGTGCGTGAATTCCTGTGCAGCGAAGCCATGTACCATCTCGGAGTCCCCACAACCAGGGCGCTAAGTCTAGTGGGAACCGGCGAGCTCGTTGAGCGAGACATGTTCTACGATGGCAACCCGCGCCGCGAGCCGGGTGCAGTGGTTTGCAGAGTTGCACCCTCCTTTACTCGCTTTGGTAATTTTGAGATTTTTAACGCCCGCGGTGATCTCGAGACCCTTCGCAAGCTCGTTGCGCATACACTTCGTGTCGACTTTCCACATCTCGCCGATACAACCCGTGACCCAACGGAAGACTCGATTTGTAATTGGTTCACCGAAGTGAGCCAAAGAACCGCAGAGATGATTGTGCACTGGATGCGGGTCGGCTTTGTCCATGGCGTTATGAACACCGACAACATGTCGATCCTCGGCTTGACGATCGATTACGGTCCTTACGGCTGGGTCGAAGACTACGATCCTCATTGGACGCCGAATACCACTGACGCGAGCGGACGTCGTTATCGCTTCGGACAGCAGGCGGAAGTTGCGCACTGGAATCTTTGGCAACTCGCCAACGCCCTAGCGCCGCTCATAGAAAATCACGAGCCGCTGCAAGACGCGTTGAATCAATTTCCAACCGACTACGAAAATCTATGGCAAGCGATGATGGCCGAGAAACTGGGGCTAGTCGCGTTGCATAGTCCCGCGGATCGCATCCTGATCGATGAACTGCTAAGCGTCCTACAACTCGCTGAAATCGATATGACGATTTTCTTCCGGCAACTAGCCAACTTCCAACTTCAGGCCCCGAGCGAGCAGTGCGTAGCGCCGGCCTACTATTCGAGTGACCCTTTACCTGAGGAAGCTCGTGTGCGAACCGCCAATTGGTTTCGCAGTTACGCTAACCGCCTCAGCGAAGATAGCCTCAGCGACCATGAACGACGGGAACGTATGAATCGCGTGAATCCAAAGTTTGTACTGCGCAACTACCTTGCACAATTGGCCATAGACAAAGCAGAAGCTGGTGATGCGAGCATGATCCACGAACTGCTCGACACGCTTAGGCAACCCTATGCCGAACAAACGGGGCGTGAAGCGCTAGCCGCCAAGCGTCCCGATTGGGCTCGCAGCCGAGCCGGATGCTCGATGTTGTCCTGCAGCTCTTGAGAGTGTC
>JANLQO010000618.1:0-2875 GCA_031367855.1 Planctomycetia bacterium | reverse complement strand
CCAAGCTGGAGCTTGGGAACGAGTTGGAAATCGCTCAGTATCCCTGACCGGTTTGCATCAGAAGCCGAACCTCAGCGACAATCCTCGTCGCAAAACACCACCGTTAAATCCCGAGCCTCCGTAGTACCTCGGCTGAGAGCCGTACTGAGACTGATAACCGTACTGAGACTGATAACCATACTGAGGCTGATAGCCGTACTGAGATTGATAGCCGTACTGAGGCTGATAGCCGTACTGGGATTGATAGCCGTGATACGAGTCGTGGCTCAAGCTGTCGTGGTAGCGATCATGATCTAGGTCTTGGTGCAGCTGGTTGTGCTGGTAACTCGACTGCGGGAACTGATGCTGATACGAATGGTACTGTTGTCGGTGGAATTCGTTGTGGTTCAAGTCCTGATGGAATGAGCCATGCGAAATATCATCGCCATAGCCAAAGTATTGAGCGCTGGCGGTCTGACTCGCGATCATTAAACCCGCTACCGCAGCGGCTGAGATCCAAAGTGAATTGCGAAACATGCGTGACTCCTTGCAAGGTTGTGCTCGTCGCCAAGCAATCGTAAACGTCTGCTCCATCAAACCGCGACTGGACCTCCTTTGCCCTCTTTCCTGATTAAGCAATACGCGTGCCGCTTTCGGGAAGTCTCGCGGAATCTGTGTAGAAACGCTCAAACACTTCGAATTTTGGTCCGATCTCATCGCTTATGCGCCACCGGAAGCGGTCAATTTGGCTTCAAGTGAATCAATTTGGTACCCGCGTCAGAGACCGGTTTTCCCATGGGCCGAGCCCACAGGCGCTCACGTTTCGTTTCTTAGCCGACACACGTTTCCGTTTTCGGTTTGGTCATCTGCAACTTTTGGGGATCAAAAAACGATGACATGGAATTGTCAACCGAAAAACGTTACAAAACACAATGGTTCGCTTGTCTATAAATCAAGTCGTTTTTTATGTGCTTCGTCCAACCTAGATTTTGCGATAGAGAGTAGAGCCATTGTCCCAATTGCTCCTGCCAACGATTGGGATAATATTGGGAAAGTAATTCCTCGCTAAAATCTGAACCAGTCAAGATGTTGATGTGTCTAGAGAGGACAAACCGTGTTCTCAAAGTTGTTACCTAAGTTGACTGATCTCATTCGCCGCCCGCCGGGGTACCTTATGCACCAAACTAACGGACCAATTCGACTATGCCCTAAACAGACTGAAGCGTTAGGTTTTCTGACTGCTTGGCGGGAACAGACGCCAATTCTGCATGTGTGGGCGGAGCCTGGCTTTGGAAAATCTGAAGTCCTCAAAGAGTTTCAGCGCCTGACGGGAGCGCATTGGTTGGATGTTCGCCCGTTTGTTGCGGATGTAGCGGCGCGACATCCCTTGGCGATGCAAGATTCGCTGTGGCAATTACTGATGATGGCGATCGAAAAGCATTCGAGCGTTATCGTCGACGACTTTAATTTGTTCTTTGACTACGCCACCGGTTGCTCGGGTAGTCCTCGCGGGTCGTATCATGAAACGGTCGCAAAAGCGTTGCTCTTGACCCTTGCAAGCAAACGCGGTCAGCTCATCCTGGGCAGCAACGGGCAGTTGCCCGAGGCCTTCGCTTTTGCACAGTGGTCGACGTCGATCGAAGACTTTACAGTAGACGATTATCGGCATCTTTTCGAGCAACTTCTCGGGCCGCCAGCGGCGAACCTGGATTTTGATTCGATCTTTCGTTTTGCCCCCAACCTCAACATTTATCGCATGCAGCGAATTTGTCATTGGCTGAAAACTAAAGGCACGCTGACCACTGAGGAGATACTGGATTTTGTCCAAACCCAAGGGATGGCCAGCAACGTGGAAGTATCCGAAGTCCAGGAAGTGGAACTCAAGGATCTACGCGGTGTCGACGAAGTCATCACCGCACTTGAAGACTACATTATTATGCCGATGGAGAACCTAAAGCTGGCTGCGGAACTGGGGCTGGCACCTAAACGCGGTGTGATGTTGGCAGGCCCTCCGGGGACGGGCAAGACCACAATCGGTCGGGCCCTCGCGCGACGTTTGCGAGGCAAGTTCTTCTTGATCGATGGCACCGTCATATCCGGGACCGAATATTTTTACCACCACGTCAATTCCATATTCCATATGGCCATGGCCAATGCGCCGGCGATTGTCTTTATCGACGATAGCGATGTGATCTTCGAGAGTGGACGCGAACATGGATTGTATCGGTACTTGTTGACGATGCTCGACGGGCTGGAAAGCAAGAGCGCCAACAATGTTTGTGTAATCATGACGGCCATGGACCTCGGTAACATTCCGCCCGCGCTGGTTCGCTCAGGACGAATCGAGTTGTGGTTGGAAATGAAACTACCCGACTCAGCTAACCGCCCGCGATTGATACAGCAGTTGATGGCCGACAAGGTTCAATTGCGCAGCGAGCACGCCTGGCCGGCGATCGTGGACGTAACCGATGGGTTTTCGGGTGCAGACCTCAAACGCATGGTCGCGGATGCCAAGCTGAATATGGCAGTCGACATGACGCGGGGTCGAGAAGTGCAGGCGTTTGAAAATTACCTGCTTCGATCCGCAGAATCCATCAAACTATCACGAACCGCCTACGCTCAAAGTGCTCGGCGTGCGATGGACGTCAATGTCAATCGGCCTCGGTGGTTTAACATCCATCCGGAGTTGTTCGACAATCATGAGCACGCTGAAAAATGTTCACACTCCTAAGTACGTGCAATTTGGTACTGGGGTTTTGTGAGCCGCTGGCGTTAGCCACGGGTCTCGAAGTTGTGGTCGTTGGTTGCTTGTGGTTCGTCCAATGTCTGTACGCTGGCCGCGAATCGTTTGGCATTTGACAAACACCGAGTGGGTTGAGTCGTCTGCTCCGAAACC
>JANLQO010000146.1:0-8681 GCA_031367855.1 Planctomycetia bacterium | reverse complement strand
TGACCATCGCGACATTTACGCGACTCGCCAGCCCACTCCGCGCCGCTCGCATCGCGCCAGTCGACCAGTGTCGGTTGATTGGCAAGTTCAGCTTGCGTTCTTATGCGTAGCAGCTGTGCCACTTCGATTGCAAACGTCTTCAAGGGTTCAGGATAGTCTGCGTTCTGTGCAGCGAGCGCTGCGCAGATGGACTCTAGAGCTTTGGCCAATGCGATTGGATTGCCAACGTTGATCTTTTTCACCAAGCGAATCGTTGCATCCGTCATAGTTGGCGAGAGGTGTTTCGCTGCGCTAGTAATTGCAGCCTGAACCAGCTCAGGGTCGGCGTCCGCATGGTGGTCGACGTACCTAAGCAACGCTTCTGCTGCCAGCCCGCTATCGAGACTCGGCAGGATGCTGGCCAATTCTGAAGCCAGCGGATCGTTGATCGCTAACGTCATGCGGGTCGACGGAATTTTCTCATTTCCAAACTTCCATGAATCAACGACTAAGCTCAGAGCCTCCTCATCTCGCAATAAACTGCGTAAGGCGATACGAGCTGCTTGGCGCATGGTTGGATCCAAGGAGGCGGATTCTCTGGCAAAGGTCAGCAGCGCCCGCACATGGCCCGCACCTCCGCATCGGCCGAGCGCCTCGATGGCGGCCAATCTAACCTGGGGTTCGGGGCTATCGGTCAGCTTACGGATTGCCACCGTGAGCGCCGTCGCATTAGTATGCATGGGTTGCGAAGCGGCACGTAGGGCATCGACTTGCAATCGAGCTGTTCCACTTTTCAATACCTCCACGATCTCTTCCGAACGCAATGCCTGGCGGCTCCATAGAATCGCTAAACACGAAAGCCGCACGAGCTCTGGCGTCTTGGCTGCGAGCAACAGCTGCCGGACAGCCTCTATTTTCTTATCATCCAGCTTTGATTGTCGCGCTCGTTCAATTGCCAACTCACGCCGCGTCAAATTCGAACTTCCAAGCTCAGCCAAATCCACTGGACTCAAGGATTCCGCCACAGAAACTTGCCTTCGATAATCCGTCAAGCTTTGAACAGCTTTTGAGTTACTTTCGCCGCGATAGACGATTCGCCAGATGCGACCGCTTTGGCGATCTCGGCCGGGATGTTCAAGCGGGACTTCGTAATGGCCAATGATTTTGTTGTAAAAGTCGGCAACATACATCGCTCCGTCCGGTCCCAACTGAATATCTACAGGTCGGAACCAAGGATCATCACTGGTCATAAAATCTGGCAACTCACGCGCCTTCACCGTTGCGCCCTGACGCTCGATCGCGTTGCAATTAATTCGACTAGTCATCACGTTCCCGCTATAAAATCGCTGTTGAAACACTGGCGGGAAATGATCCGCTTGATAGAAAATTAGTCCGCAGATCGCTGTGCTGCCGTGCAAGTGATCCATCATCGACGGGGCGAAACCCAGGCCATCGTGCGGTCGGCCAAAACTGGGATAGCAACCGCCGCGCAGCAATGCCGTGATCGGTTTGCTATGACAATCCGCAGAATAGAGATTGCCCCAGTCGTCGCTGGCCAGACCGAAGGGATTGACCTGACCGGTCGTCCATTGCTCGATGCGCGAGCCATCCTCGCGAAAGCGCAGCGTGTTACCTGAAATCAACTTCACGCTAGATCCATCGGCGGCGGTCACGTTCGATTGATTGTTGAAGCCATGGCATGCATAGATCCAACCATCAGAACCGCGACGCAAACCGTTAATCATGCCGTGGGTATCGCGAGTTGTATCGAATGGACCCAGTATTTTGATGCGTTCATCGGCCTTGTCGTCACCGTCATTGTCGCGAAGTAAGACAATGTCGGGAATGTTGAAACAGATCACGCCAGCGGCAGTCGGCAGCAGACCCATGGGAATGTTTAACTTATCCGCAAACGTGGTCACTTTATCCGCGCGGCCGTCGCCATCAGTGTCTTCGAGAATTTTGATCGAATCGCGAGGTTCGCTCCCCGGCTTGGCGGGATAGGGATACTCGATCGTATTCGTAATCCACAGTCGTCCACGCGTGTCCCACGCCATGTTCAGTGGTTTAGCAATTTGGGGCTCCGCAGCGAACAACTGGGCTTCGAACCCATCGGGTAAATGAAATCCAGTTCTTTCGTCTTCGGGTGTGCGCGCTTCCGTATCGCGAACTCCTTGCCCGTAGATCTCCGCAGCCGTTTTCGGCTCTGCTGCTCGATCCTCATCTGCGGACAACGAATGGATTGAGTACAAACTGCAAAACACAGTCAAAGCAAGTAGTCGATTCATAACGAACTTCGCAGGAAGGGGGGAGCGATGGAATGGATTTCTCTAAGGCTTGATATTAGTAGGAACCATCTGCTAGCGAAAGTGGCAAAGGGTTCCCGCATGGAGTGTCGCGACGCTTCGCTGTCGCAAGTTGCCAGCGGTCCGTCCAGCTCTGTGAAGTATGCTTGAGGCGGCCACAAGGTCACTCTCGGCAAGAATGACCCAAGGTGAGTCCGCACTCCACAAGCTTCCATCATTTCTGCATCAGATCGATACTGGCGGAGACCATGGTCGTGATGCCGGTTTCTAGCGACTCCTTTGGCTCTGGATAGAAGAAGGGTGAATGCAGCGAGGGTGGGATTTGCCCGAGCTGCTTGTAGCGCTCCAATCGCTGCGGCGAAACAACGCCCAGTCGATACATGACAATCGGTACACCAGCCAGACCATACTGGCTGAAGTCTTCGCCACCCATGACGGGTTCCATCGGCAAAACATTTTCTGTCCCAATGGCGGAAAGAAAACTCTGGCGCACGCGCTCCGTCAGCTTCGCATCGTTTTCAAGTGCGGGCACACTCTCGGAGACGGTGATGACGGGTTCCGGTGCGTCATAAGCCTTGGCGATCGCCAGCGTTCGTCGCTTGATCGATGCAAGAACTTTTTCACGGACATCGGGTTTGTAACTGCGGACGGTGATTTGCAATTTGCAACTGTCACCGATAATGTTGTGTTTGGAGCCTCCGTGAATCGAACCCACAGTTACCACCGCTGGCTCGATTGGATTCATCTCGCGCGACACAATCGTTTGCAGTGATAACACTAGCTCAGCGGCTTGAACGATGGGATCGACCGTAGTGTTGGGTGCAGCTCCATGGCCACCGCGGCCTTTAACTTCGATATCGACCGAGTCCACATTGGCCAGCGAGTAACCAGCGCTCACGGCGACTTTTCCGGTCGGCGTTGCGCTTTCGCAGTGGAGCGCGAGCGCAAAATCGGGTCGAGGAAACTTGGTAAAAAGCCCAGCGTCGAGCATGGCTTTGGCACCCGAACCGCGTTCTTCAGCGGGTTGACCGATAATGACCAGGGTGCCATGCCACAAATCCTTGTGCTCCGCCAAAAATCTCGCTGTGCCGAGCAAACTGGTCATATGAATGTCGTGCCCACAGGCGTGCATCACTCCGGCGGTGGACCCTCCAGCCGCAACGACCGTTTGTTTCGAAGCGTACGCTAATCCTGTCTGTTCACTGACCGGCAACGCATCGAGATCGGTGCGCAGCATTAACGTGGGGCCTTTGCCATTGTGCAGGACGCCCACGATTCCATGGCCGCCAAATTTCTCTGTCACTTCGTAACCAGCAGCCTTCCAAGCTGACGCCATGTATGCGGCTGTTTTCGCTTCTTCAAACGAAACTTCCGGATTCAAATGCAAGTGCGTATATACTTCCAAAAATTCAGGCAATTTGGCCTCTAGCCACTCATCGAGTCCCTTGGGTCCAGCGGCCGAACAGCGAGCGGATTGCGCACTTTGGCCAACCAACGCGAACCAAAAAACAGCTAGCGCTATATAATTTGCGTACAGTCGGCACGTGGGCAGTGTGATTTGTGAGGGCATAACAACTCCGAATTCGACTGAGTATATGAATGTGGATATGGCGTAGTGGGCCGTGGTCCCTACTATAAACCATCTTCTCAATCCGTGGGGGACGTGTAATACTCTGTCTATCCTCAATTTGCCGATGACTTCGCGACCTTGCTGATCTGTAGGTTTCTTTTCTGTAGGTTTCTTTTCCTGGGGTGGTCTACATCCGTGCCACATGCGTTTCAGACTAAAGATATAACTGGGCAGTTGATTCTTTTGGGTACAGGCACATCGGTTGGTGTTCCGACGATCGGATGTGCTTGCGATGTTTGCACGAGCACTCATCCGAGGAACAAGCGTACACGATGTTCCGCGATTCTTGGATTGCCTGGTGGCAACCTCCTGATCGATACCTCCCCGGATCTGCGCACGCAATTTCTGAGAGAAGGCATTGGGATCGCGCATGCGGTAGTGTATACGCACGAGCACGCGGACCATATTTTTGGATTGGACGACTTGCGGCTGTTTCCTTTTCGATTGAACGGACCGGTGCCATTGTATTGCGAAGAACTCGTAGAAAACCGTATCCGTCGCAGTTTTGATTACGCTTTCAAGACGGGTCCGCTGACTCATCCCGGAGCGATTCCACAGTTGGAATTTCGGCGGATTGGACTGGATCCATTTGATGTGCTTGGTGCCCAGGTGCGACCATTGCGATTGCAGCATGGACCGAACTATCAAGTCCTGGGTTTCCGCATTGGCAACATCGCCTACTGCACCGACACCAACGCCGTTCCCGAAGCAAGTTACTCGGTTCTGGCTGGCTGCGAAGTGCTGATTCTGGATACCTTACGCGTGGAACCGCATCCCACGCATCTACATCTTGCAGCGGCGCTAGAGATCATTGAACGGGTCCAGCCCCAGCGCGCATACTTGACACATGTAGCACACAATTTAGATTACGATCTCTGCAACGCGATACTGCCCAGCGGTGTCGAACTGGCCTATGATGGTCTAAATTTGCCCCTACGACTCACACCGTGAACAGATGGGGAATCCTCAGAGCGAGCCACCCTGTCCTTCATGAGTCGCCATTTAATCCGTTGGCTGGAAATCCGCTGTATGGCGTGTCGGATAGATCATCCAGTACCCAGCGCACGGCCTCCGTTAGCTCTGCGATATTAAATGGTTTTTGGAGAAACATCGACTTTGCAAATTCAGCCACTTCGCCAGCAAGGCTTTCATCGCCATAACCTGACAGGAAAAGTACCTTCAAGTTAGGCATTTGCTTTCGAAGCTCATTGAGCATCTTGCGAGCGCCCATGACCGGCATAATCACATCGGTAACCACGACGTCAATTCGCCCCGCTTCGCGCTGAGCGATCTGAATCGCCTGGGCACCATTCTCCGCTTCTAAGACGGTGTAGCCAAATGAAGTTAGTATATGTCGAGTTACTGCACGAACTGAAACTTCATCTTCGACCAGTAGGATGGTCTCATTGCCTTGCGGAAGCTGCATGTTCGCCAGCGATGGGTCCGTCGGCGCTGCGTCGGGTGCGGCTGGAAAAAAGATTCTAAAAGTGGTTCCGGAACCAACTTCTGAATCAAAAGTTATTTCCCCGCCACATCGCTTGACGATGCCGTAGACCGCAGCCAAGCCCAAGCCAGTGCCCTTCCCGGGTTCCTTAGTAGTGAAAAAGGGTTCAAAGATGCGATGCTGATAACTTGCCGGAATTCCCTGCCCATTATCGCTAACGAGCAGGCAACGATAGACTCCCTCGGCGAGTTCGGGAAACGGCGTGGCTGCGGTGGATGAGACAACCACATTGGACGTTTCAATGCGCAATTTCCCTTGGTCGGACATCGCATCGCGAGCATTAACTGCCAAGTTAACAAGTATTCTCTCGATCTGCCCAGCGTCCATGCGAACACATCCCAGATCAGGACTTACACAAACGGTCAACTCAATGTTCTCTCCGATTAATCGCCGCAACAACTGCTCGGTATTGAGCACGGCTTCATTCAGATCGATTGCACGTGGCTCGACAAGCTGCTTTCGGCAGAAGGAGAGCAATTGACTGGTTAAATCTGCGGAGCGTTTGCCGGCTTGATGAATCTCAGACAGAAACTGACTCCACGGATGGTCCGGGCCAGCGGAATCTGCGAGCATCTCGGAGTAGTTGAGGATCACTGTAAGCATATTATTAAAATCATGAGCGATGCCGCCCGCCAACTGACCCACTGCTTCCATTTTTTGAGCATGCCGCAAGTGCTGCTCGACGTGCCGTGTATGAGTTACATCACGGAATACGAGCACCGCTCCCGTCAAGTCGCCCTGCTCGTCCAAGATGGGCGATGCGCAATCCTCAATGGGAACTTCACTCCCGTCGCGACTAATGAGAACAGTGTGGTTTGCGAGACCAACGACAACTCCATCGGCAAGCACCCTAGCCACTGGGTCTAACACAGGCAGGCGCGTTTCCTCGTTGCAAATATTGAAAATCTTGATCAGCGGAACTCCGTGAGCATCAACCCTTAACCAGCCTGTCAATTTTTCGGCCACTTTATTTAGAAACGTCACAATGCCATTCTTGTCCGTGGCTATCACTCCGTCCCCAATACTTGCGAGCGTGGTGGCATAACGCCGTTCACTCTCTCGCAATTTGCGTTCGGCGTTATGTTTGTACAACGCCATTTCGATAACTGTCCGCAATTCCCTCTCGTCGAAAGGCTTAAGAATGTAACCGAACGGTTCTGTCCGGAGGGCGCGATCGACGGTGGCTTCATCTGCATGCGCTGTTAGATATACTACGGGCAATCCGAGTTCGTTACGGATGATTTCCGCTGCTTGGATGCCATCCATTTCGCCGCGAAGGCGAATATCCATCAGAGTTAGGGCAGGACGGTGCTTACGAGCAATTTCCACAGCTTTCTCACCCTGCGCAGTCACATCGATTACTTCATAGCCGAGGCTGGATAGACGTTTGCGCAAATCGAGCGCTACGATGGCTTCATCTTCGACAACGAGAATTTTGACCAATGTCATGCTAACTCTCCTGGTTAGTCAAGCGAATGGGAAATGATACGCAAAATTCTGTGCTGTGGCCTTGCGCTATCGTTAATGTGCCTGATAACTGTTGGATAAGGTCTTGTACAAGTTGGAGCCCGAGAGACTTCAGTTGCGTCAAGTCGAGCCCAGCGGGTAGGCCGATTCCGTCATCCGCGACTCGCAAAGTGTATTGCCCTGCGGATTCAGTGTGGAAGGTAACTTGCACCGTGCCAGCTCGACCAGCAGGGAAAGCGTATTTGAGTGCATTGCTGACTAATTCGTTGATAATGAGACCAAAAGGAATTGCTCGCTCGAGATCAAGTGACGTTTTCGACACATCAAGCTGTAGGTGAATTTGCGACATATCGTTCCCATAGGATCGAAATAGATTGCCGCAGAGTGCTTCCACGTATTGGGACAGGTTGATCGTTCCCAAATTGCCTGATTGATAGAGTGTTTCATGCACCAAGGCCATGGATCGGATACGGTTTCGGCTTTCCCGTAAGGCGTTTAGTGCAGAGGGCTCTGTTGAACTGCCGACCTGCAAGTTTAACAGGCTAGTCACAATCTGCAGGTTGTTCTTAACGCGATGATGAATCTCTTTTAGCATCGCTTCTTTTTCTCTCAGTGATGCGCGCACCTGTTCTTCGATACGCCTAGCTTCGGTGATGTCCTGAATGAACCCATCAATGCACTGTACGCTTCCATCTTCGTTATACACACCTGAAGCTCGCTCAATGACCCAACGTATCTGGCCAGCCTTATCGACAATGCGGTAGGTATTGGTGCATGGAGTCCGCGCCTCTAACGAAGCCTGACATTTACTCCACAGCCATTCACGATCGTCCGGGTGGACCAAGTCAGCGTACGTTACTCCTTTATTGTGCTCGAGCTCGCCACGGTGATATCCGGTGACTGCCTCGCATCCCGAGCTAACATACGACATCGTCCAGTTGACATCGTTTTGGCAGCGATACGCCATCCCTGGCAGATTACTGATCAGAGTTTCGAGCTGAAGCTGAGTGGCGTGGATTTTTTCCTCTAGACGAATTCGCTCAGTAACGTCGAACGCCAAAACTAACTCAGCCCGACGATCATCGAACTCGGTGACATGCGAAGAAATCTCAACTTGAATGATGTCACCTGCTTTGTTTCGATGCCGCCAAACTCCTGCTTTGTCCAACCCTGAAGTAACTCTGGCGACGTTCTCCTGCAAGGCGGGCACGTCTTCAGCCGGCCGAATTTCTCCAATAGTCATGGCTAGGAATTCATCGCGGCTATACCCATAGTGTTCAATCGCCGCCTGGTTGACAGCCAGGAAGCGTAGCGTCTCTAAGTCATAAACCCACATGGGATGGGGATTGTTCTCGAATAGTTGCCGATAGCGAAGTTCGCTGTCCTGAAGAGCGAACTCGATCTCCTTAGTTGGGGTGATGTCACGCTGAATACCGAAGAATCCCACATTCCCCCCTCCCTCGTGAAAGATCGGCGCAATCAACAGCCCATTCCAGAATGTAGTACCGTCTTGCCGATAGTTGATGATTGCCCCATCGAAGTGACGGCCATCGTTCAGGTTATCCCTAATCTGGAGGATCGTGGTGGGATCCGATTTCGCGCCTTGTAGGACATCGCAATTTCGCCCCAACAACTGCTTGGGACCGTAACCCGTTAGTCGCGTGAAACCCTCGTTGACGTAGGTTATCTGGCGATTCGAGTCAGTCAGAATCACGCCCAGCGAAGCAGCTCGAAGTCCATCTTCCAAAACCCTTTGAATGCTAACTGCTTTCAGCTGTGCGAAATGCAAAGCGGC
>JANLQO010000136.1:0-2447 GCA_031367855.1 Planctomycetia bacterium | reverse complement strand
GCGTCCCACGCGATCGATCGTCTGATTCAACTGCTGAATGTTGACCGATCGCCTAGTAAGCGCTTCAACCGCTTCATACTCGCCTATTTGATTGAGCAGTTTTGCCAATGCCGCTTGGGCGAGGAAGTGATTGAGATCGATACTGACCGCTTCACAGAGGCAACGAATGGCCCCCTGAGTATCCCCAAGTTTCTCGAGCCACTGGCCGCGGATGTACCAGATATCGGCCTGTTGATTTGCGGCTTGAGGAAGTGCAGCCTGCCAATCGGCTAGTTTGCGAGGATCGGTTAACAGCCATAGATTTCCCAATTGGATATGTACGGCGACTAGCTGGGGTTGCTGTTGCTCGAGGGCTGTCAAAAGCAATTCAGCCTGCTTGAGTTCGCCGTTGTTTTGATGTCTTTTGGCATACACCAGATTCGGCAGCAAGTCTTCGGGAGCGGACTTAGTAAACCTTTCAATTTCTGCCCAATTCTGATTTTCTGTCCAGGGATTGCCGAGGTCCAAAAGAGTTTCAACCGAAGTTTGATTAGCTCGCACGAGCGCCATCAAGTGTGGCAACAGTTCGCGACGTCGACCACATACGCCCAACATCCAGACCAAACGCTCGCGGGCCTCTGTCAGTTTAGGGTTGATGCGTAGACTCGCTTCTAAAGACTCGATACAGGCGGTCGGCTGCCCTAAGTGGAAATGGATCTCGCCCGCCGCCCAGCGCGCCGTCGCCGCCTGCAAACCGGCCGATTCTGGAACTCGACGATAGAAATCGAGTGCTTCCGAGTAATGCTCTAACTTCGTGGCCGACTCGCCTGCCAGCATGAGAAGTGCCACAGTGCCGGGCGAGTCCTTCAGCAATTGCTTGGAAATATTGAGCGAATCTTGAAAATCCCCCTGCTGAAAGGCCTGCTGCGCAGCCTGTTGACCCACGCCCACCGCCATGGACGCGTTCTTGTTTTTGACTTCCGAGCTGGGTTGGCAGCCTACGGAGGCCCCTAACAACAACGTTCCCCAAATTCGTGCCAATGACCAAAATCTTCTACCCATAACCGCCTCCTACGTTTGCACATCACTGCGCTGTGTCTCGTTCATCGATCACCACATGCTGTCCGGTTCTGAAGTGTACGAATTCTTGCACCCTACCGCTGGGCCAGAATACCTTCAGATTCACTTCGCCATTGAACTGGCCGAGCCCAAAAGAGAGAAGTGGCTCGTGCGCTGCGGCAAAGCTCGTTCCGCCGCAGACTTCTTGAATGTAGGTCTTATCGTCGGCCGTCAACAGTACGCGCACGCCGACTCCATAACGATTGCTCTCATGACCAAGAAACGAGAGGCTTAGCCAGTGCCCTCGCTGAGAATCATTTCGAAGCAAGCACGCACGATCTTCGAGATTTAGGACCAAAACATCCAGGTCTCCATCTTTGTCGTAATCTGCCGTGGCTACACCCCGCGCCATCCACAGCTGTTGAAAGTAGCTTCCCGCGAATTGGCCGACGTCCCGCCATTTTTTCCCGCCTGCATAACTGAATAACTGTGACTTCATACGCGGATTAGGTTGGTGTTCGGCAGTCACTACGTGCCCGTTTCCCACAAACAATTCCATCTGGCCATCTTGGTCGAAATCTTGCATCACGGTCCCGAAACCGAGGTATTGCAAGGTAGGTCGATGAAGACCCATTTGGCTAGTGACATCTTGAAAACCATGGCTGCCGAAATTGGCGTACAGCGTATTCGATTCATTCGTGTAGTGCGTCGAATAGATGTCCAGATATCCATTGCGATCGAAATCATTGACGGCCAGCCCCATACTGCCTTGAGGCATTCCCAAGTGGTCTGTCGCACAGCCGTATAACTTGGCTTGCTCGTCGAAGTGGCCGTCTTTGCGATTAATGAAGAGAAAGTTGTCATTCGTGTCGTTAGCAACATAGATATCCGGCCAACTGTCGTTATTGAAATCTGCAATGGCCACCGAAAGCGCGCGATTGCCGGGGCCAATCAAGCCTCGTGCTCGGGCTTGCTCGGTAAACGTACCGTCACCCTGATTGATGTAGCAGGCGTCCGGCCAAGGCTCCAATTTGGAGGGGTTGCACAGCATCACCCGACCATTGTCGTCAAAGCACGGCGTCGGATGCTTGGGGTCGTAAACCAAATAGTTGCACACATACAAATCAAGATCGCCATCTTTATCTAAGTCGCCCCAGGCCGCTGTGCTGCTCCACCGTTTATCCGCAACGCCCGCATAGTCGGATATTTCCATAAAAGTACCGTCACCACAATTCCACCAAAATGTATTGGCGAAAACATTGCTGATGTAAATATCCTGGAATCCATCGTTGTCAAAGTCACCCACAGCGACCGCCTGACTAAAGGCCGATTCAACCAATCGAGCCGGTACATCCACTCGCGGCCACGACACACCTAAGTTGCGAAACAGGGCATCCACCGGTTGCGTG
>JANLQO010000132.1:0-10980 GCA_031367855.1 Planctomycetia bacterium | reverse complement strand
CGGTTTTTTGATTTTGTATGCGAAGTCGTCGGTCAAGAACACCCAGGAAATATGCGTTTCAATGCGAATGATCTTGGAATTGACTTCGTGCGGATACGCGTCGGCCAACGACAGCGAAGATACAAGTAGGTTCTCATGGTCGATTGCCATGGTTTAGGTAATCGTTCGTTAAATGGGTATTCGTGGCCGAGTCGTTTTGCGACTAGCCATCATTGCTTGATTAAAGGCGTTACTTTTCGCTGGTTTCGACGAGTCGCAGACCAAATTCAACTTAGCAATCATCGTACCGGCCAAACTGCAGTAGAGACGCCGATGAAAGCTTCGCGCGGGTGCACGACAATCCAAGGTATTTTCCCGCAACATATCACGCATAAATCGGCGTTTCGGCAACTTTAACGCTCAGTCCCAAATCGCTTGCGTAGCGCCGACTAACAACATTGCCCGCTGGGACAGTCCGGTAGAAACACAGAGAGTGCGCGCAATAGTGCGATTTAGCCCGCACGAAGTGTGCGGTTTGAGGTTCGCATAGACTTCAGTTGCACGAGGAAGTCACTGAAAGCCATCATTCAGTTTCGGCGCTGGTACCCCGTTGCTCAACTTTTTTCGGCTGCGTTGTTCTGCAACTGAGGGATTGACTCTTCGGCGGTGGGTTGCAGCAAAAGATTAATGTTCGACAGCAGGAGATCGAAATCGACAGGCTTGCAATGAAATTGATTGCACCCCGCCGCCTTCGCTCGGGCTCGATCGCCTTCCAATGAATAGGCAGTTAAGGCGATGATGGGTAGCGTAGCGAAGGCATCGTTCAAGCGAATGGCTGTGGTTGTTTGCCAACCGTCGAGCTCAGGCATGTTCATATCCATCAAGATCAGATCGACCTTATCGAAACCTAGCTTTTCAAGCACTTCGTTTCCATTCAGCGCCTCAATGCAAGCGAATCCGTGCTTCGCGAGTTGAATTTTCAAGAGTTCGCGCATATCTGCGTTATCTTCAGCCACAAGTATGGTTGCCATGCAATGAGCTTTCGCCTAAAAAAAAGCGGACCGTTAGTTTCTTCAATGAGACTTCGATGGTGAGACTTCGATGGGTGGTGCAACAAGAATTCGACTGCACGCAGGTCACGAAGCAACTTCAATGCCAACCTGCTCTGGCTTCTTCAACGACACGCGTGGCTTGAGTGAATGGAGTTTGAGCGCTGTTTGCGTCATGTTGGTTGTCAAGAAATTGGCTCCAGCCTTTCTAAACTTCACAAACAAGCGATCGTAGTTGCGGAACTTGCCATGACAACAAACAATGATGGTGCCCCTAAATCGATTTCGACGTAGCGAGCTACATAGATACCTTGCTTGCTGAAATCCACCCTCAGGGAGGACAGCGATCAGGACGACAGCGGGGCATTGGTCTGTCACGGCTGCGGCGACGGTATCCGGTAGCTCACTGCTTCCAATAACGGACATTTCTAATAAAGGATCGGCGAGCGAGACGGCTTTGAGTAACAGTTCTTCGCTAGCATGGTGTGCGGGCACACCTAGGACTCTCAATCGGGGAGTTTCACTCTCGCCTGCTTCCGCATTGATTTGCAATATTGCATCAGAAGCATGGGATTCTGCCGGTGCGCTTTTGGTCCAAGATACTTTGTCTATGACATGTTCGACGTTGGTTAGAAGTTCCGCTGCCTCTTTGGCGCTCAGCAGTTGTTGCGAATGGTCGACTCGGGCTCGCCGCAGGGCTGGCGTTAATACCTCATCGATCGCTTTCATGGAATCGTTTGTTTTGATATAGGCCTCCATCATTTCAATGGATCGCAGTTGGTTGCTGGACAGCAGGCGTTCATAAAATCGCAACGCAGGAGGGATATCCACTTTTTCACCCAGCAGAGTTGAAAAGATGCGAAAGCGTGGTACATACCTGCCTAGAACCACCAAGCAAACAGTCAAGGGGGTCGATAGGAGCAAGCCGACGGGTCCCCATAGCCAGCCCCAGAATACGGCGGAGAGAATGATCGCTACGGAGGATAATCCCGTGCTGGCTCCATAAAGCCAAGGCTCGAGGATGTTATTGCAAGCCAACTCAATTACCACGATGAGAGTTATTACCGATACGGTCACCGAGTAGCCCGGAAAGACGGCGATCGAAAGCAGAATAGGAATTGCCGCGGCTACTACTGGGCCGATGTAGGGCACGAATCGAAGAAGCGTTGCCATGGCGCCCCAAAGCGCAAAGTTTGGGAAATTTCCATCTTGGGCAAAACCGCGTCCGATTAGATACAACCCAAAACCGAAAGTAAAACCATAGACTACATTGACAATCGTTTGTGCGACCAAATACTTGCTGATTCGCTCCGACACTTCGTCCAGGGCTTCTGTGGTGGTTACGTAGTCCCCCTGGCTAATCACGGTAATGATGCGGTCTCGCATATCGTCGCGATAAATTAGCAGGAACAATACAAACACCGTTACCAAGCCCGCTGTTCCTAGCGGTCCCAGGATGGTTCCGACCGTGCTTGCCCACGACATCACTGGAGTGTCCACATTGACATTCGTGATGTAAAGCGGTGTTTTCGGCGATTTGCCGTCGTGTGAAGCTGGCGTGGCAGCCTTCTTTTCCGTTGGAAACAATGCACTCGCAAACCTCTCAAACGAGTTTCTCGGCACCAAACTTGGATCAGGACTTTCACCTTTTGGTTCTACCGGTTTGCTTGGCTCTTTTTTGCTGCTCTCGTCGATGGCGGCCGAGACTTCCTTGGCAATCTCGTCAAAGCTGCCGCCCATACCCGACCGCAATCCAGCCAATCCGCGTGCCTTCGAAACCAGTTCGGCTTTGTAATGGGGCAGCTCTGAAACAAGTGCGGTCAATTCTCTGCCAACAAACGTTAGTGCGCCGGCTAAAAGTACAAACACGAAGACGGCGGTGACTAACACTGCCCAAACGTTGCCGACTCCCAAGCGTTGTGTGCGGTTTACAAGCGGACTTAGGAGGAACGAAAGAAGTATGGCGAGTGTCAGTGGGACGAACACCTCCTTGGCAAAATACAGCGCAGTGACGATTAAGGTGCCTCCCAGCAATAACGCCACAGAGTTCAACGTTGCCAGTTCAGATCGTCTTGCCATATGGACCGCCTAGAAAACTAAGATTCGCCACCGTAATGCTGTAAATGCGCCTCCTAGCCTTCGCAAGTGACGCGCCGTGTTAGGACATCAGCGGTCAAATTCTTCTCGCTGGAAGTGTTTTTGCATGCGGAACGGCACGTGCTGAATGCGGAGCATCTCAAAACGGGTGAGCTGTTTCGTAGTTAGCGCGGCGAGCGAGCATCGCCTGAGTGAAAAACGACCAATGCGTCCGTTTGGCGCTCAGGGCATGGGAATTGCTAGAGCGCAGTCAGTGCACCGAGTGCATCGAAGAAGCGCTTAAATTGACTTCAACGCTAATTTGTAATCGAAGTGAGGAACAAAATGTCCACAGTAGTCGCTCAAAAGAACTCTACATGTCTGGGAGCACTAAGTCATGAATCGCGTGTGTTGTTCGGCGTTTGGGCCCCCTTTGCTGAATCCGTTTCAGTTGTTGGATCCTTTAACGAATGGAAACCCGAAGTCCATCCTTTAGAACGAGACGAACAAGGCAATTGGCATATCGAAGTATCCAATGCCAAGCCTGGTGATGAGTACAAATTCATCCTAAGAAACGGGGATAAGCAATTCGAGCGTATCGATCCGCGGGCGCG
The DNA here is from genome assembly GCA_031367855.1 of Planctomycetia bacterium. Classification (GTDB taxonomy): domain Bacteria; phylum Planctomycetota; class Planctomycetia; order Pirellulales; family Pirellulaceae; genus Aureliella. Next base: position 7,262 of record JANLQO010000132.1, on the reverse strand, counting down.
ACAAGTTACGAATTCTGTGGGCAATGGAGTAATTGTTGATCTCAATTTTGATTGGGAAAAAGACAATTTTCAGATGCCCGCATGGAATGAGGTCGTGATCTATGAAATGCATATCGGGACATTCAACGCCAAGGAGGGTGTGGGGACTTTCGATTCCGCTATCGAGCGGTTGCCCTATCTCCGCGATCTAGGCATTAACGTGGTCGAACTAATGCCCTTGGCAGAATTCGCAGGCGATTATTCATGGGGTTATAACCCGGCGCATCCTTACGCCGTTGAGACAGCATATGGAGGCCCCGATGGGCTAAAACGCTTCATTAAAGCCGCGCATCATCTCGGCATCGCCGTCGTCATCGACGTCGTTTACAATCATTTTGGTCCATCTGATCTCAACCTTTGGCAATTTGACGGCTGGAGTGAAAATGGAAAAGGCGGCATCTACTTTTATAACGATTGGCGATCCACTACGCCGTGGGGCGATACACGACCCGACTACGGTCGGAATGAAGTGAGGCAATACATTTTCGACAACGCCATGATGTGGCTGGAGGAATATCGTGCCGATGGTTTGCGATACGACATGACGCTCTACATGCGTAGTGTCGACGGTGACGAAAGCAACGCCATTGGGGAAGGATTTAGTCTCGCACAATGGATCAACGTCGAAATGCAACGGCGCTATCCCGGGAAGCTAAGTATCGCTGAGGACTTGCGCGACAAAGCGATTATGACGCAAAACGCCGAGTTGGGAGGTGCAAACTTTAGTGCGCAGTGGGATGCGGGGTTTGTTCATCCTATTCGCAAAGCGATCATTGAAATCGATGACCAAAATCGATCCATGATTGAAGTTCGAGACGCAATCTGTCACAAGTACAATGTCGATGTGTTTGAGCGAGTTGTCTACACAGAATCGCACGACGAAGTAGCTAACGGTAAACAACGCGTCGTGTCCGAGATTGATCCTAGTGAGCAGCCCGGACGTTACGCTATTAAACGCTCGACCCTGGGCGCGGCACTCGTCTTTACGGCGCCTGGTATTCCCATGCTGTTCCAAGGACAAGAGTTTCTTCGCGACAAATGGTTTGATGATAGTCGGCCAATTGATTGGTCGCGGAGTGAAGAATATGAGGGGATCATCGCGATGTACACCGACCTGGTCAGACTTCGACTTAATCGCGATGGGGTCACTGCAGGCTTGAGTGGTCAGCATGTCGACGTCTTTCACGTCGACGACGCTCAAAAACTGATCGCATTTCGCCGCTGGAAGGAGGGGGGTGCCGGCGATGATGTACTGGTGCTGATGAATTTCGCGGAAGGTGAGAAGCGAGACTATCGTATCGGTCTGCCCGGACCAGGGTTGTGGAAGTTGAGATTTAACAGCGACGCAAAGCTCTACAACCACCAACTCGACGAGATTCACGCTTTGGACATTGAAGCCGAAGCGAGTGCAGCACAAGGGCAGTCGTATTCCGCTGCAGTTACGATTGCCGCATACGCTTGCCAAATCTATTCCCAAGATAAATGAACTAAATGGCGCGTAGAGGCTTTCGTTTTTGTGAGCCCACGGCGTTAGTCCTGATCAATATTTTACGTAAACGAATATCACGCGACGAGTTACGTCGAAACTTGAAAAAACAGACTGTCGTAGCTACGTTCGCCAGAACGTGGCTGTAACTCAAAGCGGTTCACCACGTTCTGGCGAACGTAGCTACGCGCCATAAATAATCCAGGCTAACGCCAACGGCTCACAAGGCCCCAGTACCGAATTGCAGAATACTTCCCAGCGTCGCCACTATACGGAAGGCCGCTTCCCTGGATGCTTCGAATAGAACTTCGGCTTCTGTATCGCACTGGGAACGGCATCCTATTTGCTATTCACTCCTAGCAGTGAAGTCTGGATGCTGTTTGACCGATTGGAGGGGTAAGTCGATGCGTGCTTTACTCGTATTTGTGTTGATCGTATTGCTATTGGCGCTGGGCGGATGGTTGGTGTTTGATTTCAGCGGAAATCGCGCTGGAGTGGAAGTGCGAACGGAGAAAATCCAGGATGATACCAACCGTATGCTCGAAAACGCTAAAGAAACCTTGCACAAGGCGGATGCCTATGCCACACCAAGATGACATCTCCGTTGCATCAGGTCGAAGGGCGAACATCGTTGAGCAAGTCTTCGAGTTTCTTGAGGGTACGTGAGAGCAACACGCGTACAGCTCCGTCCGATTTATTGAGACGCGCGGCGATTTCTTGGCTTGAGAGACTTTCCATGAACCGCCAGTGGATTGCTTGACGCGCTTCTGCTGGCAATTGGTCGAGCGCTTCTTGCATGCGGCTCAGCCGCACATGCTGGGAGAAAGCTTGGCTAGGACTCGTGATGCTGGCCGCCAGCAGATCGGCGAGTTGTCCAGGTTGTCCGTTTTGGTCGGGCAGGTTCGCATCAGCGGAGAATTCGCGAGCGGCATCGCGCTTCTGAGCTCCGAAATGGTGACGATGCGCATCGACGATGGTATGGGTCAGCACCTGAAGAAACCACGGCAATACTTCGCATGCAGCCAGCTTCATGCCGACGACGCTCTTCACGGCTCGGGAGGCGGCGTCTTGCAGCAGATCGTCCGATTCAATTTTGCTCAGCAGTTTCGAGCTAGCTTTCTGTTGAAGTAGGATCAACAAATGCGCGCGGTTCGCTGCGAACCAATTGCCGAATGCCTGTGGGGAGTCGACTGCATCGTCATCTTGCTGCGGCTGGTCAGTCATGGTGCAACTTCTGTAGCAGTGAGATCGAAAATGGTTCAAAACCGTATAACTTAGCAGATCACATCTAATTTGGGAGAATTACTCGAGCAAGGTTTTAGTTACAATAGCAGGCACTCCCACCTCACAAACCGACCAGCCAGATTTGCTGGAGAAGCCCGCCAATGAGCGTTCGTTTATTTCATTTTGCTTTCCTTTGCCTGTTGGCTGCGTCGTCGCGCATCGCCCTGGCCGACGTGAATTACGAAGCCGAAATCCTGCCGATTTTGAAAGAACACTGCATTGACTGCCATGGGCCTGAAGTCCAAGAGTCGAAGCTGCGTTTGGATACGCTGGTTTTCGCGCTGCGTGGCGGTGATTCTGGCGAACCCGTGATCGTGCCTGGAAGTGGTGCTCGCAGTCACCTGATTGAGCGGATTACGAATGTGAATGACAAGTTGCGTATGCCGCCAGACGCTCAGCCGCTGCCGCCGGAAAAGGTCGCTGCACTGCGCGCTTGGATTGAGGACGCATCGCTGTGGGTAGCAGCCCGCGAAGAACTTTCGAAAAAGAAGTTGGATCACTGGTCGTTTCAACCGCTCCGTCGACCTAAGGCACCAGAGCTTGATGGTTGTCAGGCGATCGATGGGTTTATACTAAGTCGACTGCGTCAAGCTAACTTAAGGCTGTCGCCCCTCGCCGACAAGCGTCGCTTGATACGTCGACTCTACTTGGTCATGCATGGTTTGCCGCCCAAGCCACACGAGGTTGAAGCGTTCATCCAGGACGACCGCTCGGACGCTTGGGCAAGGTTGGTTGAGCGAGTTCTCGAGAGTCCACGTTACGGCGAGCGACTTGCGACTCATTGGCTAGATCTGGTTCGGTTTGGTGAAACGAATGGTTTTGAGACGAATCGCGAGCGCCCGAATGCATATCCTTATCGCGATTGGGTAATTCATGCCTTCAATGTCGATAAACCCTACGATCAATTCGTGCGCGAGCAGATTGCTGGCGATGCGCTGGGTGAGCCGATGGGGACCGGGTTCTTGGTGGCCGGTCCGAATGATATCGTTAAAGGCCAAGATCCGCTGCTAGGGTTGATGCAGCGTCAGGATGAATTGGCGGACATTGTAAATGCAACTGGCACTGCCTTCTTGGGTTTAACAACGGGATGCGCCCGCTGTCATAATCACAAGTTTGATCCGATCTTGCAGACGGATTATTACGCCCTACAAGCTGTGTTTGCTGGTGTTGAACACGCGGAGAAAGAGCTGCCGCTTAGTTCTGCAAAGAAAGCCCAAGCCGAGGAGCTCGCACAGCAGATCCAACAACTTCGCAGCGATTTGGCGAACTACGCCAAACATCGGGGGACGCGAGATCCGGTCAGCTCAGTGGAAAACGTTGAGCCGATTGCACCGCAGGCTAAATTTGCCGCTAAATTCATTCGGTTTACTATCAACGCTACCAATGCCTCCGAACCCTGCATCGACGAACTTCAAGTGTTTGCTGGCGACGAAAACGTTGCCTTGGCGTCCAGTGGTGCGAAATCGACTTCGTCAGGCAATTTTGAGCATCCTTTGCATAAGCTGGAGCATCTCAATGATGGTCAGTTTGGGAACTCGCGGAGTTGGATTGCAAGTGGAGCTTCCGGCAGCTGGGCGCAGATCGAGTTTGCGAAGCCAGCTCACGTAGATCGCATTGTGTGGGGACGTGATCGCCAGGGACAGTTCACGGATCGTGTGGCCACGGATTATCGCATTGAGTTATCGGCCGACGGGATGAACTGGACGCTCGCGGCGAGTTCCGCAGACCGCCTGCCGTTGGTGAAGGATAAGACGGCGATCACACATTATGATTTGGAGGGCTTGTCTGCAGCCGAAGCGCAGGCGGTGCGCAATTCGGTGGCAAAAATGCAAGCGCTGGAAGACAGTCGGCGGCAACTGTTGAGTTCCTCCAACGTCTATGCGGGAAAATTTGTGCAGCCCGCCGATACGCATCGCCTATATCGCGGCGATCCGACCGCGCCGCGTGAGGTTGTTAATCCGGGAGCGATTGAATCGTTGACTTCGCTGAAATTACAAGCAGATGCACCTGAGCAACGGCGGCGTCTGGAATTGGCTAATTGGATCACCAGTCGCGATAATCCGTTGACGGCGCGCGTGATGGTCAATCGACTATGGCAGTTTCACTTTGGCATCGGTTTGGTTGATACGCCATCGGATTTTGGAGCTAATGGAACGCTGCCGACTCATCCAGAGTTGCTCGACTGGTTGGCCTGCGAGTTTATCGACTCGGGGTGGTCGATCAAAGAGTTACATCGATTGATCCTGATGTCGAAGACTTGGCAGCAAGATAGCCGTCCCCGCGAAGATGCGATGGCCGTTGATGCCAGTTCACGCTTGATATGGCGATTTCCCACTCGACGGCTTGAAGCAGAAGGGATTCGCGACTGCATTTTGGCTTCGACAGGCAAGCTGGATTTGCAGAGTGGTGGTCCCGGATTCAGTGCGTTCGAAGTGGAGTTGGAAAACGTGCGGCACTATTTTCCAAAGAAGGACTATGGGCCAACCGATTGGCGGCGGATGGTTTATATGACCAAAGTCCGGATGGAAAAGGACTCGATTTTCGGGGTTTTCGATTGTCCCGATGGCAGCCAAGTGACGCCTCGGCGTAGTCGTTCGACCACGCCGTTACAGGCATTGAACTTGCTGAATAGCCGTTTTGTATTGCAGCAAGCGGAACTATTTGCCGAGCGAATGCAGCGCGAGCGAGAGTTTCTTGAGGCGCAGATTGTGTGGTCTTATGAAGTTTGTTTTGGGCGTCAATGCGATGCGGCCGAGTTGCAGGATGCGAAGCAGTTTATTAATAAACAGGGTTGGGTGCAGTTCGCTCGCGCGCTGTTCAATGCCAATGAGTTTGTGTTCATTCCTTAGTCTTTACATGGCAGCGTAACTATGAGGCGTTCGTATCCAGCCGTGCTTGATCGTCGCAGTTTTCTAGGGCATACCGCGCAGGGACTCAGTGGAATTGCACTGGCGAGTTTATTGCAAGATGATGGTTTGCTGGCGGATGACAAGTCGCCACTACGCCCTCGAATTAACCCCGCCTTGCCGTTTGCAGCGCGGGAACCGCACTTTCCTGCAAAAGCCAAAAACGTTTTGCTGATCTTCTGTGCCGGTGCGTGCAGTCAACTGGACACTTTTGACTACAAACCGGAGTTGATCAAACGCCATGGGGAACCGATGCCAGGTGCCGACGGTTTGCTGACGTTCCAAGGCAAGCAAGGCAACCTAACCAAAAGCCCTTGGGAATTTAAGCCGCGTGGCCAGTGCGGCAAGATGGTTTCCGATTTGGTGCCGATGCTTGGCGAGTTGGCCGACGAAATGTGTTTCATCCATTCGCTGACGGGCAAGACTAATACGCACGGGCCGGGTGAGAATTTCATGTCGACGGGTTTTACGCTGGATGGCTTTCCGAGTGTTGGAGCGTGGGTTACATGGGCATTGGGAACCGAGAATCAAGAATTGCCCGCGTACGTTGCGATTCCTGATCCACGAGGAACTCCGCAATCGAGTGTCAACAATTGGGGCTGTGGATTCTTGCCTGCCGCGTTTCAGGGGACCGATTTCAATGCGACCAAACCGCTGCGCAATCTCGATCGTCCAGCGGATTTGACCGTTGCCAATGACGATGCAACGCGCGAGTTTCTACAACGAATGAACCAGCGGCATTTGGAGAATTTTCCGGGCGACAGCGAGTTAGCAGCCAGAATTTCCAGCTATGAACTGGCGGCACGTATGCAGTTAAGCATTCCGGAGGTTACGAACTTGGCCACGGAGACTGCGGATACGCTGGCGCTGTATGGAGCGGATGACGCATCCAACGATTTGAAAGCCAAGTACGCTCGCAATTGTATTCTCGCGAGACGCTTGATCGAAAAGGGGGTTCGCTTTGTGCAGTTGTTCAATGGTGCGTATCAAACCGGCGGCGAAGGCGTCAGCAATTGGGATGGGCACAAGCAATTGCATGAACAGTATAGCAAGCACGGGCCGGTGCTCGACCAGCCGACTGCGGCGTTGCTGCGGGATTTGAAGCAACGCGGCTTGCTAAAAGATACATTGGTGGTGTGGTGCACGGAGTTCGGTCGGATGCCGACATTTCAAGCCGGCGCGAGCGGGCGCGATCACAATCCGGCAGGATTTACCGCTTGGTTAGCTGGTGCTGGAGTCAAAGCGCCGTTCACTTACGGCGCGACCGACGAATTCGGCTACAAGGCGATTGAGAACGTCACGACTGTCTATGATTTTCACGCGACCATTTTGCATTTGCTCGGAATGGATCATGAACGCTTGACTTATTATCACAACGGCATCGAACGAAGGCTGACGGACGTGCATGGACAAGTGATCCGCGCTATTCTGGCGTAGCGCGATCCTTTACGGGTCCTCGGACGCGGCATACCGCTGGGGGATACGTAGGCCCGTCTCTCCGAGACGGGCACCGCGATTTTATCGCGGTTATTGCGAGTCTCGGAGAG
>JANLQO010000066.1:0-4996 GCA_031367855.1 Planctomycetia bacterium | reverse complement strand
GATTCACAGACTATCAAACGATGATCACGGTGGACAATGTCGCACCGACGGCAGTAATAAGTGCGCCGGTGACGATTTCCGAGGGCGGTTCGACCACGGTCAGCTTGACCGGTGGAGCGGATGCTTCGAGCGTCGATGCGGGATCGCTGCGTTATTTCTTCTCCACAGTAGCAGCGACGCGCAACGCTTCGACGTACGCCAGCAGCAATGCAGCTAATAGCCAATTGATCGCGTTCAACGATAACGGAACTTTCGTCGTTTACGCTCGAGTGATCGACAAGGATGGCGGATTCACAGACTATCAAACGACGGTCACGGTAGGCAATATCGCACCGACGGCAGTAATAAGTGCTCCGGTGACGATTTCCGAAGGTGGTTCGACCACGGTCAGCTTGACCGGTGGAGCGGATGCTTCGAGTGTCGATGCGGGATCGCTGCGTTATTTCTTCTCGACTGTAGCGGCGACGCGCAATGCGTCGACGTACGCCAGCAGCAGTGCAACGACCAGCCAATTGATCGCGTTCAACGATAACGGGTCTTTCGTAGTTTACGCTCGAGTGATCGACAAGGATGGCGGATTCACAGACTACCAAACGACGATCACGGTAAGCAATGTCGCGCCGACGGCAACAATTAGCGCTCCGGGCACGAGTCTGGAGGGCAATTTGGTCACAGTTACGATGACTGGTGCGGATGCCTCCAGCGTCGATGCGGGATCGCTGCGATACTTCTTTGCGACAAGCGCCGCAACTCGCAACGCGGCGACCTACGCAAGCAGTACTACAACGACAAGCCAATCAATTCGTTATACGGACGATGGAACCTACGTCGTTTACATGCGAGTCATGGATAAAGACGGCGGGCTGACCGACTATCAAACGACGATCGTCGTGGAGAATGTAGCGCCAACGGCGACAATCAGCCCAACCGTCACGATCCCCGAAGGTAGTTCCACAATTGTCAGTTTGACGGGTGCCGCAGACGTTTCCAATGCGGAAACATCCTCTTTAAGATTCTATTTCTCACTCAACGCGGCAGCACGTAACGCTTCGAACTACGCAACCAGCACGTCGACTAACTACCAGGATATGCAGTTCGGTGACAATGGAACTTTCGTTGTGTATGCCCGCGTATTGGACAAGGACGGTGGTTTCACCGACTACCAAGCGACCGTCAATGTCGTCAATGTTGCGCCGACACCGACAATTGTGTCGATCAGCAACCCAGTTCGCACTGGATTGTCTATCAACTTGGTTGGCAGTGCAACCGACCCAGCCGGGGCCAATGACACACTGACTTTTGTATGGAACGTTTTTAGGACGAACAATTCGTCCGCTTCGTTTACCGGCACAGGCGTGAACTTTAGCTTTACGCCGACGATTGCCGACACTTACCGCATCGAGTTAACCGTATCCGATGAAGATGGCGGCTCGCGTATGGTTTCCACGTCGCTCGGCGTCGGGGCGACGGCAAATAGCAAGCCAAGTTTGGTTCTGAGCCCACCAGCGGAAAGCGTGTTCTTGACCACAACCAATCTTATATTGACCGCAACGGATCCCGATGCTGTCGATCAGGGTGGTTTGTTCACTTACGTTATTCAATGGGGAGACGGAACGAGTTCGACAGTAACGGGCGGAGCCAGCACAACGTTCGGCCATCAATACAACACGGTTTCTTCTTCGGGAGCATTTACGATCACCGCCATTGCTACTGACGCGCGTGGGCTGGCCAGTTCTCTCGCCACCGCTTCGCTGGTGGTTCAAGGTTGGGCCGTCTTAACTGATCCACTGGCGACCGTAGCCGGTAAAGCCATTCTAGTCGTGGTTGGAGGGCAAAGCGATGACACGCTTGAAGTCCGCGATCAGGTCGGCGATTTCGTCAATGTGAAAGTCAACAATCGACTGGACTCTGTTCGATATCGCAGCACGCCTGTGGGCGACGTTAGTCGTATTTTGGTGTTTGGTCATGGCGGTAACGACACCATCACACTGGCCAGCACGTTGACAATCGACGCGACGATCTGGGGTGGCCTTGGCAACGACACAATCAAAGCAGGTGCAGGGAACGACGTCGTTTTCGGCGATGAAGGTGACGATAATATTTTTGGTGGTGAAGGCCGCGATATCCTGATTGGTGGATTGGGCAGTGATCGGATTTCAGGCGATGGAAATGAAGACATTTTGATCGCCGGCTATACGCTTTACGATAGCAGCTACAACAACACCCCGCCGCTCAGTTTTGACCAACGCCGTATGGCCGTGGAAGCAATGATCAGTGAATGGGCGAGCAGTCTAAGCCAAGCCCAGCGAAAAGCCAACTTGCTGGGAACACCGGTCGGGACAACGTGGAATGATCGTAAGAATGGAAATGCGTTCCTCAAATCAAACTTGTTGGGCTCGGCCAACAATACGGTTTTCGACGATTTCTCAGTGGATTATCTTACGGGTGGTGCCGGAGTCGATTGGTTCTTTGCTAATATTGATGCAGAGGCAGGCACGCTGGCTGACATACTCTTGGATCGCGCAAGCGCTGAGACGCAACAAGATATTGATCGATGGTCCTGAACGTGCCATCAAAAGGAACCGGGCTGCGGCAATCCGTCGTTTCCCTGAAAGAACGTGTTAACGCGGGCTTTTCGAATAAAAGCCCATTTGCGAAATGCATTAATCGATTCTCTCGCTCGGATTACGATAGACGAAACAGTCCTAGGAATAAACTCGGAACATAAATGTAGTTATTGCGATGCTGTCCCGCGACATGGTGTGTGAGTTCAAACATGGCCAAATCGACCGGTTATGAAAATAAGTCGATTCTCAAGTCACTTGAGAAACAATCCCGTGAAATCGCAGAGCGATTCTTGGCTGAATTAGAAGCTGCTGGCCGAAATAACCAACGACCGGCGGTCGATGAATATGTCAATCAAGCACCCCATGCTCAACAGGCCGAATTGCGAAGCGCCCTTGAGCGACTTGTGCGCGTTTCCGATCAGCGCGATACATCAAGAAGATCGTCGGAAAATCGGGCCGATACAACACTAGTTCACAATAGCGTTGAAAGCGATATCACTACTCAAATAGACGAACCCGCTCAAATAGACGCTTCCGCAGTATCCACGCGAAAAAGTGACATAACGAGCGATCATTCACCGTCAGGTGAGCCGCCGGCCGAAACTCAACGCGATATTACGATCGACTTTAATATTACCGGATTGCATCTGGATGCCACGATAGCTCCAACTTCCGAATCGACGCACTCTGGCGATAGCCGGCATTTCACTTGGGATCCGGCGGGCAGGGCGGAACCGTTCGCGAGCGACATGCCGAAAGTCGAGGGTTTCCAGATCTTGGATGAACTTGGTCGTGGGGGTATGGGCGTTGTGTATCGCGCTCGGCAGCGGGGCCTGAATCGCCTGGTCGCGCTGAAGATGATCCTGGCGGGAGGTCACGCCGGGCCGGAACAACTAAATCGATTTCGCGCGGAAGCGGAAGCAGTCGCAACCCTAAAGCATCCGAACATCGTTCAAATCTACGATGTAGGCGAACGAGATGGAATGCCCTACTTCGCCTTGGAATACATCGACGGAAAACCACTCGATCAGATCATCGCGCAACAACCCCAAACGGCCCAGAGGACTGCCGAGATTGTCGAGCAGTTAGCGCGAGCGATGCACTACGCGCACACTTTGGGAATCGTCCATCGCGACCTGAAGCCAGCTAATATACTTTTGACTTCCGACGGCATACCCAAAGTCACCGACTTTGGACTCGTCAAGCGGCTTGAAGGGGACTCTGGTCAAACCCGCACGGGGACGATCATGGGAACTCCAAGCTTTATGGCCCCCGAGCAGGCTCGCGGCGAGCGCGATGTTGGACCAGCGGCGGATACCTATGCATTAGGCTCGATCATTTATGCGCTGCTCACCGGACGGCCACCATTTATGGGACCAACGGCCCTCGAAACCGTGATGATGGTTATACGGACCGAACCGGTGCCGCCGTCGCGGATGCAACCCAAGCTGCCTCGCGATATCGAGATCATCTGCCTGAAGTGCCTGCAGAAGGAAACCTCGAAACGATACGCTACAGCCGAGGAGTTGGCCAGTGACCTAGAGCGTTTCCGCAAGGGTGAACCGATTCTCGCGCGGCCGGTCGGTGCGCCGGAGCGGGTTTGGCGGTGGTGCCGTCGCAATCCGCGGGTCGCGTCTTTGGTTGGGGCCGTATCGCTGTTGGGCGTAATGCTTATGGTGGGTGGACCCATCGCGGCAGTATTGATTAACGAGCAGCGCAAAAATGCCGTCGAAGCCCGAGCGGCGGCCGAGGAGAGCGCTCAAAAGGCGAGAACCGCTGAAACCCAAGCCCTGGTCGCCCAAGGCGAAGCCGAAGCGGCGAAGAAAGTGGCCGACGAAAACGCAACGATTGCCGGTACACAACGGCAGTTGGCGCTGGATACACTCAACAGCGTAGTAACACAAGTTGAGGAACAACTCCGCGACCGATCCGAATTAAACGAACTTCGTCAAAATGTGCTCGATCTCGCCATGGGCGGACTCGAAAAGGTCTCACTTTCGGCGGAGACTGCCAATTTCGCTGACCGAACGATTGGCGCGGCGCATCAGCGAATGGGAGATATCTTGCTGCGAGCCGGCAAGGCCGATGGTGCCCGCGAACAATACATCAAGGCTCTCGCAATTTTCGAGAAACTCAAGAATACGCCAGAAAACGATTTGGTCCAATGGAATGTGGCTCTCACGCATGATGGTCTCGGTGATGTTTGCAAGAAACAGCTTGCTGACGAGAAGATCGCCTTCTCACACTATGAAAAAGCCCTGGACTGCCGAATTTACTTGGAGTCCAACGCGACTTCGCCCAAACTCAAACCGTTCATGATTAGCGCCTCGCTCGCCAACTCGTTCGGACGGATCAGTTCGCTGCTGCTCGAATTGGTGGGCGATCCCGAAAAGTCGGCTAGTTATAGCGAAAAGGCAATTGAAAAAGGC
>JANLQO010000055.1:0-9021 GCA_031367855.1 Planctomycetia bacterium | reverse complement strand
TGGATCATGGGCCACTCCGGCCTGAATGATATCCGTCTCGGGTTAGTCGACCCCGCCAATAAAGGCTTGATGCAAGCTGGCTATTATCTGGGCATGATCAATGTGATCATTTATCTCCTATGCGGAGGTGGCTACTTCGTTTTCATCGCCTTCATGATCCTGATCGGTGCAATGAACTAGGCGCCACTTGTTGGGCGTCAAAATCGGAAAAATGGATAAAATCCTAATTCTAAGCTCACTGTTACCGCAACACGACATTGTGGATCAGTCATGCATGCTTATTTGCAACCTAGGTTCTAGGTACTTTCAAATCTGGGGATTCGCGGTGCATTCGCCACAGACTCTACGGTCCGTGCGACTTGTGAATGGAGCGATAGGTTGCGAAATCGAGCATGTCAAACACAATAGAAGTGAACCTCGACGCATGTCAGTGCAAATCACCTGATGCCAGGGAGATGGGTACGCGCACATCTTCCGCATCAACTGAGAAACCAACCCACCACAAATTTTGCGATCGGCAACCGCAGTCCATTGCTGATCTCGCTCCCATCGGCATCTTCAAAAGCGATGCGCGCGGCAGGAATATCTACACCAATACTGCTTGGCAAAAGATCTGGGGTGTGACGTTGCACGAGAGCCTCGGCAGCGAATGGCTGCAAGGTATCCATCGTGATGACGTCGCTGATGTCATGACAATGTGGGCTGAAGCCGCGCGAACCGGGTCACCCTTTCATACGGAATTCCGTATTCTTCGCTCCAAGGGCGACGTGCGCTATGTTCGCCTCAACGTGCGTAGAGTTAACTTGGAACACTCTGATGAGGTCGAATATGTAGGCAGCATTGAAGATATAACTGGGCTACTTGCTGCCGAGGCTGAAAATGCGAAAACGCTTGCATTGCAGCGAGCGATTTTGGAACATGCCGCTTACGCCATTATTTCGACCACCTCCGAGGGCATCATTACTAACTTTAATCCTGCGGCTGAAAAGTTGTTGGGATACGAGGCCAGGGATTTAGTCGATCGTTATACACCAGCAGTCTTCCACCTAGAGTCGGAGGTCGTAACTCGCGCGACTGATTTTGGCGCAGAGTTGGGGATCCAGTTGGAGCCGGGTTTCGAAGTCTTCGTCTGTAAATCACGTTACGACCTACCCAATGAACATCATTGGACTTATGTCCGCAAGGACGGATCGCACGTGCCAGTGATGTTGGGGATCACAGCCCTACGAAACGAAGCCAATCAGATCATCGGCTACCTCGGAATCGCCAAGGACATTACGCATCAAAAGCGCTACGAAGATAAACTAGCGTCGGCAGCGGTTACTGACACTTTGACGGGGCTACCCAATCGAGTCTTGTTGCTAAATCGCTTGAGTAGTGCGATCGAACGATCGAAAAATCAGCGAAAGTTGTTCACATGCATGTTTCTGGATTTTGATCGTTTTAAATCTGTAAACGATAGCTGGGGTCACGATGTCGGTGATGAGTTGCTACGGCAAATTGCCAACCGACTCCGCAGCGAGGTTGCATGCATCGAGTCGACAGGTTCGCATCGCGTGAGTATTGTTGCTCGACTGGGCGGAGATGAATTTGTTTTGGTTGTGGAGGATCTCCGGCAACCATCAGATGCGGACGCGATTGCAGCGCAGCTACAGCACAGCTTGGCAGAACCCTATCAGTTAGGGCAGCATCAATTCTGTTCGACCGCCAGCATTGGCGTCGTGCTTGGTCCGTCGATCTATTCTCGAGCTGAGGATATTTTACGAGATGCCGATACGGCGATGTATGAAGCTAAACGTGCTGGCCGCGCTCGTCACATTGTCTTCACAGACGCGATGCACACGCAGGTGGCGCGCCGCTTGCAAGTCGAGAATGAGCTGAGAACAGCGGTCGGAACCGATCAGCTTTCCCTCCACTATCAGCCGATCGTTTCGCTGGTCAACGGCCAGATCACGGCGGTCGAGGCTTTGTTGCGATGGAATAATCCGACACTCGGAACGATTGGCCCTGCGGAGTTCATCCCGATCGCGCAAGAATCGGATTTAATCTTGCGGTTGGGCGACTGGGTGCTCGCTGAAGGCTGTCGGCAGCTTTCCCAATGGCAAAGAACACTCGGTGCTGTTGCGCCTCGCGTGGTGAGTATTAATATTGCCAGGAAGCAATTCGAGGACTCCCAATTGCCCCAATACATCTCGCAGGTGCTGCAAGAAACGGGACTCCAACCCGGGTGCCTGCAGTTGGAGTTGACTGAGGAGGCATTCACGTTGAATATGGATGGAGCATCGCGGAATATGGCGTCGATTCGAGCTCTTGGTGTAGCGTTGGCTATCGATGATTTTGGATCTGGCGCAGCCTCATTCGTTGCTTTGCATCAGTTCCCAATCGATGTCCTAAAAGTGGACCGCTCTCTGATAGGGCAGATCGAGCATTCGACTGGCGAGGCAGCGCTGTTGCATGGTTTGGTGGTGATGACGCGTAAACTGAACATCCAACTAGTTGCCGAGGGAATCGAATCCATTGGACAACTTCGCGCGGTACAAGAGCTTGGTTGTGACCAAATGCAGGGCTACTATTTCGCCAAGCCGATGGCGCCAACAGGTCTGGAGACATTCTTGAAAACAAGGTCCGAAAGCAGCGACAAGAGTCAGTTTCATAAGCCATTAACCGAGGACTTCTCGTTTGCGTTCAATGTAGTCCCAAACCACGCAGCGGTCTAAATCCTTGCCGGCGGTGAAAAACACGCGGCCCTTCGTTTGCTCGGCGAGGCGATAGGCGAACTTGATATCATCTTGGGACTGCGACCAACTGGGAACAAGAAAAATATTGATCGTGATTCCGTCACGCAGACACAGAGCGCCCTCGCGCATGGTGGCTTGCTCAGTTCGCGGGTTCGGCGGATACATCAAGTACAACATCGAATCTTCGAAGTGAGCCGTTGGCAGGCCGTCGGTGATCAAGATGATTTGCTTGTTGGGAGTATCCACTGTAGCGAGATTCTGTCGCGCCAAGCGCAACGCGTGCTGAATGTTCGTAAAGTGCGGATGGATCTGTTGTTCGGAAATATCATCGCGGCTCATGTCAGCTCGCAGGTTGATCCATGGATCGTGAATCGTGACTTGCTTCGGCATAAGCTCGATGATCTCTCCCGCAGGGCACAATTTCGCGAATGTATACATCTCGATGAACCGAAGAAAATCCCCAGGAAACTCGCTGGAGATCAAACCTTGAAGAGCCAGAGCCATCCGTTTGACATTCATGTATTGCCCCTCATAGCGCATCGAGCCGCTCATGTCCATGATGACTGTCGTGGCGCACTTGGGGGAATTGCGAGTGCGGTGGATTTCGATATCGCCGGATTTGAGGCGAACCGATTTCGCCCCGGGATCACGTAACATGGCGTTGATCACGGTTTGAGTGGTGTCCATATTGGCGAGACTGTCACCGAATTCGTATTGTCTTGTCGAGGGCAACTCGACACTCCCCTCACCGATGATGCGGCCAGTGTGACGCCCACTGCGTCCAGGCTGGAGCTTGGAGAATATTCGTTCCAGCAATCGACCCTGGAACAATTTATAGGCTTGCGGCGTAAGCCTATATGAGCCGGACTTACTGTCGTGCTCCAAGCCTTGCCGCTCGGCCATCTCGCGGACCAAATTCTCAACTTGTCGACGCATCTCTTCGAGGCTGGCCATATCCTGTTGCGATGCAAACTCGCTTAATTTATCCATATCGATGATGCCGATCTTCCCCGATTTTGCAGCTTCTTCCAACTGCTTTAGCAAGTCATCGATGGCTTCCAACTCTTGCTTGATCTCAAGAGCCTCCGGGACCGTCATCCGTGTGTCGCCGGTGAACGTATATTTTGAAACCAACTCTTCGATTTGGTATTTTTCACCCAATCGCTCGATGACATGCACCAATTGAGTTGCAAAGCGATCGGTGTCATCGCCAACTTGGTAATAGATGCGTTCGAGCAGATAAATCTGTTCGTCCTGAACCGCACGCTTAAAGATGCCACGCAATTCAGCTGGTGGATTGGCTTTCTTCGCGCTATTGTCGAATGCTTTAGCAACTTTATTGTTGACTGCGTCGGTCTCGTATTTCGCCAAAATCTTGCGTTTGCGTTCTTCGAGCAGAGCTTTCAGGAAGTCTATGCTCGGTCCGAGCCCGGCAATTTGGCTTGGGTCGAGCATGATGGCATTCGCCAGCTCTTCATCGGTCAGTTCGCGATACTTGCCATACATCATGGCGTGCTCGAACGCAGGCGACACTAAGTCGGGTGGCGGTTGCGTCGGACTCGGGAAATGTCCAGGATCATACTTTTGATAGGTATGAACAACGCCGCCGAGGGATTGTTTTCGCGTCATGACTTTTCCGTTTGCCGCTGAGTTAATGACTTGTGGCACTTAACTGCGGACGGGACGCCTGCGCTCCCAGTTTTTGAGGTTCCGCTATTGGACTTAGGGGCAAGGCCCCGATCGTTTACCTAGCCCGCTCCGCGCTAGACTTCGTAGTGTAATTTTCCATGCTTTTGGGCGCGGCTGATCTTGTCGAGTGAATAGAGCCCGGCGAGCACAAATTCGACACACGCTGCGCGGACCGCTGCATTATCGCTGGCATTGACTTCGAAAGCTTTGTCCCAAGCAGTCGGAACAATTTTCAGCCGCTCGGCGTAGACACTGCTAGGCAGCATATCACCGACTTCGACGCGAACGCCTTTACTAAAAATCTCAGCAATCTCGCCTAGACCAAAATCCTCAACGTACTGTTGGAAGACCGTTTTGATGGCCGTCGCTACTAAGGCTTCCAACACTTGACGCTCGTTCATTTGATGGCTGCCCATCAGGTCGAGTTCCAATTTCCCGAGCGACGAAGAAATGAGGTGCCCCAGATCGCTGATGCGCGGTACGGCCGGCGTTTCACCCAACACGATGGCGCGTTGCCGCGCACTGCCGATCATCGCACGATAATTCGAGAGACTGAAGCGAGCGGACACGCCTGAGGCTTGATCCACATACTTGCTCTTTCTGGCTTGAACGGTAATCTCTTCGATAATCTCGGCCATGAAGTAGGGTACGAAAACCGGATACTTCCCTTCGAGGTCAATCTTGGCTTCTTGTTGCAGAATCTCGATGCCCAGTGCGCGCTCGCGAGGATAATGGGTTTGGATCAAAGAACCAATACGGTCCTTGAGCTGCGGAATCACCTTACCACTACGGTTGTAAGTGCTTGGATTCGCCGAGAACAAAATGAAAATATCCAGGTCGTAACGAATCGGATAGCCGCGAATTTGAACGTCCCGCTCTTCGAGGATATTGAACAATCCAACCTGCACCAGTTCGTCCAGTTCCGGCAGTTCGTTCATCGCAAAGATTCCGCGATGCATTCGCGGGATCAGTCCAAAGTGCAGTGCCTCCTCAGTGCTCATGCTCACACCGCCGGTCAGCTTTGAAGGGTCGATCTCACCAATGATGTCGGCAAACTTCGTACCTGGGCTCAGTCGCTCGGCATAACGCTCTGCCCTCGGCCACCAGGCGATCGGAATTTGATCTTCCGAATGTTCCGCCACAAACCGTTTGCCGGCATTGGTGATCGGCGCGTAGGGATCTTCATGAATCGGCACGCCGTCAAAATCCAAATACGGTAGTTCATCGTCCAAAAAACGTACCAACGAGCGCATCAAGCGGCTCTTGGCTTGTCCCTTTTCACCAAGGAAAAGCATATCGTGCCCGGCCAGCAAGGCGATGTTGATCTCCGGAATCACCGTATCTTCGTAGCCTACAATGCCAGGATACAGCGGCTCATCGGCCGCTAGCATGCGTGTAAAGTTCTCGAGAATCTCTTGTTTAACCGTCCTTGAACGCCATCCGCTCTCACGCAGTTGAGCCAAGGTGGTGGGTTTTGTTTGAACAGCAGTGGTCATGGAAAGTCTTATAGGTGGAGCGTAGTTTGGATGCGTTCGTATGGCAGTCGGTTGCAGCGACGCAAAAAAATGTAACCTGTGCCCAGATTATACGCGACCGGCCACTGGTAAACTCGCCGCCCGGCAATTGGCCGCATTGAGACACGCCCTGAAAGCCAACGCTGTGAAGCATTTCGAAGTGCCGATTTCGGAGAAATCGGCCTACGTAGTTCGATTTCTCCGAAATCGATGCGCGCATGATGCATGAATACCAACAGTTTCCTAGCACAAAATGCTTCACAGCGTTGCCTGAAAGCCATTCGCGAAATGCAATTTCCCTGCGACAGTTTGTGTGAGGGGCAATGCTATGGAGCACTTTAATAGGTGAAATCAGGCTTTAAGTGTAGAAGGAGTGTCCCAAAGTTGTCCCAATCGTTATTGGGAAAGTCGAGCGTGCCACCCTACGCCGTTGACCTAATTGGGTGTCCAGTGGGTAATCATGCATCCCGGCAGATGCGACCCGCATGCCACCCCGTGGGTCACTTTTGCCGAGGGTGACCTTGTGCCGCTTCAAGATGCTTTACAGTCCGCGCATCCTAAAACCTAATATGGATGAAGCACGGGTAGTCTCGGTCGCATCCGGCAGATTCGACCCACCGGGGTCACTCTTGCGAAAAGCGATCTAGCGTCACTGTCTAGCGCCACAGCCTTTCGAGTAACTTGTACATCGCTGGGTCGAAGGCTTCCAATTCAGCGCGGTCGTAGGGTTGGAAATCATTGTGGCTGAAGTAGGCTTCGGTGGTTTCGGCGAAGTACTCTTGCGGGCTCGTCAGCGCGTAGGCGCGGTCTTGGCGCTTGCGGCCTTCGGAGTCTTGCCGCTCTACGCGATCGTACTTGCCGCTAGCTTTGGCGCGCTCGAAAGTTGCGATCAACTCCTCGTGATCGTTACCTAGAACCTGATCATGATAGGCGTGCGCTAATTCGTGCAGCGCAAAGTTTGGCATGCGGCGAGTCTCGGCTTCGAAGATGCGCACATTGGTGAATTCAACACCTTTGACCATGACCGGATCGCGGCCATTTTCGCGCAGCCAACCGGCTCCAGGGTGGTACTCGGCTCGCGGTGGGATGCCGGCATACTCGGGCGATATCCAAAGCACAACTGCTCGCAAGCGCTTGACTGCATCTGGCGGAACGACGCGCACAATTTCTTCAAGCTGTTTTGTCAATAAATCGATGGCGGATGCCAATGAATTGGGATCGTCTTTTTCGAGTTGCTGGTTAACGTTGACCTGCCACCCTTCAATTGTGCGCGATGACCAAGTTATCGAGGGAGTTGCCTTATCCTGTGCTGAAAGGAACGGAGTGACATTGCAGACAACCAGTAACGCGGCAAGCAGAGTACTGTGCAAACATAACGTGAATCTCAAGATGAACTTTCCTACAGCGGCAAGAGGGAGTTACAGTGACAAAGCAACAGGCTCCGAAGCCTTCGGCAATTCATAACAGGCGGCTTCTTGCGAATTGCGCATGTACAGTCGATTGTCGATCAGCACCGGGTGATTCCAAGTACGGCCTTCGAGCGCCTTGATCGAACCCAATTCAGTGTGCTTGGCGGGGTCGGCTTTCACAAGCACCAAATCACCATGTTCACTGGCAACCAGTAGCAGACCTGAATCTTCAACCAGCAGTACCTGGCCTTTGCCGTATCGCCCACCTTTCCATGTCATTTCCCCAGTCGCGAGATCAATGCAAGTGAAAATCAGAGCATCAAATCCATATGCATGCCCCTGGTAGACGACGAAGTCGTTGAAATCGGGTTTGAGTTTGCGCGAGGTCCAGCGATCTCGGGTGACGTAGTTATCCCCGGTCTTTTCGAAATGCACCAAGCGTGTGCCAAAACCCATTCCGCTGGGAATAAGAATTGACTTGTCGTCGATCAGCTGCGGTTGCAAGGAACGATAACCGTCGATTTTCCAGTCGTAATCCAGCCGAGTCTTCCCGCTTGTGGGATCGATCAGGCTGAAGCCTTGTTTCGAAAGTACCACGATCGAATCTTCACCCAGGATTTTGCAAAGCTGTGGCGAGCTGTAGCCGTCTTCACCGCACGCAACTGACCACACGAGTTCTGCTGACTCAACGTTAAGGGCCAGTACACCTTTATCGCCTGCGCCTCCCGCTTGAACGATCACGATTTCACCGACGACAAGCGGCGAGGATGAAAAGCCCCAGGTTGGTGGATCGCGCTCCGCGAGTTCTCGAATATCTTTTTGCCAGATGATCTTGCCGTCAACTGGATTTAGGCACATTAACCAACCCTGCCCCCCCATGGTAAAAAGTTTGCCTCCAGCCAAAGTCGGAGTCGCGCGTGGACCAGGTCCGCCGAGCGGATCCTCGAATCGGGATTCAATTTGCTGCATCCAGATTTCTTTGCCAGTTTTTGCATCATAACAAACTACCGTTTCCCTACTGACTCGCTGCTCTTGCGTGAAGAGCCTTTCGCCGGCTACCGCGAATGAGGACCAACCGGGACCAACGACGGTCTTCCAAATCTGTTTGGGTGGATTCGTACTCCAATCACTGGCCAGCCGAATGCCGCGTACGCGACTATTCCCTTCGATTCCTCGGAACGAAGGCCATTGTGGATTCAGTAGAGCGCTTGCGGCGATGTCCTGTTTCGAATCGGCATTTGGACTGCGGCGGGCGATTTGTTCTTCGGAAGTGGGCTTCCATCGCCAATGAAGCCCCATAGAAAAGTTGCCCCACATCCCGTCGGCTCGCAGCAAGGTCGCACTGCCGAAGCCGCACGTGGCAAAAGCTAGCGCAATCAGGGTCCGCTTGGTTGACAGCATTCTTGAACAAACAACTGTACCAATTCCGAACGCTGCCATGCCCACGGGAATCATAAAAGCTGTGATCGCTACATCTTTCATCGAAGGGTCGAGCAACAGAATCACGGCGAACAATGAGAGGCCAATTCCAGCAATTCCGAAGACTCGTTCAAACCAACGTGCGCGGCTTGCGGCCAGCCACCACAAAACCATCAGAAAGCTCATTAGCAGTGGACCCATGGCTGGTACCGCCCACAGCATCGCAGGTCCATCGTCGGTCAAACTCAACGC
>JANLQO010000654.1:0-4502 GCA_031367855.1 Planctomycetia bacterium | reverse complement strand
CGACCCACCGTGGGTCGCTCCTGCCGAGTCATTTCAAATTTGCAAGTGCGCGCGCCTTCACATCCAATTCTTTCGCCTGCGCTTGCGCTTGCTCGAGCGGCAGACCAGCGGCAATTCCAGGCCGGACATGCTTGGTAACCGTAAGCCACGCGAGCTTAAGCGTATTTTGCTTTTCGTGCACCACGGCCAGGATCTCTTTCGCTCGTGGATGAGCAGGCAATCCGCTCGGATCCAACTTCAACCCCCAAGCCGCCGCCAATGGCTCAGCCAAAACAACTTGACCCTCTGCATTCGGATGCACGCCGTCCCCTGCAAAAGTGAAGTTCGCTGTTTCCTTTCGCTGGACTACCAAGGCTTGCTTGATCGCACCATGCACATCGAGCACTTGCCAACCGTCTGCTTTACGAGTGAGCAACCACTGCGTATATGCTTCGAGCACATCGTCATAGCCCTCGTAAGGTTGGGGGTAACTATCGAGACCGGCGGGCAGCAATCTAGCCTTAATTGGAACCGGATCGAACAGCGCCGGAGTCAGGTGAATGATCTTCGCACCTCGCGCCTCCACGGCCGAGTGCAACCGTTCAATCCCTGATTTGAATTTGGCAAAGCGTTCGTCGCTCAACGGGTAATAGATGCCGTCATTCATGCCGTAACATGCGATCACAAGATCCGGTTTCGTTTGCTCAAGTACGCGTTCAAGTCGTTCGTGCAAGTCGGGGCGAGGGAACTGACCGCCAGCATGCCCTGGCTCGGACAAGCCCGAGGTCGTCTCGCTTGGCAATCCAAGGTTTAGCAACTCAATATGTCGCTCGGGGTATTGGACAATCAGCGCAGTTTCGATCGCATCGATGTAACCGCCCGCGTGAGTAATACTGTCGCCCAGAAAGACCACTCGTTTTACGTCAGGCGGCGAGGCTTTTTCCTGTGCGCAGGCTGGATGCGCCGCAACACAAGCCAAGGCTCCTAACAGGCCAATGACCGTTGACTGAATTCTCATGATGGTTCCACTTTACAGCCTGTCCAAAAAGGGGTCTGACCCTGTGGAGGCAATACGATATCAAGGCGTTTTTGCTGCCGGAGAGGGTCAGACCCCTTTTCGGACAGGCGGTAAGCACTTCTATCAATAAAGATCCATCCGCAAACTACGCAGGCGTGAGCTCACCATTGATGATCCAGGCCACGCCAAACTGGTCGATGAGCATGCCGAATTTCTTCGCCCAAAATGTTGGACTAAATGGCATCGTTACCGTTCCATCCTTAGCCAGAGCGTTAAAGACCAACTCCGCTTCCTCTACGCTGTAGTAATTCAATGCAATCGATACACCCTTGATACCTTCATAAGGAATATGAGCGGGGGCATCGCCCGCGTACAGTAAGGATCCACCTGGCAATTCGAGTTGCGCATTCATGATTCGGTGAGCAAATTCCTTGGGAATTTGATCCGCCATAGGGGTATCGGCCGCTGACATCATGACCCTGATTTTCCCCCCAAGCGTTTTTTCATAGAACCGCATAGCCTCGGCACAGTTTCCATCAAAACCAAGATAAGGGATGGGTTGAAGATTGTTCGTTTTGACAAATGACACGTTCTCGCCCTCGAAAGTGGAATAAGACAGGGCTTCGCTGTTGCCCCTTGAACTTAGCTGGAACATAGCTGCTAAAGCTCCATGGAAATTGACATCTTACAGGAAAAAAGGCTTGTGGGGCAAAAAATCGCGTTCTGGGACTCAACCGCTTATCCCCTCGTTAACGTGTGTCGCGACGATAGACAACGCGAAACAGACATGCTCCAATGTCCCGCAGATTTACGCGCGCTAACGGATTCTAAACCGATGGAGACGGACGATGAGCACTGTGGCGAAAAAAACAAAGGTAATCAACCGCCCGGAATCGAATAAACAAAAGACCAACCCCTTCCATCAGCGATTGGCGAGGCTGACACACTATCAGGCCTGTCAGTTACTCGGACCCGAGGGCCGCAAGCTGATCCAAACCGGGTCGCAACATTTCGAAATTGAAACCGAACGCGACGTGTTTCTGGGCGGCGATCTCTATCGCGTCCGCATCCCAACGGCCACTGAGAGCGTCGTGGTCGTTACTATTACCTTGAACAGCGGTCGCGACAAACAGTTGCAACTGAACTGTGACCAGTGCACCAAAAACTGCGAACATATGGGGGCCGCTTTAGGACATTTACTCGATGCGAAGTCGACGATGGGACTCGCCGCGCCACCGGACGAAACAGTAGCGCTCGAGAATCTGACCGAAAGCGAATTGCTGCAACGCGCCTTGGCGGAACGCGAGAAGCGGGCACGCGAAGAGAAAATGCATGTTCGTGCGGCCGACAAGGATCGCCCCTGGTCAGATTATATTGTCACCAGTGCCGGATCTGGGAAGTCCTATCGAATCGCTCTGCGTGGACAGGAACCTGGGCGTTCCTATTGTAGCTGCCCCGATTTTCGCACAAACCATCTTGGCACTTGCAAACACATTCTTCATACGCTGAAGAAAGTCCAACAGCGATTTTCAGCCAGCAAGTTGCGAGTCGCATACAAACGGAAAAACATTTCGGTGCGAGTCAACTACCAGCAACCGCTGGGTTTGCTGTTCAACATGCCAGACAATGTCACAGACAAGATGGCAGAGATTGTAGGCGACAGCGCGACCATTCCAGTCGATGGCTGTGCCATGATGAACAAGATACAAGCGCTAGAACAATCGCGATTCGATGTTCATGTATATCCCGACGCCGAGGAATTCATTCAACGCGCGCTGATGCAAAAAAGGCTTAGCCGTTGCTGCGAAGAGATTCGCAAATCGCCCAAAAACCATCCGCTTCGACAAAACTTGCTGGCCGTCGATTTGCTACCGTATCAGCTTGATGGCATCGCGTTTGCCGTGGGAGCGGGACGTGCGATTTTGGCCGATGATATGGGGCTGGGGAAGACAATTCAAGGGATCGGCGTCGCCGAGCTGTTAGCCAAAGAAGTGGACATTCGCCGTGTTTTGGTTGTCTGCCCCGCCTCGCTGAAAAGCCAATGGCGTAGCGAAGTTGGCAAGTTCTCCAACCGGACTTGTCAGTTGGTGATGGGCAGCGGGCAAGAACGCGCTGCACTCTATCAATCGGACGCTTTTTTCACGGTTTGCAATTACGAACAAGTGATGCGTGATTTATCAGCGATCGAATCCGTAAGCTGGGATTTGATCATTCTCGATGAAGGCCAACGCATCAAGAACTGGGAGTCCAAAACAAGCCAAGTAATCCGCGCGCTGCGCAGTCAATTCGCTTTGGTGCTGTCCGGTACGCCGCTTGAAAATCGGCTCGACGAACTCTACACCGTAGTTCAATTCGTTGATGATTGCCGACTGGGGCCAGCCTATCGCTTCTTTCACAAGCATCGGGTCGTCGATGATCGCGGTCGAGCCGTCGGCTATCAGAAACTAGATGAATTACGGAACGCTCTTAGTCCAATTTTACTGCGGCGAACAAGGGCTGAAGTCGCCAAACAATTGCCTGACCGGACCGATGAAGTGATTCGTATTCGACCGACGGCAGAGCAGTTGGAGATTAGCAACAGCCAATTGACGATCGCGGCCAGGATTGCAGCCAAGAGTTTTCTGACAGAAATGGATTTATTGCGACTGCAGAAAGCATTGCTGCTAGCGCGGATGTCGGCTGATAGCACCTTCTTGATTGACAAAAAGGAGCCCGAATTCAGTAGTAAACTCGAGCGTCTAGGCGAATTACTTTCGAGTTTGATCGAGGTGCCGGATCGCAAGATCGTGTTGTTTAGCGAATGGCGCACGATGTTGGATCGCATTGAAATCAAGCTCGACGCGCTCGGCTGCGATTATGTGCGGCTGGATGGTCAAGTGCCCCAAAAGCAGCGAGCGGCAATTGTTAAGAAATTTCAAGACGACGCTAATTGCCGGGTGATTTTGATGACCAACGCCGGCAGCACGGGGTTAAACCTCCAAAGTGCCAATACAGTAATCAACGTCGACTTGCCATGGAATCCGGCGGTGTTGGAGCAACGTATCGCGCGGGCTCATCGCATGGGGCAGAAGAACCCCGTGACCGTGTACAAATTGGTGACGGAGGAAACCATCGAAGAACGGCTGCTCGAAACGTTGGAGTCGAAGCAAGATTTGGCCGACGCGGCTCTCGATTTTGATTCGGACGTCAACGAGATTACGATGAAGAGCGGTATCACCAACATTCGTGAGAAACTCGAGAAGATCCTGTTGCCACCCCGACCTGCCGCAGAGGATGAAAGCCAAAAGCGGCTGGTTGAACAGCAAGTCGAATCGATTCAACAGCGTCGCGAACGGGTCTCGGCCGCCAGCGGTCAGTTGCTCAGTGCGGCCTTGCAATTGGTTGGAGAACTGGTTGTATCGAAGGACGCACCGCGTCCGAGCTCGCAAGCGGTGGACCAACTCTCGAGTAGTTTGTCTGAGTGCGTGCAGCGCGACGCCGCCGGCCGACCGCAGCTCACGATCAG
>JANLQO010000649.1:0-8686 GCA_031367855.1 Planctomycetia bacterium | reverse complement strand
GTCCGAACCGTTTCGTGGATCGCACCAAAGCTGACACTCGGCATTCTCAGGTTGCTCGTAGGCCGGCGCCAGCAAAGCGCACTGATGTTTCGCAGCCAGCGCTTGCCAATGTAGATCGAAAGCCCCGGTAAGCCCGGATTTACATGAACCTTCGCCGCAACCATGCTGATGCACGATCACGCCTTGCAAAGTCTTGATCCCCTTCGGAATCCAAATCGTGTAGTTAACCGGAAAACTCAACTCGCCTGGATCCTGCGATTTCGCGTAGCGGATACGGTAGTAGGGCGGTTCAGCCGAAGGAAACTCGGTGTAGGGCGAATCCTGGGCCAGGACGTCATGCGTTAGCGCCATGAAAATCAATAGTAGCGCACCACTCAGACAGTGAATAATTCGAGCTTGATAGAAGGCGCTGAGCATAACGAAATTATCCAAAAATGTTATTTGAAATCCGGGTTGTTTATTGCACCCGTCTGATCATAGCACGTCAACAGCCGACGTGCGTTAACGCGTTTTGAGGTTGTGCAGTTCGAATCTGCATAACCCGCTGCGTGTGCCTGAATAAATGGGGTCGAGTCGCTCCGGGACTCGACTAACGCTCTCGAAACCGAAGGCCCATAATCATACTATGGCTCCGAGTTGCGGAGCTACTCGGCCACGTTTCCAGCAGCCTGTTAGAGCGATTTAAGATACGCAACCAGCGACTGAACTTGGTCTTCGGTCAGTGGTGCGGTTCCAGAGACTTTTTCGGGAGAGTGATGTTCTGTAAGTAGAGCTTCGAGGGATTTGGCGCGACCGTCATGGAGATAGCGGACTTTACGGTAGGTGCCGAGTAGAGTCGGAGTGTTGTAAGTGGGGTACTTGTCACTGTCCGAGCCCAGTCCGACGTCGTGGTTGAGTCCGTCGGAAAAAGTGGGGCCACTATGGCAGGTGGCACAGGCTGATTCGGAACTCTCAAATAACTTGCGACCAACTTCGGCTTGTGGAGTCAATCCTCCGTCGGGAGCCAAGAAGGGATTGGGAGGTAATAGCAGCGATGCAATGTAGGTGCGCAGCGCGCGAACATCTTGAGCGTTAGCCTCCTTTCCCTGCATGGTGTCAGTGAACGAATTCTGAATGGAATCGTCTAGTTCGGTTTGCCAGCCGTGCCATGTCCAGGGTGCGGTCTTGGCAACTTGGTGCAAAGGAAGCACTGTTTTGACCGATAAGGCCGTGCCGTCATTCCACGTGTCCATGGGGCGCGCATTGCTACCGCCGTCGAGATGACATGACTGGCAACTGTACCATTGATCGAGACTGCGCTGGCCATCGTAAAAAATCTCCATGCCGCGATGAACAAGCAACTGCTCCGGAGAATCACTCGGAGTGTTACCGAGGCTGATTGGATTGACGAGCTTCTTGGCTTCGATATCTACGATTTGTAATTGATCGAGAGTATGGTTAGCAACCAGTACACGGCGGTTGTCGGAAAGGGCGCGCACGGCCATCGGTCGACCACCCACTGGGATGCGATAGAACAAATCTCTGTCGCGTAGTAGCTTGTCGTCGATCAAATCGCCTGGACCTCCCGCTCCGATAAACGGCAAGTCGCCGAGGCGATACACGAGCAATTCATGCGTGCCAGAAGAGCTGACGGTTAGCCGATGTTCGTCGGGCGTTAAGGCGACCCCATGGGGATCGGAGACGGCAAGTCCAGGAACGTCGAGCGAGATGGCTTCACGGTCGGCGGGCCCGTCCAGTCGCACTCGGGCGGCGCGGCTGGCAAGTATCCAACCGCGGCGGATGTTTCGTACGTTTATTGGGTTGCTGCGGTAAATCATCCAGGGAAAGTAAACGTTCAGACCATCGGCGGAAGTTTGCAGATGACCGATGTTGATGCCGCCACTGAGCGGCTCGCGATACAGGACTTCGCCTGCAGCGAGGTCGACCACAGCAATCGCACTTTCGCCGCTAAGCCCGACGGCAAGTCGTTTGCCATCGAGTGACGCTGTTAAGTAACGCGGCCAATGTCCCACCGCGAAGTGGCGTACAACCCGCTGCTCCGTTAGGTTGAGTTCAGCGATTTCGCCGGTCGCTTGCAGGCCTACGAACACAGGTGCTGTCGTTGCATCGATGCTTGCTTTGCCTATGGCTAGGCCATGTGGTAGGAAACCGACGTGTGTTCGGTGCAGTAGGCTTAGTTTCTTGTCGGCGACCTGGGCCAGCAGAACTTCACCGGAGTCCGGGCAACTGATGGCGAGGTGCGTTGGGCCGCAGCGAGCGATGGCGACCGGATGGCCGCCAAGTGCGACTTCATCGAGAACTTCGCCAGACGCGAGGTCCACCAGCGAGACGGTGCCGGATAGCTCATTGGCGGTCGCGGCCCACGTTTCGGCTGCGTCCATGGCAAGGTCCACGGGTCCTCGAAAGGCGGCGGCAGATTTAAGCGGTTCGGCAGCGCGGAAGGAGGTAGAGCTGAGAATCAAAGCAAGTGCCAGTCCTAAGGCTGTGGCAGCGGAAAAATGCCGGTGTTTGGATTCGCGGGAATCCGGATTGTTCTTTTCCCTCACCATGCCTTCTACTCCAGTCAGATTGACACTCGTCCTTGCATTGCGTTAGCATTACGCGTTTTCGCATTACAGAGCCCTAAGCGGCCACGTAAAGCGGTCCGCGCCTTTAATTTAGACGCGACGGGAGGTTCCATTGTAACCTTCGCCCGCGACATTATAGATGCTTGGCAGCTAACGGAAGGCCGACAACCAGTGGACGATGCGATAGCAAAGGCAGATACGCTCATCGAGGCAATGGGCTGGATTCGCAGTTTTCGCGGCAAGACGACAGTCATCAAGCTGGGCGGCAGCCTGCTCGAAGACCAGTCTGCGATTCACCATTTGTTGCTAGACGTGATTTTCATGGAAACGGTGGGCATGAAACCGGTCATTGTACACGGCGGTGGCCCGAGCATTAACCGAGCGATGGACGAAGCAAAAATCACCCCAGTATGGGTTAAGGGCCGTCGCGTGACCGACGAGGCAACTCTGAAAATCGTGGAGAAAACGCTAGCAGGCGAGGTGAATCAGGGGCTAGCCGATGAAATCGAACGCCTGGGCGGTCGGGCGGTGAATCTGAATTTCGCCAACGGAACCAATGTGCTGTATGGCGAAAAATTGTTGCTGGCCGACGATGACGGCACGCCGTTGGATATTGGTTACGTTGGTCAAGTGACGCGAGTTGACCGGGCGGTGATCGAGAATCTGGCTCATGCAAACCAAGTACCGGTGATCCCATCGATGTGTATTGATGAGCACGGCCAGAAGTACAACGTGAATGCAGACACGGCGGCGATGGCCGTCGCCGAGGCATTGGGTGCGGAGAAGTTAGTCTTCCTGAGCGACGTGAACGGCGTTCGTCGCGACAAGCACAAACCCGAGACGATCATCCATTCGTTAACAGCCGCGGAAGCGCAGCAACTGATTACAGACAAAGTGATCGATGCGGGGATGATTCCAAAGATCGAAGCCTGTTTGTCGACGTTGAAGCGTGGCGTTCGCAAAGTTCACATTATCGATGGTCGACTGCGACATTCGCTGTTGCTTGAGATTTATACGACCAGTGGCGTTGGGACTGAGATCGTGCAGCAGAGGTCGCGGGCCACCGCAGAAAACGCTGCACTGGCTGCCAAGGCGTGATAGCAAGCCACCCTCGGCAACTATGGTTGCGCATGACTCGAACAACTCGACCGGAGTGGAAACATGAAGATTCCTTCAAGCATGAGTTCGCGGGACACCGAAAAACTGTTCGCGAAATATGTCATCCCAAATTATCGGCGTTACCCGGTGAACTTAGTTCGCGGCGAAGGGTCGATCGTTTGGGATAGCGAGGGAAACGAGTACTTGGATTTCTTTCCAGGTTGGGGCTGTAACTTAATCGGTCACTGTCCGCCGCGGGTGGTCGAAGCGGTGCAGCGCCAAGTCGCAAGGCTGATTCATGTGCCAAACACTTGGCAAATGGAGCTGCAAGGTCAGTGGGCGAAGCTGTTGATCGAGCGGAGTTTTGACGGCCAAGCGTTCTTTTGCAACAGCGGAACGGAAGCGAATGAAGCGGCGATAAAACTGGCCAGACTGCATCAGGGACCAGATCGCTACAAAATCATCACGATGCAAGGCGGATTCCACGGGCGAACGTTAGGTGCGCTGGCTGCGACAGCTCAGCCTAAGTACCATGCTGGGCTGGGGCCTATGGTCGCTGGTTTTGTTTACGCTCCGGCTTTTGATCTGGCGGAAGTCGACAAGCGGATCGAAGATTCGACTGCAGCCATCATGCTCGAACCCATCCAAGGTGAAGGTGGCGTGCAGATTCCGACTCGGGAGTATTTGCAGGGGCTGCGAGCATTGGCGGACGAGCACGGCCTGTTGCTGATCTTCGACGAAGTGCAGACAGGCTGTGGTCGGACAGGCGAATGGTTTGGCTACCAGTATTTTGGCGTACAACCTGATATCATGACGCTGGCGAAATCCCTGTGTGGCGGAATCGCAGGTGGTGCCATGATCGCTCGTCGCGAGATTGCCCCAAGTTTGCGGTCGGGAATGCATGCGAGCACTTTTGGCGGCAATCCGATTGCAGCGGCGGCCGGAATTGCAACCCTGGAAACGATTGAAGCTGACGGTTTATTGGCTCGTGCGAAGGCCAATGCTGCTCATTTTTCCGAGAGATTGGCTGAATTGGCTGAGCAGTTTCCGCACATTCGAGAAATCCGCCAGGCTGGATTGATGATCGGTATTGAACTAGATTTTGATGGTAGCGAAGTTGTGGAAGCGTGCCTAAAGCGCGGGCTTCTGATCAACTGTACGCATTCCACCGTGATACGTTTATTGCCTGCCATGAACATTAATGCAGCGCAAATTGATCGAGGAATTTCCATTTTGGCGGACGCGTTGACTGAGCGAATTTCAGTCATGACGCAACCCGAGTCGCTGGCACCGAGCACCTAACGAATGCATAGGCTGCTCGGCGATTCCTAGTTCTTGCGAGCCTTCCGTCGGCTCCTGATTTGAGGTTTGTCGTGAGACATTTAGTTTCGTTATTTGACATTAGTCAACAAGAATTACAAACAATCCTGAGTCTCTCCGAGCAAATGAAAAAGTTGCTCGAGCGTGGCTGCCGTCCGCCTTGGCTGCAGCGGCGCGTTCTGGCCATGTTGTTCGAAAAGCCCAGTCTGCGAACGCGCGTCAGCTTTGAAGCTGGCATCCAGCAGCTCGGCGGTGCCGCGATGTTCCTCGGCGCGGAAGTGGGTTGGAAGAGCCGCGAGTCGACTGCTGATTTCGTGCGCGTGCTTTCTCAGTATACGGACTTCATCGTGTGCCGAGCCAAATCGCATGAGTCGGTCGAAGAGTTAGCCAAGTACAGTCGTGTGCCAATCATCAATGGACTGACGGATTTATCTCACCCCTGCCAAGCGCTAGCCGACTTGCTGACGATGCAGCAGTTTAGTGGTTCGCTATTGGGCAAAACGGTTACTTTCGTGGGTGATGGCAACAATGTCGCCCGTTCGCTGGCACTGGCGGCGGCAATGGTTGGCATGCGGTTTCGCTTGCTCGGGCCTGCGAATTATCGGATTAGTGAAGAATCCATTGGAAAAATCTTGCGCTGTTATCCGAATGCAGACATTGTACAAAACGATGCACCGAAGGAGATGCTCGCGGACGCGGACTTCGTTTACACGGATGTCTGGACCAGCATGGGACAAGAGGCGGAAGCGGCCGAACGTCGAACCGCCTTTGCTCCCTTTCAAGTGAATTGCAAGTTGATGGCTATGGCTTCACCGAACTGCCGCGTGATGCATTGCTTACCCGCCCGTCGGGGCGAGGAGATCACCGATGAAGTGATGGATAGCAAGTCGAGCGCCGTGGTTGAACAAGCCGGAAACCGTATGCATGCTCAAAAGGGATTGCTCGTGTGGCTGGCTATTCAGCACGGCTGGCTCGATGCGGTTCAGCTGACGCACGAGGGTGTGCAAGTGCCGGTCGGAATCTCTTAATGTCTGAAACTGTTCATGTCCCTGTGCTACCTGCCGAAGTCCTTGCACTTGGCGAACCTAAACTTGGGCAAATCTGGGTCGATGGCACTGCGGGGGGCGGCGGTCACTCACGCTTAATCGCGGAACAAATCGGTGAATCTGGCAAGCTGGTCGCCGTGGATCGCGATCCGACAGTCGTCGAGCGCTTAACAGAATTGCTGCCTCAGAACTGCCTGGCGCGGCATTCCTCCTACGACGACCTGCCCGAGACTCTCACCGAGTTGGGTATATCTGGCGTGGACGGAATTCTGCTGGATCTCGGACTCAGCAGTGATCAATTGGCCGATCGCGAGCGTGGCTTCAGCTTTACTGCTGACGGGCCGCTCGACATGCGCTTCGATACGACACAAGGCGAAGCGGCCTGGGAGTGGTTACAGCGAGTCGACGAAAAAACCCTCGCCGACACCATTTATCAGTTCGGCGAGGAGCGTTTCAGTCGTCGCATTGCTAAGCGGATTGTTGACACTCGCAAAGAGAATCCCATTCGTAACGCATCGGAGTTGCGCGAGTTGATCTACCGCGCCGTGCCCGGCAAGAAACATGGACGCATCGATCCCGCTACACGAACCTTTCAAGCATTGCGAATTGCCGTAAATGACGAGCTCGGCATCTTGGAGCGAGCACTTGCGAGATTGCCCGACTGTTTAAATCCCGGCGGTGCTTTGCTGATCATCAGTTTCCATTCGCTGGAAGATCGCTTAGTCAAATACGCGTTCCGCAACGACCCACGCCTCGAAATTATCACCCGCCGCCCAGTGCAAGCGACCAGTGCGGAAACAGATCGCAATTCGCGTTCACGGAGTGCAAAGATGCGGGTGGCGCGCCGGTCACATGGAATACAAGCCCGAAGCACAAGCGAGTGAATCCGAGCAACGCATTCGCTCGCTTGCGCTTCGGGCTTGTTCTAACGCCGCCGTTTAACGTTTCAATTCGACGACATACAGATTGCCAAATCCCTTGGGCTCCGTGACTTCGATGCGGATGCCCTGTTGATGCAGGTCAACTTGGAGTTGCGCTAGCTTCGTTTTTAACCGACCGAGCGCTCCCCGGTAAACCAGCCACAGGTTGGGGGCCTGAGCAGGCTCCTCGGCCAAGCGTTCGATCACTTGAGACGCCCATTGGCGATAATCGCCGACCAGCGGAGTGACGGAAACGTCGTGCCCCGAACGGT
Organism: Planctomycetia bacterium; assembly: GCA_031367855.1. Lineage (GTDB taxonomy): Bacteria > Planctomycetota > Planctomycetia > Pirellulales > Pirellulaceae > Aureliella. Next base: position 1,463 of record JANLQO010000649.1, on the reverse strand, counting down.
CAACAACTCGATAAACGCCAAGTAATGGAAACGAAAGATACTCCGCAAAGCCTTCATCCAATGGCAATCGTACAGGCTTACCAGCAATTGAATTCGCTTCGATCAAGCCGCTTGAGCATAGTAGCAGTTGGCCGGGTTCCATCTGCTCGCTGACCCAACGCGACGCCGCGCGCCAGTCCTCACCACGCAGATTGCCCACCAGGAAACCTGCCCTCCAGACCGAAACACTTCCCTGGCTGCACATAATCGCAACAGCTACTGCCAGACTTGTTAGCCAGCGAATCAACCCGTTTCGACATCGCATGAGCTCGATTGCACCAACGACGAATACAGGCAAAGCGCTCGCAAACACATAGCGCGAATGAAAAACCGGTGCCACGCCGATCGCAGTTACCGTCCAGCACAATAGCCACGGACCGAGCATGGCTGACCACCACAGCCATCGGGAGTCCGTGGTTGTCGGCACCTTTCCCTTAGAGCTGTACATCCGGTCGGCAGTGCATCCAATGAAAACGCAAACCAGTACCGGAATAAACGGAAACATCCAAATAGCCTTGGACAGCGATATGTCGCTGGCAAACGTTGCCCATTGAGCTCGACGCTGCCAAACCGGAAAAGCCAACTGCAGGATCGGCAACAGCGCCAAACCCACACTCACTGCCGCGATGGGCCATGCCAGAGCGAAGTTCAACTCGGGCTTCGTTCGGCCGCTGGTTACAACTGCTTGTTCGCGTTGCAGCTGCCAACCTCGCTTGCGCAAAACGAGCCCGCCGCAGACGAGCCACTGGAGTAGAATCGGCAACACGGCGGTGAGGTGCAAGTAAACGTTAACCACCGATAGCAAGCACCACGCCAGGATGAACCTCCGAGTTCGGTTCGGTCGCCCGTCAGATTGCACGATGCCTTCGACGCAGCACCAACCCGCCAGCGACACTAATTGCACCAAGGCGTACGGTCGCGCTTCAGTCGCGTAGAACCACTGCAATCGGTCGAGAACAATCCAAGAGACGACGCACAGCGCAAACAACCAGCCCTGGGCGTCCGCGCCGGGAGTTTTCCATCGAATCCGCCAGGCAACCAAAACGATCGCCAGCAGCCAGGCGACGACCGATGGCAGCCGCAGCAACCAGTCCGATTGTTGACCAAGTGTCAGGGAAAGGAGTCCGGTGAGCCAAAAATAGAGCGGAGTTTGGTTTCCAGCGGCGGCTCGACTGGCGATTTCATGCCACGCGCCCGAAACGGTCCAGGAAGTATGCAATTCGTCCAGCCAAAGAGATTCTGCCAACGCAATCCGCAGGATTGCGACGGCAAAAACGGCGATCACCAAGCCGAATATGTTCGCGACCCAAAAGTGCAGGTTTCGCAAAAGTAGCTCCAAAGTACGCGCGACAGACTTGACTTAATTGAGCCAACGTTGTGCAATGTAAACCGTGGGGAGTAATATAGTTAGAGTGAACGGTGGA
>JANLQO010000613.1:0-11276 GCA_031367855.1 Planctomycetia bacterium | reverse complement strand
CCTGGGCTGGATCGTTCGCGAGCGATTTTCTTGCAGACTCAAAGACTTGAATGAGTCGGGCCATTTCCGAAGCGGTCGGCTTCCGAGTCAAACTCAGTTGGAAAGCGAGCGAGGCGCGTAAAGGAATCGTTTCGCATGGCTCCGAGATTATATGGCGAGCCAAACCTTGTGCGGCTTCAACAAATACAGGGTCATTGAGAGTTACCAGCGCTTGCAACGGTGTGTTCGTGCGAATTCGCCTTACACTACAAACGTTTCGCTCCGGCGCATCGAAGGTGATCATCGAGGGATAGGGTAAGTTTCTCCGCCACTGGGTGTAAATCGCACGTCGATAGCGATCGTCGCCTTTGCTGTCCTCCCAGTCCGTACTTGGTCCAAATGCGGCCGCCAGACCATTTACCGGTTGCGGTGGGTGGACAGGAGGGCCGTACATTTTAGGGCTGAGAAGCCCACTTACAAATAGTGCTTGATCGCGCATTGTCTCCGCTGACAAGCGAACGCGCGGGCCACGCGCCAACAGCCGATTGGCAGGATCGCGCTGCTGCAATTCGTCGGTGATTTTGGATGATTGCCGGTAGGTCGATGAAGTGATCATCAGCGTCAATATGTGTTTGGTATCCCAGCCGCTCTGCATGTATTCGGTCGCCAACCAATCCAACAACTCCGGATGAGATGGCGATTCACCTTGGCTGCCGAATTCCTCAGCGGACTCAACAAGTCCCATGCCAAAAATCTCTTGCCAAAGTCGATTGACGGCTACGCGTGCCACCAACGGATTGTCGGCATGTGTGAGCCATTTTGCTAATCCGAGCCGATCCATTTTCACATCTTCGGGAAAAGCATTTAAAACTCTCGGCACCGCTGGCGAGACGACTGGACCTACATTCTTATAATCGCCTCGAAGAGCAATATGAGTCTCCCGTGGTGCAATCTCCTTCATAATGAGCGTCGAAGTGCCGAGTTTCGCCAGTTCAGCTTGAATCGCATCAATTTCGCCTTTACTATTCATCCATTCTGGGGACAGTCCTCTGTAGTAGCCAAGCAATTTGTCGGATTCTTCCTTGGAACGCACATCGGCAGCTTTGGCCAAAATGCTCGCTATGTCCTGGGGCAACTTGGAAATGTCGATCGTTGTAGTCCACTGGCCTATGCCCGCATCAACTTCCACGGTGAGAGCGTCATGCTTGGCCTTAACCGAATCCCTTGTTGCAAGCATCGCCGAATAATCTTCTGCACGCCCGACTCTAGCAACATCGAGAATCGGAGCTTCTGAGTTGTTGTCTTCGGTGGCGTTGAAAAATGCGAAAAATTGATAGTATTCTTGCTGCGAAAAAGGGTCGTATTTGTGACTATGGCACTGAGCGCAGGCCAGCGTTGAACCGAGCCAGACCTGCGCAGTGGTGTTGACACGATCAACGATGGAAGCGTGGCGATACTCCTCTGCGATTGCACCACCCTCGGTGTTGTTAGTCGTGTTGCGATGGAATCCGGTCGCAGCAATTTGCGATGGTGTAGCGTCAGGAAGCAAATCGCCCGCCAACAATTCGAGGGTCAATTGATCATAGGGTAAATTCGAATTGAGTGACTCAATGATCCCGTCTCGCCAACGCCAGATGGTGCGAGGTGGATCATGGATATATCCCTGCGAATCCCCATAGCGAGCCAAATCCAGCCACATGGCCGCCCAACGTTCACCGTAGGCGGGCTTGGCAAGAATTCGTTCGACTGCTGTGGAAAATGCTGCGCGGCTTGTATCCATCTCGATTGACTTCACTTCGTCAATCGTCGGGGGGAGCCCAGTGAGATCCAGCGAGGCGCGACGAAGTAGTGAGGTTATTTCCAGCGGAGCGGAAGGTTTGAGCCCTTCAGCGTCGATTCTCGCAAGGACAAAGGCGTCGATCGGGTTGGTAATCCATTCAGGATCAGAAACGCTCGGAATCCCAGCTCGAACTGGCTTTACGTAAGCCCAGTGCTGCGTGTATCCCGCTCCCTGAATGATCCATTTCTCTAAAATTGCAACTTCACCTTGAGTGGGTTTTTTCCCAAAAGTTTTGGGTGGCATCGCATCGTCTGCAGCCTCGCTTAACAAGCGACGGATCATTTCACTTTGGAGCGGATCACCTACCACGATAGCTCGTTTGGCGTCGTTTCGGACACGCGTGGCATCATCGAAATGATCCAAACGTAGTTCAGCCTCGCGCGCTGCTTCATCAGGACCGTGACAGGCAAAACAATAGCGAGAGAGGATGGGTTTTACCTCCCGGCTATAATCGATTCCGTCCTCCGCCAGCAGTGGAGACGCAATCAGCAGCAGCCCCGCCAAATTGAGCAATGTAAACGTTGATTTCATCGACAGTTAATGCTAGTTTCGGTGGTGAATGAATTGTTGAGGAGAGTTCGCCAGAGGAACACTTTATACCTCTGGAAGCATCTCTAAATCTAACAGATCCTTGGGGCGACCAGAGGCTAACTTCATCTGCCTCAAAATCTTCAACGGCGCGAATCGGTATCCAGCTGGATGCTGAATAGACGTCGAGAGCAAGTCCTCAACGGAAACGTCGGGACAACCTGGTACGTAGTCAAAAATATCTAGAAAACCAAGGTCTGTAACTAGCATCATCAACCGCGTTGAGCGGACGTATGCAGCGCTCACACGAACCAATGACTCGATTCCAGTAGCAGCATCGAGTTCATTTCCTATCCAGCTAGCGTTTATTTCTTGGAGCGCTTTCAGCAGCGAGATTTCGCTCGAGTCACTCCGAATAAAGACGATGTCAACATCTTCTGTAGCGCGCAGGTAACCATGAAAGGCAACAGCGTAACCGCCAATAACTACCAACGGTACATCATGCTTGCGGAAATGTTCAAGAACGAGCAACGGGTTTCCAGGTGCCATCCACAAATTCCGTTCTTCGAGCTGCATAGTTGCGTTTTAGGTATGCTTGGTAGGCCACTAGGTTGCTTCTCAGAATCGTCATCGATGCGATTTGGATTTGGGCCAAACGTTCAAGTCGCTTTGCGGGGGTATCATTGGCCGCAAGAAACTTAACTCGTCGGCGTTCCTGCCCTTGATGTTCTTCGGCGGACATTTTTTATTCGCTCCCATTTCCAGCTGCGCTAGCTAATCCGAGAAACAGCCTTAGTATGGTGCCCACTAGGCGTTTTGACCAGAGACAGACGCGACGGCGAAGCCAAGTCCCGCATGGGTGTTCGAAACTCAGCCTCGCGTGGGCGAAAATAGCTTCGCGGGATATAATTGTTGCGTTCTAATACCGACACCTCTCGCTTGACAGATATTCATGCCCGACCTCATCGCTCAAGGACCTCGACCGCAAGATCGCTGGCGGAGACCGCTACCGGAAATGGGTGTGGTGGCTACGTTGGGGCGCATTAGTGAACCGTGGTCGGTGGGTTGGGATGATCGGATTTCGCGCCGCCACGCTACGATTCGCTGGAACGGCGTCAAACTTGAAGTTGCGAAATTGGCCGAATCGCGTAATGCAATTTTCTATCGCGGGCAGCAGCGCGATCAATTCACGGCGGCTGTGGGCGAGCACTTTGTCATAGGTCAGACCACGTTTACGCTGCTCGATCAACAAGTTGAATTCTCGGTTCACGCAGTACCGGTTTTCGCCGAGCAAACCTTCTCAGCTCACCTGCTTCGCCAGACTAAATACCGGGATGCAGATCGTCGGATCGAAGTACTCGGAAAACTGCCTGAGATCATCGCCAGCTCCAGCAGCGATGAAGAGCTGTGCGTCCGGATCGTCAATGTCTTACTGCTGGGGATAGCTCAAGCTTCGTTCGTGGCCATCTTACGAACTCCGTTGACTTCGACGGCAAGGCCCTCGAAGCAAATAATCGCTTCTGAGCCTGGCACGCGACCCGCGCTCGAGTCCAGTGAAACGTCGAGTAGTGTCGAGATTTTACATTGGGACTGTCGTTCGATTACGGGTCACAAATTCGCTCCCAGCAGCAACTTGGTGCGTTTGGCTACGGACACCCGTGAGAGCGTGCTGCACGTTTGGAACCGGTCGATTGAAGCGGGAAGTTCCTACACACAAAGCGAGAATGTTGACTGGGCTTTTTGCACACCCGTAATTTCGGATGCATGCCCAGGTTGGGCGATTTATGTGGCAGGGGATTTTGCGGTGACAGGTTCCTTTGGGCCAGGTGGAAAAGACCCAGAAGCGGAAGCGCTCCAAGACGACCTAAAGTTTGCCGAGTTAACCGCAACGACCCTCGGGGCGCTGAGGCAAGTCCGAGCGCTTCAGCGTCGACAGGATGGTTTACGAAATTTCTTTGCGCCGGTTGTGCTGGAGGCGCTGGCGGGGACCGATCCGGATAAGGTGCTCGCGCCGCGCGAAACGAATGTTTCGATTTTATTTTGCGACCTGCGGGGCTTTTCAAAACAGAGCGAAGATGCGTCCGACAAGTTGCTTGAACTATTGCAACGCGTCAGCGATGCGTTAGGGGTCATGACGCATCACATTTTGAACAGCGGCGGAGTGGTTGGCGACTTTCACGGTGACGCGGCGATGGGTTTTTGGGGTTGGCCCATCGCTTCAGATCTGTCGATGCAAGCGGCCTGTGAAGCGGCGTTGGCGATTTGCGATCAATTTGAACGCGCTAGTGCGCAGCCTGAGCATCCGTTGGCAGGTTTTCGGGCAGGCTTGGGGATTGCTTCAGGTGCTGCCGTCGCTGGTCGAATCGGAACCACGGATCAGGTTAAGGTGACAGTCTTTGGACCGGTCGTAAACTTGGCGAGTCGATTGGAAGCGATGACGAAGCAATTGCAAGCCTCGATCTTGATGGACGAGGCGACCGCGGATTGGATTCGCAAAAACGTCAGTCAGGACATTTTGCGAGTGCGTCGCGTTGCCAGGGTACTACCCTACGGTATGCAAACGCCGCTGGTCGTAAGCGAGTTGCTACCTCCTGCCGGGCCAGCCAGCATTTTGACTGACGAACACGTCGTCGCCTACGAACAAGCTTTAGAGCATTTTCTGGCCGGCCAATGGCCCGAAGCGTTTCGCCTGCTGCATCAAGTGCCTGCCGAAGATCAAGTCAAAGATTTTTTGACCGTTTACATTGCTCAACATCGCCGTACCGCGCCGCCTGACTGGCGCGGGGTGATTGAGTTGCCCAGCAAGTAAACACGGAGATTTTCGCTGCGCTCGTACTGCTATTCTCGCCGCCTGTGAAATCGCGGAGCGATGGAATTTGATAGCCCGGGGTGCGAATCCCTGGGAAACATGCTTTCCTGAAGCTGAGTTAATCATCGTCGAAAGATGGATATTGCTTGGGCTTGGTTCCCAGTTTTTTCACTACTCTGGGATAAGTCACTCTCGGCTCTGGCTCGTGGGGGCGTTTCCGACTCCGCGAGATTTTGAATATCCACTCATCCCCCCAGTCAAACAAATAGAAGAAGGACTTCTTGGGCGGCAACGGAAAGATTTCGCTGAGTGTTCTCTCAATTTCTTCTTCGTCGTGATGATAATACTCTCGACCGCTGCCATGAAGATTTCTCGATGTGAAAAAACTGTACGAATGATCGTTGTCAAATCTTACGGCTCGTTGTATCGCGCAGTGAAGGTCTTCGAGTGTGGCTGATTCATCCAACTGGATGTTCGCCTCCCATTCCCCATCAAAGTGCCGTCCGCTCGCGAGCACGATTTTCAGTTCAATGATCATTTTCTTAACTTTCCTTTTTTAGGGCGATCCAACCAAGGCGGGCGCAGTCCGTGCATTCGCGATGTGTATCATCCCCTGCGAACCTAGCATGCTCTTCTGAAAGACGCAAAGTCTGTGTGTAAGGCACCATCCAGCCTTGATTGGTCTCAATGGCTCTGCCGCTGGAGGGACGCTTTGTACGAATCCCAATGGGATTCTGCGCGCTGGCAGATGACAGGAGCAATAAGAAAGCAACTATCAGTAATCGGAACAATGGGGGGACCAAAACGAGTTTAATTCTGTCCCAAAGCGATGCCAGAACATGAGCCAATTGAGTCATGTTAAATCCCCGTGTACTCGTGATCCCAGTGCTCTTGTTAATAACGGACCTGTCGCATCCGGCAGATGCGACCCACTAATAGGACTTGTCGCACCCGGCAGATGCGACCCACTAATAGGACTTGTCGCATCCGGCAGATGCGACCCATCGATAGCGGAAACACTATTCGAGATCGCCATCGGCGCTCTCGAGGCCATACTCTTTGAGCTTCTTGTGCAATGTGTTGCGATTGATTCCGAGTTTGCCGGCTGCTTTGGTTTGTACATTATTGCAGCTGGCGAGGACCTGCGAAATCAACTCCTTTTCGACGCGATTGACGACAAACGAATGCAGTTCGGCTTTCTCCAGTTCGGCGGCGCGAACCCCTTGCTGAACTACTTGTTGCGTCAGAGTATCGAGGTCGAGGCCGCGGAGGTTGACGGTAGCGGGACTGTTGCTGCCACCACTGCGCACCACCGCGGGCAGCAGCTCAACGGTCAGTTCATCCTCGTCGGCCATTACGACAGCGCGTTCGACGTAATTTTGCAGTTCGCGGACGTTACCAGGCCAGTGATAATCCTGCATCGCGGCAATGGCTTCTTTTTGTATATGCACGACGAATCGCTGGTTGGCTTCGCTGTAGTGATTCAGGAAGAAGGCGACCAATTCGGGGATATCTTCTACGCGTTTACGGAGTGGCGGGATCTGAATGGGAACCACGTTGAGTCGCCAGTAAAGATCTTCGCGAAAGCGTTCCTCCTTGACTTCTTGAGCAAGGTCGCGATTGCTGGCCGCGATGACTCGGGTGTCGACCGTAATCGTGCTGGTGTCGCCGACGCGCTCGAATTCGCGTTCTTGCAGTACACGCAACAATTTGACCTGCAGGATTAACGATGTACTGTTGATTTCGTCCAGAAAGATCGTGCCGCTGTGAGCTGCTTCGAAGCGACCAGTTCGGTTGGCTACCGCACTGGTGAAAGCACCGCGAACGTGGCCAAAGAGTTCGCTTTCAAGCAAGCTTTCGCTCAGAGCGCCGCAGTTGACTTTGACGAACGGGCCGCTGCTGCGACCGCTGAGTTTATGAACCGCACCGGCGATTAGTTCTTTGCCGGTCCCGGTTTCACCGAGCAGCAGGACCGATGCATTGCTCTTGGCCACGCGGCGCGTGAGCTGGTAGACCTCTTCCATCGCGGGACTAGTGCCGATAATTCCGGCAACAGGAGAGCCCGTATCGCGAGTTTGAGATTGGAATCCGTACCTTGACATTCCTGCGGCCTTGAAGCGTTATTTGTCATGGCCGACTCTTAGGAATGTTGAGATGAGCGACGGAGTTGTCGCAACATCTTTCGTTTTCCTAAAGCCCCTCCGGCCAAGGAGCCTTTCCAGCTTGTGCTTCGATCACATCGAGCACCAATCCCATCGCTTTGGCCGCGACAGGATCTTTAGGACCAAATTCGTTATACATCTCGTAAGCCCGCACCACGTTGTCGCGATGCAAGTTCATTCCAAACTGACGTACCGAGCGCCCAAACGCTTTAGCAGCCTCCGTGCGGTCTGATTCGTTCAAACTCGACAACGTCGTCAAGCCAGCGAGTTTCCATTGCGCTTCGCCAGAGCCCAGCCCTGAGAGCAATGCCAAGCGAGTTGCTTCGGAAACCTGCGAACTATTATTCACGATAGCGGAATGCCAATTGTGGAGCGGATAAAAAGCATAGTGCTCACGGTCGGCGGCGATTCGCGCGAGAAAGCGATTGGCTGAAGCGGAGAAGCTGGCGCGATCTGTCGCAGCCATCGGCGTTGTGTCAAGACTCGTTTCCATCATCGCGATAACACGCTGCATCTGTTCTGTGTTTCGCGACAGGACCGATTTTGTCACGCCAGGAGTCTCGCTAATCAAATCGCGTTCATAGCTGTAAAGTTCCTCGGTGAGGACGGCGATTGGAAGCGAACGTCCTCGTTCCGAGCTTCGCAATCGCTGAATCAGCTGCGAGATCGTGGTATCCGCCACGCGGTCAACAATAAAGATCAATTCAACGGGTTCCGGTTCATCGAGCACTTTCAGTGCTGCAGCGCCGGAGTTGACGACCGTCACGTCGCTACCGGTTTGTAAGTTGATTTGCTGCTGCGCTGCTTGACGCAGTTCGCTTTGCAAACCGATGACGAGCGCGTGTGGACCAGATTGAAGTCGAGTCATTTCGATGGCGGTCTCCATCGCCCACTCATTGCCGTAATAACTAGTTTTGGGATCCAGTTTGGCAAGGATTTCGAGCGCCGTGAAGCGAATCGCTGGAGTGGGATCTTTGAGCAATTGCGTGAGAAAACGAACCGAGGCATCTAATTCGCCAGTCGCAATTCCGTCGGCCATCCATTGAAGTGAACGAATCGAGGCACCGTGAAGCTGCCACTCTTCACAACGTGCGAAGACCTTTTGCCAAAACCCCATGTCACTACGCACTTCTGGGGCGATATCTGCCAGCATGTAGTTGGGCAGTTCGCCGGCAAACAGTTGGGGCCGAACTTTGTAAATGCGTTGCATCAAGACTGCGGCGCTGTCGACGAGGTTGTCCATCGTGGCAGTTTGCAGTTGCATGCGATAGGCCGCGATCCGTGCGACGGACTCGAGTGCTTTATCAGCGACAGAGACCGGCACGCGCTCGATCGAAGTGCCATTCGCAGTGGGGCGCCATACGAAATCGGTCAGCTCGGATTCGATCCCACGCTGTAGCTGATAGGTTTTTAAGGCCGCGTCAAAGCGATTGCTTAAATGGCTTTCAATGGTCTGAGCCGAAGGTATTTCGGCAAACTTTCTTGCCAGTTTGCCTGACAGTTCTTGCTGTGCGGCGGCAGGCAATGTCCGGCTTATGAGCGCGGCGCCGAGTTCCGTTCCGAAATCGCTGCTGGTCAAATCGGCCAGAGCCGAAACAACACGATTCGAAGCCATCGCATCACGGACTAAACAAGCGGTACGAAGCGCTTCTTTGCCGTCTTCTCCGAAGCTATCGGTTGCACTGGCAAGTTGCAGTGCGGAGACTTTGACATCACCTGCGAGTAGACGATTCACCATTCTCGCGATGGCTGCCGAACCTGCGTCATGTAAGCGCAACTGCGCCGTTCGACGTTCGGCTGCAACGTTACTCGCCAACTTGTCAATCGCTTGATCAATCCAGGCGGGATCTCGAGTCAATTGCGATGGCGCTTGAAATAACTCAGCGGCCAACACTTTCTGCGCTTCCGAAAGAGTAGACTCCGTGGAACGCATGCGGAGCACCATGGCCGAGCCCATACGACGCGCGACGGCGGCTCTCTGTTCCAGCGCCCAGTTGAATGATTGCATACGCTCGAGCAAGCGACCAACTTCGTCCCAACGTTTGAGCCGTATCGTCCAAGTCAAACCGTCGGCCATTTCGGAGGGAGACTTGGGAGTTTTATTGCGGAGCAGACGCACAACGGGATCTGGGTCGTTAGCAGGCAGTGGCGCACCGGATGCCGCTGTCGCGGGTTTCGCCATAGCCGGCGCACCGAAGGCATCATCGACCGCGCCGGGCGCGCTCGCTCCACCGAACGGGTCGGCGCCGCCAAACGGATCTTGGGCCAACAAGGGCGACAGGGAAAAAACGACAAAAGCGCTGCAAAGCGCAAAAGCGATTTTTGTGGTTCGGTAATGGGGACGTTGTTGAATCATCATCGTAGTTCTCGCTTGGTCGTGCCGAGCCATCGTGCTAAGCCAAGCTATTATTGTAATTGCTCCCGCCACCGCGCAATTTGCAAACGAACTTGAGTTGGGCTACTCGACCCGTAACTTTGGTAGGCTTGGACCGCCTTTGCCACTCCTAACACTTCCCGAATGGAGCCATCGAGCGACGGATGAGCGGCCTGAATCTCGTCATCCGTCAGGTCTGCGAGGCGTTTTTCCTGGGATTTTGCCGTTCCGACCAGCGATCCCACCAAATGGTGCGCAGTCCGCTGCGGGAGGCCCTGCTTCATCAAATGCTCCATTAAAGTGGTCGCGTCCAAGTATCCTTGATCCAGTCGCGAGGCGATCGATTCGCGCCTCAGTTCGGATTGCTCGACGATCGGAATCGCCAATTCGAGGCAGGCCGCAACCGTTTCGAAAGAATCAAAAAGGGGCGGTTTATCTTCTTGCAGGTCGCGGTTGTAGGCTAGGGGCAAACCCTTGACGAGAATCAACAAGGTTTGCAAATTGCCAAGAACTCGAGCCGTTTTGCCGCGAGTCAGTTCGAGCGTATCGGGATTCACTTTCTGGGGCATGATCGACGAGCCTGTGCAGAATTGATGCGGCAATTTGATAAAGCCGAATTCAACCGTAGACCATAAAATCCACTCTTCGGCCCAGCCGCTCAGGTGTTCGGCGATCATGGCGAGCACAAAAGCGGACTCGATCACAAAGTCGCGATCACTGCTAACATCCAGACTGTTCGCTGCGACCCCTTCAAATCCAAGCTGATCTGCGGTCCATTGTCGATCGATGGGCAAAGTCGTGCCCGCACATGCTGCCGCGCCGAGCCCGCAAATATTGACTCGTCTCCGACAGTCGGCCAAACGCTGTCGATCGCGAGCATACTTTTCGACGTACGCCAACCAGTAGTGCGGTGCCAGAACCGGCTGGGCGCGCTGCAAATGGGTGTAGGCCGGTAAGATCACGTCTAGGTCGCGGTCGCAACGGCTAACAAACGCTTGTTGCAATAGTTTGAGAAGTACGTCAATCCGATCCAGCGCGTCGCGCGTCCACAGCCGGACGTCCGTGTTGACTTGATCATTTCGGCTGCGCGCAGTGTGCAGTTTTCTGCCCGTATCGCCCAGACGCTCGATGAGTGCCTGTTCGATGTGCATGTGAATGTCTTCGAGTTCCGAGCGAAATGGCATCTCGCCGCGCTCGATAGTTGACCGAATCTCCAACAGCGTAGACTCGATCCGCTGAGCTTCGTCGGCAGTTACAAGCCCCTGTCGGCAAAGCATTTGCGCGTGCACGATCGAGCCGCGAATGTCGTGGGAGTATAGCCGATGATCGAAGCTGATGCTTTCGCTGAAGGCTTCCAAGCGTTTGTCCGTCGCAACTTGAAAAACACCACTGCGCGAAGGTGTAGCGGCCAATCCAATACTCCCGTCCGATATCGTTAAAACAAGTCACTCTTTGCGGCGAAAACCCGTGCAAACTGAATTACCGCTGCGTGACAGGTGCTGATACTACGTCCGCTCGCATACCGCGTCAATTCGCTACAGCAGTGGTTTGCTTAAAAAATTGGCAGACATACGTGGGCTTAAT
>JANLQO010000593.1:0-13864 GCA_031367855.1 Planctomycetia bacterium | reverse complement strand
CCGAAAACTTTGCCCAAGGATTGGGAGATTGTCGTTGAACCCTATCAAGCACCCCAAGCGGGCCCCGGACAGCCTGCTGTCAATCCGCAACAACTGGGTCAACCCCAAGGCGGTCAGCCCTTGCCTGGTCAGTCACAGCAGATCAGGCAAGCTCAATCGCCCGTCCCAAATCCAGCTCGCCCCAACCAACCCGCAGCCAAACAGCCGCTGCGTTAGGTAGAGTAGAGCCATTGTCCCAATTGCTCCGTAGAATGACGGCAAAACTAGACTACATTCGCACTGTCTCTACAACCACTTGTTTTCGCGAGCGGCTCTCGATCAAAGTCATGACTCGATCTTAGCGGATGGTTTTACGCGTCATTTCATCGTAGCGGCGCTGTTTCTCGATACGTTTGATTTCGTGCTCGCGTTTATGCTGGTCCGCCTTCTGAACGAGTTTATCGCCCCGAGTCGGATCGAAGACGATTTTTCCAAACGGTAGTGATTCCAACATGCCCTTGGCCGGATCTAGCACGCGACCAGCCGCTTCGCCAACGGTGGCCGCTGCACCGTTAGCCATCATCCTAGTTCGTTCGGCGGAGTTTTTGAGTCGCTCCTGAGTCGTCTGCGCGTTCTCCTTCAGCGCGTCGACGTGCAACATTGTGCTTACGCGATCCGCAATCGATGGACCGGAGCGGTATTTGACAGTCGGATTTCCAACTAGTCCGAAACAGACGCTGACGCCGGTTCGGCCAAAGTCGTACTCGATCGCATGATCAGTGTAGGTCACACGTGGAGCGCCGGGTGGCATCTGCACGTCGATGTAGGTTCTCTCGCCAGTCCTGGGATGATTGGCAACAACGATCGTAGGTCCGCCTGGCAACAACTGCGCCTGAAACGAACGCTCGCCGGTAAAGTAGTAGCGATGCACTAGCACTACCGGGGGAATGTCGATGGTCATTCTTCCGTTTTCGTCCCGAGTCAGCTCGACGGCCGGTCGGCCAAGTGGGTCAGCATTAGGATCAAGGACCTCGATTTCCAACGTTGGGGGCACATTTGCTGGGGGCCGATCGGCGGACACGGGATCCGTCAGCCAACTGAAAAATAACGCAACCCAGACCAATTTCCAAGCATGTATTTGCAGGCTCATTTTCGCCGCTCCTTGACGCGTTCCGACTAATCTAGTTGATATGCAAATTCAATCTCAACGCGGTCGAGCGAATCGAAATGCCGCTGAATGTCAGGATGATAGCCCGGTTCGAAAATTGTGCAGGGTTGTTGCTTCTGCACCCAAAATGGCTTGATATACAACGGTATTACTAGCGGCTTGCCAATCAACTCTTTGCCGTCGCCGGGGCCGTATTGCGCATAACAATAAGCCACAACGTGAAACTGGTTGCGTTTCAGATGGTCGGTGAAGAGTTGCTTCGGCTCCAGCGTAGTAACGTCCAGCGGCTTTCTAGCGTTCAGCGGATTTTGATTCGCTCGCAAGCTGATCGTCCAGTTGCCGTTTTCATGCACCAGCAGCGACATATCAGAGATGGAGCAATGGTCGATTTGCAGCATCGGAACTTTGACAAATTGAAACGACTTAACCCGTTGTGGCTGGCGGTTGGCAAGTCCCGTTGGAGAAGGAACGGTACTCCCTCCGTTCGTCCTTGCGTTGAGCGGAACGTCGATCAGCACCGGCACTTCACTCAGTGATCGCAATGGTTGAGACAGTTTGTTGTACTGGTAATCGCGAACTGGAATATCGCAGCGTACACCAGGTCGCGTTCGATGGAAGGTCGGTGCGGCTGCGATGATGACAATCGCAACTGTCGAGACCGCACCCGCTATTTTTTTATTGATATGCATTTTCATCACTTTAAGGCAACGCTGTGAAGTATTTTGAACAAATAAAACTGTTTGTATGTATGGACCATGCTCGTCTCGATTTCGGAGAAATCGTTCTACTTGTAAGCCGATTTCTCCGAAATCGGCACTTCAAAATGTTTCAAATGTTGCCTTAGGAGTAAGTCTTCTTCCTATTTCTTCGACTGTCCACGAGCGGCGGGTTTCGGCATTTGTTGCGGCCTCGCTTGTGCACTTCTGGCATCGGGCAGGTTCGCGGGCCTCATCGCATTGAGTGGCTTTCCAGTCGACTGCGTTGCCGAGTTGCGAAGCTGGGGGTTTACCCCTCGACTTTGACTCTGGTAACCTGCGCTCGCGACTGCGACCGGTGGTCGTGCCGGAATGCGTGACGATGAATGGTCCCAGTGGCTGGGTTCCCCCGACTTGGGTTGCATGAGCGGGATTTCGTTCTGCATCCCTTGTGGCCTGCGTCGGCCTTGCAGTTCTTGGCTGCCTTCGATTGAAGCGCCGGGAATGAATTGCGATTCCTGACGGCGCGTGGGGTCGTAACCTTCTTGCAGTTGGCTATCGCGGAGGTTCGCGCCCGGGCCCTCATAACCATTTGGATGAAGGGCTGGGATGGTTTCTTGCGAGCGATACAAGTCCATACGCCGGTCGGCTTCAGGGATACGTAGGAACTTGTCAACTTCCGAACTCGAGTGGTCGAAGACGCGGTTGGTAATTGCGCGACGGCGGTTGCGGACGATGAACTCGTCGTTCGACAATCGCAGCGGATCCAAATCGGCGACAACTGGTGCCCAGCGGAGCCCCATCAGATCGAACACGGTTGGGAAAATCGTGGCCTGTCCCAAGATTACGTTTTGCTGCAACGACGATTCGTCGCTAGGCAATGGACGGAACAGTGCACCGACCACCGGAACATCTTCGAACAGTGGCACTCCGCGCGACGTGCGCGACGCTTTAAGGGCCACGGTGTAGCGGCTGATCTCGCGGAGTTCAAAGTTGCTCAACTGCACATCGGTATCGACAAAGTGACGTTTGACGCGTCCAAGATGTTTTTCATCGGCGCGGACGGGTTCGCGGATGTTGGTGGTGTACATGTAGTTAAAATGGAATACGAGCGCCTGACCATCAGGTTGAATCACTGGACGAATTTCCCAGCCGGTGCCCGTTTCAAACTTGTAGATCGCCGGATCGGGGATCAGCGCTTCCATGGCTGAACCGAACTTCGATCCGCCTGGACCCTGTTGGCCCATTACGGACTCCGCAGTATCGGTAGACAGGCCCGGCAAAACGTTTCGAACGGTAGCCTGACCTCCGGTTGCGCCGGCCATCGGCGACGAAGTTGGTGCGCCACTCTTCATTTGCGCCATTGCCAGAAAAGTTGGATCTTGCGCCAGCGCTCCCACGTCATCCATCATGGCCTTGGCACCGTTCATCGCTTCGGTGATCAAGATATCTCGCTTGGGGAGATCGAATTCCATGGTCGCTTCCGGCGACACTTTGGCAAAGGCGCGATTATTCGCCAGTACGTTGGTCGTTTCCACTTGCCCCATTTGCACATCCCACATCTGGCTTGCTTCGCGGACTTTGCGAAACGTAGGGAAGTAAAACTGAGTATTGAAATCGTCGTCGAGAGAAGTTATCAGTCGCTTGATATAAGCATCGATATTCGCGGTATGCGCCCGTGTCCCTTCCAGCAGTTCGATGTACTTGTCTTCCATCTCGTCGACGAGCATATCCAGGAATTTTTTGTGATCCAGCGGTCGCCGTGAAGCTTCGGCTCGGCGGATCGCAAATTCGTAATCGAGGTTCTTATCGAGCAGTGTTTGAAAACTATTGTGAGCTACAGTAAAGGCTGGTTTTGAGGCCGCCGCTTCCGATGGGCTCATTTCAGATTCCAGTTCCTGTTCGATATTCAGCCAAAACTGATAAAGTTGAGCGATGGGAGGATCAGCACGACCAAGCTCCGATAGAAGCCGATTCATCGCTTCATATTGGATTGTCAACTGCTCAACCTTATAGTCCGCAATGGCTTTATAGTTCTCGAGGATGCTGCGGACACGAACTAGACTGTCGATTTCGTCCCCGACTGTCCTGGCCTCAACGCGTCGAATCAGCTTGTTGGTATCGTTCATCAACATCAGGTGTTCGTCGTCCAAACGTAAAGCGTCAAGTTTTTCGCCGATTTCCTTCGCCTTGATCATAAGTGCAGTGACATCTGCATCAATTTGTCGACGAAGAACTTCACCCTTGCCGCTTAGTACAATCTTTCCTGATTCTTCAATGCTTAGTGTGATTGCCTGTCCCAATTGCGGCCAATTTGGAAATAACTGCGGTAGACGCGTCAGGGCGGGTTCCCCAACGCGATATTGGTTGTTAATAAAATCTAAGAGCCTTTTTCCAACAGAGTCGTTTTCCGCCAGTGATCGGAAAACCTCACTGCGCGATTTCGGAGATATGTCAGCCCCACCAGGTCTCGAAAACTCGCCAAAGATCAGCCCAATGATTTCGTCCACCGATCCTGAGATCAGGTGACGGGCCCGTTGCGCGGCCTTCCCAGCCTCGTCCGCTCTAGCTTTTGGTCCTTGAAGTACTGCAAGAAGTTGCCTAGAAGCTGCAACAGCGTCTTTCTGCGCCTGACGGACCGCTTCCTGTGTCCGCTCTTTTGCCTGATTGGCCGCCGTCTCATTCTGGCGTGTATCTGCTAGTTCTTTCTCACGATCCCCCAATCGTTCTTCGATCACGGATCGCTCCATGACGCGTTGCTTGAGTTCCATCTCGACGATTAGCTGGCTTTTGAAAATCTGAGCCAATCGGAGAAACTCGCGCTGCATGGGTGTCATCGTGTCGTCCTCGCCGATTTCGACGTCGAACATGCCGCGAATCGATTGGAAACGCGCATTGTGTGACAACAGGGTGAATTCATTCCTATGACAATGCTTGTCAAAGAGCTTGTGCTTGCCGTCGCACGTGAGTCCCGCCTCAAAATAATTTTGCTCAGCCCTAGGCAGTTCTCCCACCATCATCCCTTCAAAGGTTTGCAGGATTTGCATCCGGGTTGTATTCTTGGCCAGCGCCATGATGAACAAGGCGGAGGCCAAACTGGTGGAATCCATCGAGTGGATCGAAAGCAGTTTGTTGCCGGTTGCAAGAAACTCGGAATCCATCGTCTCCAATTCACGCACAAAGTCTTCGCCGAAAAATGAATAGAGGTAACTGCGGTCGCGATCGGCTTGGCTCAAACCAGGCACGTTACCGCATTCAATTGCCCGTTGCGTGGCGACTTGGACAATAGCCTTCCGCAACATTTCGGCGGATTGCAAGGTCAGAAACCGGGAATGATCGACAAATCGCTGGATCTTGCTGGCGACCACTTCCATGCGGTCTCCCTTTTCACCATTGATTTGCACCGTATGCACGCCTACGCGAACTTGGCCAACCGGCGCGTCGATCTGGTTGATCATCATGCGAATGATGTTGATCCCTTTGATCGGGCCACGCAGCTGAATTAGGCCTTCGCCAATTACGGAAACAGAGACTTGCCGTACGGGATCTTCCGAACCAGGTTTACCGGGCGCGTAAGTATCGGGGTCAGCGTGTGCCGCAGCGACTTCACGTCGAAACTGCTCCTCACGAGCCCGACTCTCGACCGCAATCGAACCTTGCCAGCGTTCGTTTGCTTCAGCTTCCTTGGCGCGCAGCGCCTGCACTTTATCGGCTGCAGCAGCAGCGCGTCGGCGTTCCGCGTCGAAAACCTGTTCGACGCTATTGCGTGCATCGGTGGCTTGTCCGATTTCCCTATTGAGTTGCGACTTTTCCGATTCACTAAGAACGCGCGTTGGATCGTTGAGAACGCCGGCTCGTTGCTGAATTTGTGCATTCGCATTTGCCGCCTCATCGGCGGCGCGCTGAGCGTTGGCTTCGGCTTGCTGCAATTCGTGTTCAGCTTCACGCGTCTTTTCCGCCGCTCTCACTGCCTCGCGTTCCTTGGCGCGGCGTTCGTCGGTGGCTTGGTCAGCAACTGTACGGGATTTGTCGGCTAACTGTTGCTCCATATCGACGGCAGCTCGATTAAAGGATTTCACGTCACGGTTAATGATTTGGGCGACGCGGTGCGCATCGCGATAATAATACAGGCGTGAAACTCGTGTCTCGACATGGTCCGAAGGATTGAATCCGTTGATGAATGGCCGCGGTTTTGTATATTCGCCAAAGGAAACATTGGGTCCAGTGGCTCCGGTAATGCCGCGCGAGGGCTCCGCAATTTCGTCCCCGATTGGCTTGAACAGTGTCGTCGAGTAATTCTCTTTCATAGTATTGCCGAACAGGTCCACAACGCCGTCCCTGACGATGGTGAAAGTGAAGTTGTCGGGCGTAAACTTTTTGAATACCAGGATGACGGACTTTTTATCATCGCTCAGTTTTGGTAACTTGGTTCGATCTGTATCATCGATTTCGACGCTCTCTCCGTTCGCATGCGTTAACAAAAACTTGGTTTTCAACGTGTTAACACTGCTGACCACGCTGTCAGCAAGCTTTTCATCGAAAGTAATCGTCAGCTTGTACTCGTTCGGTGTGGAAGCAAAGTTAGTGGGTTGAACCGACTCAACGATGGGCCCGCCAGTGCGGACATTTACCGCCATGGGGAGGGATTCTTTGGTGATCCTGTCGCCAAACTCCCAGGCGGTGCGAATCTCATTTCGTCCTTCATTTTTTAGCGACACAATGGCTTGCCATTTATCACCGTTGAGGGTCACCGCACTCAAAAAATTGCGATCCGTTCCACCTAACAAAACGATCTGCCCATTGCTTGTCCCCTCTGTACCTGCAACCTGAGTCCAAGTCCCAGAGATCTTGACTCTTTGTCGATTCGAAAAGTACTCGGAACTCGCGTTCGAAACGTTGCCGTCGCCAACTTCCGCGACTGTCACTGCGGGATTATCAAACTCGGGTGACTGGAGATTGGGAGGCGGCGTGCTAGCCTTGAACTTGACGGTCCGTGTTCCCACGTTGTACTTACCAGCTTCCAATGCCAGGACCTCGATAAGCCCTAAATTCCCATCCAATAAGTCCTGTTCACCCGGAACCTCTAGTACGGCATCCCAAATACCATTGGCCGCAGGCAGCACAGGTGCCTCCGGAAACGCCAAGGTATTGAGCAGAGTCCACGTGGTATTGCCTCCACTGCCGGTGTCCTTGAAAACTCGAAATTGCAACTCCGTGGATGGACGTACATTATTGCCAGTCAAGTGGATGTAGCGGTCGTAAACGTTGATGGGCGTTGCCGGATCGAACGCGATGGGGGCCAAGTGTGTGCGGTTGCTAACGTTCGCAATTCTTGGCTCAATCGGCATTGCCGAAGGGGATTGGACAGTAACGAACGACGATTCGGTGTCATGCATGATCCTGATTTGGCCGGCACTGGATAGGTTAAACATCCAAGTCCCATCCAGTGTTGCATCGGCATCATCGCCGTTTTCCAAAACGGTTCTCAGTACTCCATCGACAAACAGTTTGACGGCTTTGGAACCAACGCCTTTGATCTGGTATTTGCCCGCGCTGGGCAATTTTCTCAGCAGTATGGTTGTTTCTCGATCGCTAATTGGCCATTGGAAGATGTCTTGAAATATATCGGTGATTCGAAATCTCTCTGCAGCTGGTAGCGGACTCATCAGCGCTGAAGCCGTGATTACGCCCGAATCGATACCGAATGACTCTAAGAATTCCGTTGATCTCAGGGGCCTTGCTACTGCACTCCGATCTGGCAACAACTCAGGTGCTTGCATCGGTGCTGGATTCTCTCCTGACTGATAATTGGCTTTGGGAGAGAAGCAATACCAAATGGTCGCGATGCAGGCGGCACTTATTGCTGCCTTCCGCAGGCTCAACCATGCCAGTTGAAAATCCTTGTGAGGGTCAAGTTTAGGCATTTAGGGAATAATCCGAATACATTGAGGCAAGCTAAAGCACTCTCGGTATATTCGGCACAACTACGCCAGAACTAAACGACAACCGCCATCGACCAGATTTAATTGACGCGACTCGTTCGCTAGCATAGTATGGGCGATTGAAAAATGTGCAGTTTAGGTTGCCTAGAGTTTTTGACGCCAAAGATAGAGGACCGTTTCTTCGATTGGCAGCAAATGCAAAATTTCAAACGGAAACGCAATAGGATCCAAAATGCCAGAAGAAACTTTTGCGATCGGCGATATGGTAGAGGTCGTTGACAAGAATAACGAAGAGTTCACTTTGCGTGGCGTAGTTCGAGAGATCGGTCCTCCTGTTGTGGTCGCCTTCACTTATCTTTCGAATTTCAAACCCAGACAAATCAAAAAAGTTGACACGCTTTCAACGCTCACTTGGAAACAATTGCGTACGAGGGCAAGAGAAGTCGGCGTTCCAGCCGTTGGCACGCGCGATGAATTGGAAGCTTCGGTTGCAGCCAGCCTTGATGCCATTTCGTCGGCAGCTTCATTGGGTAGACGATCGCGCGATATCGGATCGGAGAGCGATTTCCCCTTGGATGCTATCGTCCAGATCAGCGATCCGGACGACAAGCTCCGTGATAATTGTCGGGGTAAAGTTATCGACGGACCAAGCGTAACGGTCCGATTGACGAATAGGAAGTTTGAAGTCGAAGAAAAGCGATACGCGAAAAGCAGACTCACAAGGGTAGGTTAACAGACCCACCGCGGGTCTCTCTTGCCGAGAGTGACCTTGTGGCTTATTCCCGGAAGAACCAATGAGAATGCGCTGAAGCCCTAGTTCGGTACATTAACTCCAAACCCGATTCTGGCTGTTCCGCTACGTCGAATTTTGGCGTCTTGGCCCATTTCGCCGTAGCACCTTTTCAGAATCTGACTATTTCCCATGCATACGCATTCACGGGCTTTGCCGCAGCAGTCCTTAGAGTCCGAGCCGCAATCAGTTCCCGAGCAATGAGGTTTTTCACTCTTGGCGGTCGGGTATGGGAATTCAATCGGTGCTAGCGTAACTGTGAACCAAGGACCGTGGCGATGGGGCTGGATTTGAAATTGTAGCCGCATGGTAGCTGGCATGGGTGGAGCGCTCGCTCGGAATCGGACTTTGTAATCGCCGTTGCGATCAAATGAAAATTCCATATCCTCGTAGATCAGAATCCCATCGCGATCGAGCGGTTCACCGCGAAGCCCAAACTCTCGAATTGGGAAGTGCGCGACCGACGAGAAGTAAAACGGGCTGGGCGGCCCGCTAACGTTCTCGGCGCGGACGCGTTCGACATTTGCCTCGACTTCTGCAATTCGCGAAGTCGCTTTTTCCCATTCTTGCGCGGCACGCGCTGTTGCGTGATGGGCACGCTCTTGGGCGTGACGCACCCCATTGTCATTGCCGCCGTTTTGGACCGCCTGAGCATTGTGGATTTGAGGGACGGTGCTTCGTCTCGGTAGATCTGGTCCAGTTTCTGCGGTTGGAATTTGCTCCGTTGCGGTCACTGATTCGGGAAGCAAGTCTTGCGAGGACGAGGGTTTCGGATAAGAGACTAATCGTCGCGGATCGAGCTGACTGGGCAAATCAAATTTCGAATAATTTTTAGCATATTTGTTGTTATTGCAGCCGGCACCGGGTTTCAGCAGATAGAGATCCTCATCGTAGTAATGGAACGCAATTGCATTCGATGGCTCGCTGGTGAGCGAACATGCCCCGGAGCATCCAACCACTCGCACCGTCAGCTTGTGAATTCCGGGAATGACGACTCCCTCAACGCGGAAGACATGACAGCAAAGATGACTATCGATTTGTTCGGGGTTGACATCGACCTGCGCGTCAGGTTGTAGGGGTAGTGGATTGCCATCAATGTACGCCACGATGTTATCGCTACGGCTAACATCAGCCACGTGGACCTTGATGGAAGGCGTCCTAATCGAAGTGACTGAAGTTCGAGCGAGCGGAGTCGGATCGCGATCGAAATCGGAGGCCGCAATGATTCTCGGTTGTGGCGGAAGACGCACTTCAAATCGAATTGGCTTCGAATAATGACTCCAAACATTGCCGCTTAAATAGCGGGCCTGCAACCAGTGCTGTCCAGGAGTCAGGCATGGCAACAAGTAACCTAGCGGGCTCGCAGATGCGTAGCTCGTAGGCTCTAACGGCTTGCCATCGAACATCAACTCGACAAAATCGATGGGCTTGTCGACAAGCAGCTCGACCGCCAGCGGACCATGCGGTATCGCTGGTTTCGCACAAGGAGTGTCACGTGAACTCAATTTCCAATTGACGAATTCGGCGTCAGTGCAGCCGCTGCCAAAACGCAAGACGACTTCGGGGGCAGCATGTTGTTTGGGGCGCTTCGCATCTTGAATTGCAAACGAGCTGTCCAGATCGAGGCACTCTTCCCCAATCTCGTTCCTCTCGTGCTTTTCGTCCTGCCATTTCACAGCTAGTCCAGTTGGTTGCGTTTCCTTGGGAGGAGGTGTCTGTAGTTCCTCTTCAGGCGCGGTAATACTTGGCGTAATTGTGGCCATAGGGGGAGGGACACGGTTCGCGCCTTTCTCGTCCGCTGAAATCGTTCCGATCGAAACGAAAAGGTGTGACGCGATCATTGCAAGCGTGAGGCAGAAGAGTCGAGAAAACGTCAAATACATTGTCTTAGCTCCGAAACTGGGCAGATTTACGCTCATTCTTCAAGCCTAATCCAATCCGCACGCGGTAAAGGATTTTTTTGAGGGATGCTAACCTTCAAGAGCTGAGTCACGACGACTCACAACGACTGTAGCGGTGGTAAGGGAGTTTTCAGCAATAGACCCAGTCCGATGTCCCAAGGACGAGCTGCCAGGGCTGCAGTATCGCAATACCCACACGAAATAGTTTCGACACTAACCACAACCAACCGCCGGCGAATATGGTTACCACGACGCCGATCGCCAGCATCATCCAGAGGTCCACGCACGCGGTGCTTGCTCAGGCACCGTCAGAACGATGGTGATGACGACACCGAGCAATGCCAGAGTCCCGAGAAGCACGAAAACACCGATCGCGAGGAAAAAGTACTTAAAAACCAGGAGCCAGTTACGAGTCGTAGACAAGTCGCCTTGGTTGCATATCCAATTGCCACAGCACTCTGTCTTGATCAGATTCTTCGTAGCACCGCACAGTCCACAACGAGATCTGTCCTTTACTAGAGGCTGAAGCAGTTGTCTTCGTCGATCGCTTCTTGCTCGACGCGGTAACTTTGGAGGAAGCTTTCTTCTTTGCCATGTTGATAACTCCATGCGCTTCCGACCAACCACTGAATTCGCAACACTTCTCCAGCCACCCTGCGAAAATGGCTGATTCTTAATTGCGATTGATAGTGGACGGCTTGGAAGTAACGATTGGTCATTTTCGGAACTCTTTAAGTGTGCGTTCCATGTCCTTGCGGATTTTGCGCAGTTTAGCAATGCTCTCAACTAAGTCATCGACCACCTTTTGACTATCGAGTTTCTTAGCGTCAGCTGCATTGACTAAATCATAGTTGCGTGCTTTGGTCAGTAGTTCATGTACTGCATTCACGAAGTTACTTTCTGCGCTCATGCTGATTTCATAAGACATGTCCAATGCTGCATTGCTCGTTGGCGACGCATGAAGATTGCCCAGGCTTCGCAATTCATCTTCGGCGATTCGCAGATCCTTGCACACTCCCGATTCATTGCAAGCCGAGACTAGATTGCTGTGATCCACAAGGCTCCTCAGAAGTTCGCGAAATTTCCTTTTGTCCTCTAAACTTCGTTTCAGTCCATGAAGCCCAGCCTCGAGATGCAGTTCGATTTCTTCAAACGACTTAGCCAACTCTCGCAAAGCAACACGTGCGTGTTTGATCGCTTCGGCGTTTTTCTCGCGGCCACCCTTTGTGACCTCGAAAACATAATCGATAAGCTTCTTAACGAGGTCGTCGACGATGAACATAGTCAGCTCTCTAAAAGTTGTGACTTTGAATCCCTCATCCAGCAGCGATCACAGCCCGGAGGCAATGTCCCCTCTGCTGCTGGTTGAGCATGGTTGTTTTAGCGTAGCGGGAGTTGGGATGCAATTAGTCCAAAATAGTATGGGGCGGGGCATCGCATAGTTTACATATTCACCGAGGCTTCCGGGAAGATCACTCTCTACTACGACATCGAGCTGCGTGAGCCACTCGCTGTATCGTTGCTGCCATGATAAAATCACCGCTCAGTACTCAACCTGGTTTTTCAGCCTGAGTCAGTCTCAACACGACTTGGCCCCATGAATCCAATTCAAGATGGAGAGACCGATGCGCCTGATTCGCATCCGACGATTACTCGTTCTTTCCATGCTCGTTTTAGAGATTCTCGGTGATAGGAGTCGGGCTGAGGGACCGGTCGCACAAACTTCGGAGTCAGAGAAGTGGCCGCAGAAAGTCGTCGTCACCGTGGGCGACATTCGCACGCGGATTGACGGGCCGAAGATGTGGACGCTGAGCGGGATTGAGTTTCAAGACACGGTCATGGCGACCGAGGACAGCGCCTATGGTTCGGTGCTGACCATTCGCAATGTCGGGCACCTGGGCACGGCTCATTTTCTGGATGTGCCGGGCAAACCGGGCCAAGTGGAAAAGGAGCAGGTCACCAGTCTGCAATTGTTTGTGGACGACAAGCCAGTTCGCGATTTTACCCCGACGATGAATCTGGGCGGCAAATCGTTTCACATGGCGAGGAAATCCAAAATCCGGGCACTGGATCTGGAGACTTCCGTTTCCATTCATGATGGCGTGTTGATTGAGACGGCGTCCTTTCACGCAACAGGGCCAATCGACCTGCGTGTCGCTTACCCGTGGATGTATGCCTTGGCGCCCGAGGCGACGGTCTATGTTTTTGGAAACAAAGACGACATTCTGCAACGCGGCACTTTTCTTTCGGAAGGCAAGGTAGTCAGCCGAGTCGTCCAGAACGCGAACTGGATGGCAGTCTTCAACCCATCCCGCCGCAAGGGGAGCGTCTGCTGTTTTCTAAAGCACCCGCCGACTGACGAAGCATCGTTTCTACTGATTGATGCGCCTGGTATTTATCGCAAAGTTGCGGCGTACAGTTTGGTCGACAAAATCGTGCCCAAAGGATTCGATGGCACCTACCAATCGGCAGTGGGCTTTTTCAACGCCACGGAGCGCGACTGGGAAGAGCACGCACGGCGGCGAGCAGCCGAGATCCAGGCTTCGGAGACTAAACGCTGACTCAACGCGCGATCGCAGGCGTCTTGGTATGCCGTCCGAATCGCAAAGTAGGTTCCGTCAGAAAACAGCCACCTCAAACCCACACCCAGCCGTTCCGGCCCCGGACTAATCAATCCACAATTATTCGCGGACTGAATTTCTTGCAGGCAGACGCTGTGAAGTGGCGTCAAGATAAGACATGTTCGACCTGCCAGTAGTCGACAGGCTTTTGTCAACGAATTGCTTGCTAGATTTTCAGCGAGGCCGACGGGGTTCGAACCGCAACCTCCGGATCGACAGGAATATCTAAAAACGCTTGCAAATCGCGATATTCTCAGGGAAAATAAAGTTTCTGCCCTCACTTTCCGCTGAGCAAATGATTGCGCAAATTGCATCGATTGCAAGGGAAAATGTGTAACTACACACTTAAGTGTGTAGTTGCGACTTGCCACAGCTCGCTTGACTAGAGCTAGGTCAATCATTAGTTCGCGCCGCTTACTAGAATTCGCATCTCAGTTTCCGCGTGATGAACTTGCTTCACCTACTTCGACTGAATTTGCGGCTGAACGTGTCGCGAGAATTAAAAGCAAGCCTGCCAAGGAACCTCCCGAGGCTTTACTGCGATCAACCGGAGGGAAGCTCGCAGACTAATCGGCATCCCAAGCACTAATGTATCTTAGCGTTCACCCATAAAGTCGAGTAGGATCTGTCAAGCGTATCCTACAAAACGCATGTCGCAGTGGTCCTTACGAGCGAATCTCTGCGGTAAAGTAGGTAAGAAATGGCTGCATCGCTTCGGGTTGGTGTAATGAATTTGGGAACGTCAATTTGAATCGGTTCGCGGAACGC
>JANLQO010000562.1:0-5199 GCA_031367855.1 Planctomycetia bacterium | reverse complement strand
GCAAGTTGGTTCATAGTGGTGCTGGTTCGAAGGAAAGCTGGTAGCGACAACGGGCCAAGCCACGTGCGGTTGGGAATGTAGATTCTCGGCTGATTAGGTCTGCTCGTCAACGACCGGGAAATTGATCGCCCCATTTGGACGTGCTCCTCTACGAGTCGCGGTCAAACGGTCAACCGCGTGGATCGTCGAGGATCATTTTCAATCGTTGTTGAAAGTGGCTGGGAGCCCACCCTGCCGTAATGGGTGCTGGCGATTGATTTCTAATCCTGCCAAAGTCTCTGTTTGGCCGTCCGGCCAAGTGATTGTGACTTCGTCAACCTTTTTAGCTTTCCCAAGTCCAAAGGTCACCGCGAGCTCACATTGGCTCAGGTAACTGCGAGTGGCCGTGACAAAGCGGCGATGGGTGACTCCATCAGCCTTCACCGTAACCAATGCACCGATAGCGTCGCGGTTCGATTTACCAGTACCCTCGAGCTTCAGACGCAACCAGTTGTTCTCAAGCTTCTGGTCGTTTCGAAGCACTCGTGCTGGTCCGCCATTGCACACAAGTACAATATCCACGTCGCCATCTCCATCGAGATCGCCGTACGCTGCGGCGCGACCAACCATTTTCTTCAATGCCCCTTCCCCAACTTCCGACGCTTTCAGAGCGACCAGCTCGCTGCTGCCCGCTGAGCCCGCATTCCAAAAATATTGTGGCGCTTGAGCGTATTCCTGAGTCGATTGAACTTTGCTAATTTCTTCCTCCAAGTGTCCGTTCGAACAAACGATATCTAGTCGCCCATCCAAATCGAGATCTGCGAAGAACATGCCGAAAGTCAGACTCAAGCGGCTCATCGGTCCTAAACCGCTGGCCATCGCCGCATCGAAAAACGGTTGATCGGGCCCTCGCGAAATGTAAAGCGATGATGGCTCGTTTGCAAAGTTGCCAATAGCGATCGCCAAGGAATCATCGTTGCGTAAGAAACCGCAATCGAGCCCCATCGCACCGGTTGAATTTCCAGCGCGATCGAAGGCAACTCCCATTGGAATTCCAGACTCTTGAAAGGCCTTTCCATCGCGATTGATAAACAGGAAATTTTGGACTGTGTCATTGGCCACGACTAAGTCCATCCAGCCATCGCGATTGACATCAACAGCCGCCACACCCAGTCCCTTACCGACTGGCACTTGCGTGTCGGGATTCGCCACCGGAATACCCATCTCCTTCGACACATCTTTGAACTTGCCATCGCCCTCGTTGTGATATAAATGCGATTGCGTACCGGTGAATGAAGTCGGCTGTCCAAACGCTCGGCCCAATCCCGTCAACGAAAACCCCAGTGACAAATCCAACTCTCGCGACCATAGCACGTAGTCACAGACGAACAGGTCGAGCTTACCATCATTGTCAAAGTCGAACCAAACGGCGCCGCTACTCCAGGCCGTTTCGTCCCCTGCAACTCCGGCACTCTCGCTGATGTCAACGAAATTGCCAACAGTGTTCTTGAATAACCAGTTCTTGCCAACGGCGGTTACATACAGATCGAGCCATCCATCGTTATCGAAGTCGCCGACTGCGGGCGCGCACCCATAGAAACTCTTTTTAAGTCCAACCTCAGCAGTAATATCTGTGAACTTTGCCGAGCCGTCGTTGCGATACAAGCAGAGCGAGCGCGGATCTGCAACTGGATTCTTGGCCCACGGCCAACTGGTTCCACCCACGAATAGCAAATCGTTATCTCCATCGCGATCAAAGTCGAATACCGCCACGCCACCGCCCATCGTTTCGGGCAACAGTTTTTCGCCTTCCATACCATTCACATGCTTCCAATCGATGCCGGCCTCGGTGGTGATGTCTGTCAAGGGGATTTTCGGCAGCACAACTTGCTCCACAGCTCTCGGCTGTGGCAACGCAACTTCGGTCTTGCGGTCTTCAATTGTGGGCTTTCGCAAGTAAATCGCCAGCGCGACCCCGCCTGCAATCAGCCCCACAATCCCTAGCACAAACAGCGAACCGACCAGCGCCTTGCCGATGATCGCGTCGTCTTGCACATCCTCTCGATCATCCGCATCAAGTGCGTCGACAATCCTCTTAGACTTACTCATTGACTGTAACCTCGCGTTTAATCGGAGTTTTAACTTCCGCTGCTTCCACTTTTCGGATCGTAACCTGATCTAGCGGCACGCCAAAATCATCGCGTGGTTCATCGACTTTCGGCTTGTCAGAATCCGGTAGGGAGAATGGCTCGGGTGGGTCGCTAGCCGCTTCGGCGGGCAATTGATGGGCGCCTGGCCGATGCAGCCAATAGATCACCAACGACTCCGCCGCGTGATCTGCCGCCGGATATTTGCGGCGCGCTACCGGGCGCGCGACATCCGCTGCATTGTCATCCGGTTTGTAACGCACATGTGCCTTGCCGTGAAACTCAGCTTTTTCTGCATTCCCAAGTCGCTTGTAAATCGCCGCCAAGTTCGCATGGGCCGTCACATCTTCGCTATCGACCAATAATGTTTTTTCAAACTCGCCTCGCGCCTCTTCGATCAGCTGCTGCATGCGTTCTGCCTGACCGCGAGATTCGGCCACCTCTGCCAAATCCAATAAGGTTAAGCCAAGCGAGTTTCGCACACGGAAATCAAAGCTGAAATCAAACTTGCGATCGCGAAGTTCCTGCGATTTGTCGGTGAGGACGCTGCGGAAACTATTTACTGCATCGTCCAAGAATCCTTGCTGGCGGCTCACTTCACCGCTCAACCAAGCCATCGTCCAAGCCGGCGGTTTGGGATCCATCGTTGCCGCGCGACCTAGTGCAACGGTGGCTCCATCCAAGTCGCCTTCAGCAAACATGACGCGCGCCAAATTCAACGGACCATCATAGCGCCCCAGTTTCTCGACCTCACGAAACGCACCCGCAGCTTGTCGCAATTGCGAGTTGCCCATCAACAGCATGCCAATGCCATAGTCATTCCAGCGCTGCCACACAATCGGCGGCTCTCGTTTGGCTAACTTTCCTCGATCTACAGCAATCAGCTCGCCGTTCTGCTTGCGAATCTCGAACACTACCGTATCCTGCGCCATGACGGTAATGGGTAGTTCATTTTTAGTCGTCCCCGCTGCGCCTCGATTCGCAAACGAGTTATCACCCGGCTTGTAGGCCCCATTCATGAAGTCAATATAGCCCTTATCGAATTTGCGATACTTGAGTTTCGCAGTGACTTCAACCGGTTGCTCTAAATTTTTTGGCAATTGCAACGCATAGTGAATCGTTTGGCCTGCACCAGGTGGGACCTGATGATTGTACAGCGGCACAAAGATGTCCTGAGCATTGCGACGCGCCACGCGGTTGCCATGGCGATCGAGCATAAACACATTGATGAAGTGCGACCAAGGATCCACTTCGCCTGCCTCCGCCATACCGCCGCTAATCCCGATCACTTTATCACCGCTCTTAGCCGTCAACTCAACCCACAATTCATTCGAATCAACAGTACCTTGTGTCAACAGGTGCCCGAGCTTCAGCGTCCTCACCACGGTTTCAATTAAGTACTGTTGGCCGGCTTCGAGCACGGGATACTCCGGTCCGATGGGAGCCACCAATTCGCCATCGATTTTGCCCCCTTTGCGAATACCCAAGATGTCGATTCGCGTCGAGTCTTTCAGCAATTTCCTGGAGTGCTCCACCCATTTCTCATCATCGCCGCGCCAATAAGGCAGCGCTGTGTTGGCGCCCGGAAAAAAGTGATCATGAACGGCCAGCTTTTTCAGGTCATTCGAAAACTTAGCACCAAAGTCGTTCGATGCGACTTGGGGCATGTGACAGCCGTTGCAGTTTTCCTGCGCGACCGGCGGATAGTAAAAGCTCGACGCACCGTGTCCTGAAACACCGCTTAATAGATAACTGTCATAGTGATTCTGGCCACGCAGAAAGTCTTTGTACGCAGTTAATTCCTTCGGTAAATGCACTTTGTGACAGGTACTACAGAACTCTGCCGATTTATGCAGTGGCTTGAGGAAAGTCTGCTTGTGAAAACCCGGCTTGGCTTTAACCAGCAATTCGTTGACCTTTTGCAAAACTGGATTCTCACTGAACGTGAACGGATATTGGATGGGTTCTTCGATCACATAATCCGCATTGCCGCGAGTACTGTTGATATGAGTGATCGCGTGACAGGCGGTGCAGGTAATTCCCGCCTGCGACGTAGGGTCGTTCACGTCGTCGTAGTCCGGATTATCAAACGCGCCGGAAAAAAATGGGACCACGTCGTGACAACCCGCACACCAGCGAGAAGCTTGCACCGTCCCGTCCCGGTCAAGCACTTTCTTGCGAGTTTCACGGACCGCATAAAGATAAGCTGGATTATTGAACGAACTAAAGTGATGTGCGCTGTGGAACCAATTGTTGTAAATGTCTTGATGACAGCGCGTGCAATAGTCGTCGTTCATCAACGCTTTAGCCGGAATCCAGTTGCCGGTCGATGTACGCGCCAACGATGGCTGAAAGTACTTATCGCCTTCTTTCGGACCAGCCACATTCCAGCGCCGCGGGTCTTGAAACTGAAAGTAGATCATGATGCCGACCACGGCCACCGTCGCCAGCGCAATGCGACCACCGACATACCATTTAATGCGTGGACCAACCAATCGATGCAACCAGTACAACCAAATCGCCGCCAGTGGGGCAACAATGTGAGCCCAGTAGACGATCGATCGCGCCCACGGTTGTTTAAGATCGAAACCAAACTGGCGAGTAAGCAATACACCCGATATCAACACCACGATAGAAATCACAAACAGCGCATAACCGATTCGAACCGCGCGTCGATTGCGACGGTTTCTTGCCAACCACATGTGAACGAAACCAAACACGACTACCGGCGCGATCAAAATCACACCCAGCACGAGGTGTGCCAGAAACATGTATTGGTAAAACAGATCTTCGTAGACTTCGCCGGTGAAATGCTGTGTCCAAGTAACAACCGTCAGGTAGATACCATTCGCACCCAGCAGGCTGAACATCGCCAGCACCGCCACCAATAAGACACGCAGCCTCGGACCTACGACCCTCGCTGGTTTGGCTTTTTTGGGTACCTCCAATAGGCTCGACAGGTCTTTTGCTTTGTCAGTCTCGCTACTCATATTCATGCTCTCGACATCATCCCGGATTATTCATAGTCCTGATCAATATTTTACGTAAACGAATATCACGCGACGAGTTACGT
>JANLQO010000544.1:0-12570 GCA_031367855.1 Planctomycetia bacterium | reverse complement strand
CTAATCAAGTTGGCTCTATGGCGACTTGAGCAACTAAAGGCAGAGATTCTCGATTGGTCGAAAGACTCCGGCCGACAAGTCCGAGGATTTATCTCAGCCGTTGATGGTTCTGCGCAGCCGCTGGGCCTGGTCTTGCCCAAGGGTTGGGCGACCAGCCCGAAACCTTGGCCGCTTTACGTTTGGTTACACGGTCGTGGCGATAAAGCTACCGATCTGCATTTTATCTGTGAGCGACTGGACAAAGATGGCGAAGTCGTTCCCGAAAACGCCATCGTCTTACATCCGTTCGGTCGCCAGTGCGTCGGTTACAAGAGCGCTGGCGAAACCGACGTGATGGAAGCGATCGAATTCGTTTGTAAGAATTATCCAGTCGACAAAGACCGCGTTGTGCTGATGGGTTTTTCAATGGGCGGGGCAGGGGTCTGGCATCTCGCTGCTCACTATGCCGACCGCTTCATCGCCGCGAGCCCCGGAGCTGGCTTTGCGGAAACCTCACGCTATCAAAACCTGAAACCAAGCAACTATCCGCCGCCGTACGAACAGGTTTTGTGGACCCTCTACGACGTACCGGGCTATACACGGAATCTGTTCAATTTGCCGATCGTTGCCTACAGCGGAGAAGTCGATAAACAAATGCAAGCCGCGTTGGTGATGGAAGAAGCCTTTGCGGACGAGGGTCAAAAGCTAACGCACTTGATCGGACCAGGCATGGGGCATAAATATCATCCCGATACACTGAAGGAGATACTGAAACGAATGGCTGACGCACAAAGCACCGCGCGTCATAGCGAGCCAAGACAACTTTGGCTGCAGACCAAGCATCTGCGTTACGCCTCGCGCAATTGGTTGACCGTCGACGGCATGGAGGCTCCCTATTCGGACACACGAGTTGACGCCACTCGCGAGGGCAATGCTTGGTCGATCACCACCGTGAATGTCTCCCGACTGCAAATCGATTTCATCCCGGCCTCATCGCCGCGTAGCGACATCACGATCGATGGTCAGTTGATCTTGCGCCCCAATAGCCACACCGACCTCAAGCTTACGCGTGCGCGCGATCGTTGGGAAGTCGCACCAAACTGGCCCGAGCTTCGAAAACACCCAGGCATCTCCGGCCCCATCGATGATGCGTTCCTCGAACCGTTCTTGGTCGTCATGCCCGGCGGACAGGCCGCCCATCCGCGAGTGCAGAAATGGGTGCGTTGTGAATCAGCCGGCTTTATCGATCGCTGGCGTGGACTGTTTCGGGGTCAGCCGCGCGTCAAGCTAGATCGCGATGTGACCGCCGCAGATATGCAAAAATATCATTTGATCCTGTGGGGCGATGCGCAAAGTAACAGTATCATTCGTAAGATACTTGCCGCACACAAAGCTGCGACTTTCGATTGGTCGAAAGACATCATCACCATCGGCGAGGAAACTTTCGATGGGTCGACGCACGTGCCAGCCCTGGTGTACCCGAACCCGCTCGCCGCGAATCGTTACATCGTACTCAACTCGGGACCAACGTTCCGCCAAGCTCATGATCGCACGAACTCGCTACAGAACCCGCATCTACCGGACTGGAACGTCATTTCGCTCGACGAACCACCCTCGGCTAGTTCGCCAGGCCGCATCGCCAAATGCGGTTTCTTCGACGATCACTGGCAAGTTGATAGTGATTTGACTTGGTGACCGAGCTCCAACAACCTACCACCAAAAGCCGACTGATCGCCGACAGCTGCTTAATGGCGACCGCCTGCATGTGGGGCATCAATATTCTGGTTTTCAAGCATGGAATCCAAGAAGTCAATCCGTGGGTCTTCAATGCGTTGCGATTGATTTTCGCCACCGTTACGCTCGGCTTGCTCACTTGGATTGAATCTCGTATCAGCCCCGTACCGAAGCGCGCGTATTCGAAGGTCAACGTCTTCGCATTCTCGATGCTCACGGGATTCCTCTATTTGCTGTGTTTCGTGCGCGGAGTATCCATGACAACCGCTGGCAACACCGCTCTTATTATGTCTGCAATGCCGATGTGGACAGCTCTGCTTTCCTTTGTATTCGTCAAGGAGCGATTGCCGGGCGTCACTTGGCTCGGGCTGTTCATCACATTCGTCGGCACTGTGCTGGTGACAACGCAAAGCGGCGGTAAAGTCAGTTTCGCGTCGGAGTATTTTGTTGGCAACTTATTAATCTTGAGTGGTTCACTCGCTTGGGCAAGCGGCACCGTACTCAGCCGACCGCTACTGCGTACAGTCAGTCCTTTGCAGCTTGCGTTCTGGAGCGCGCTGATCACGACACCCATGCATCTGATCATCATCGCACCGCAAATCCCTGAAAACTGGTTAAAAGCAACTCAGTGGATCACGCTGCTCGAAATCATCTACTCGGGTGTGTTTTCAACTGGACTAGCGTACGCCGCATGGCATGTCGGTGTCCGCATCCTCGGCGGCTCGCATGCGGCGGTGTACCAAAACGTCGTCACGCTGGTGGCTGTGCTCGGCGGTTGGCTCTTCCTCCATGAAAAACCCATTATGGCGCAGATCGCCGGTGGTGTGTTAATCGTGTTGGGATTGATCGCCATGCGCCGCGGCAGACCCTAGGGAACAATCAGATGTGGCGGGCCGTTGGGGCTTTCCTGAGCCCAGGCAACCCACGGCCAGCAGGATCACACACGGCATCGCGGGGGCGCGCATCCGCATGTTGCTCCAGTAGAATGCGTGGACCGCGGTTAACGAAAACACCAACGTCAACCCGATTAACCAACTTCGATAACTCCGTGTGTAGCCCACGTGTTGCAGTCCGACATAGGCGCACCAGAAAATAACTGCGTACCAAACTCCAATCAAGACTTCGCTGGCGCCGATCGAACCGTCGTGCGGCCAGAGGGCCCACAACCAACCGACTCGGTAAATGCAACTCAATACGAAAATGCGTGGATAGCGAGCCAGCGTGGACCGCGCGGCCCGATACGCCAGCTGATCTTTGTCGACTTCGTTTAGTGAAGGCCCTTCTAACGCGATGCGCGCAGACCAAGCTTCTTGGAATTCCTCAGCCTCCCAAGCTCGCGACGGTCCGTGTGCTGCAAAATGGCGATAGAGCGGTGGGTTGTTGGCGAGCAGCAGCGTATAACCACCATGCGTCGTAGCCCAGATCGGCTTGCCAAAAACCGAGTAATTCCGCAGCGTCCAAGGAACCACACAGACCAGCACACCCAGGCAAATCGTTGCACCGTCGTTCAAGCGACGCTTCCAACAATTGCTGCCAACGCACATTGCGATCAAGGCGCAGAAAAACGCCCACGGTGCAGCGGTGGGGCGCGCGAGTATCGAAACGCCTAACGTCAGACTGAAGCCTATAAGCGCCAACCACTGCCCTCGAGTTCGCGGCTTGACAGCACACATTTCGAATGAGGGCCAAATGAGCAACCACAGCCACCAAGCCAATATGCCCAAGAAAGTCGCCAGGGTTTCGGTCATTACCAGCTGGCTTTGTCGTATCAGAATCGGATCGACGGCGACCGCAAGCCCAGCCACCCAAACGAACCGCAAATTCAATTGATTGCCGATTAGAAGTGTCAACGCGACAGTGCCGCAGCCCAACAGTAGATGCAAGACAGCGACTGCCGCTCGCGACACTTGGCCATCAAAAACTAACCAACTGAGCAACCATGGGTATAGCGGCGGACGAAATGCGGTCGCACTCGCGCCGCCTTCGCCTTCGAAACCATAGGTACCGGTCTTAGCCAATGTGGTTGCGATTCTCGCGTAGGAATCCGGGTCGGCGTTCAAATCCGCAGCGCCGAGCCATAAAACCGCTGCGCGAATGATCGCTGCAATAATCAGTATTGCGATAAACTGGCGATGCGAAGCAATCATGTGCGTGGGATACACCATTTCGCATCAAAGCCAACCTTTTCTGCTTGGCCACCACGTAACTTATCCAAGTCGCCTATCAATTGCGAAATGCGCTCGCCGCGATTGATGCCTTCCAATCGAACACGGAATTCGACGGACTTGCTCGCGGCCAACGGCACGACACGACCTTGTTCCTCTTCGAAAGTTCGCGGATTGGGGAACCCGGTCCCTGGTTCCAGCCCCGTGACGTAGCCGTCCGCTACGCCTACCGTGTTCTTCCACTGTGAGAAATACGGCAGCGTGTCCGGTTTGTAGTGCACAGCGAAACCTCGACTGCGATCCTTCGAAGCCAACAGCGCAGTCGCCCAGCCATCTGCACAGGCCGTTGGCGACGAGAAATAAACTTGCTCGACATAACCGGACGTCGGTGAAAGGTACGTTGGCCAAATCGCTAGGTCATCTGCGGCATGCAGATCCCGAGCCACGATGCGTTTCGACGCGCAGTGCATGGTCGTTCCGCCTTCGAGCAGTGGCGAGCCGATATTAATGTGATAAAGTAATTGCATCGTTGTGTCAGTGTCCGATGCGTTTTTGACCGTATCGACTACATCGATCGTTGGCTGGCCGAATGAGAACCGGTAACTGACCGTCATCCGCAGATTGAATTGCAGGAAACGCGTTTCGTGTACTTCCCCGCGTACTTCGAGCAACGAGTGCTCGGCGTCGAGATTTACTGACCAGTTCGCCGCTGGTTGATTGCCAATGCGGCCATGCAGCGGATATTTCAATTGCCCATTTTTATGGAAGTCCGGCGCCCCGAAACTCTGCAAACCGCACCTGACTAGCAGCTCGTCAAAACCGTCCAACCATCCGAGTCCGTTCGGTTCAGAGAGCGGCACGTATTGTGGATGAATTGGCCCGTCGATCGGTGAACGCCAACTGCAGTCGAGTCCATCGATGTTAGCACGCCACAGACTTAGACCGCGAGTCGGGGAAATAGCGGCTCGAACTCTCCCGCTATCGATTACCAACAACTCCACATCCGCACGTTTTCCAGTGGTAAAGCGATAGCGCTGCACGGTAAAGGTTCCGTCCGCAGATTTTACGCGCGTTGCAGAAGCGGGCAGTGGCTGGGCAAGGTCGATGGGTTGGTCAATCGGTAACGGTTGAGCAAGTTCGATATTCATGGTGGGTGTTAGTGCGTTGAGAGAGGTGACTTTGGGAGAAAATGCCATAATTTCGCGTCCTTACTTGTAACCGCTCGGGACTCGGAATAAAACTGGCAGTTCCCTATTTGCTGGTCAGCACCGAGCCATTAGGATTTCGGCGTGGTCACCCCTCGACTTGCAATGGACAATCAACCAACCCCACTTGGTATTCTTCCAAAACTTGAACTTCCAGAATCCATCCCACTGAGTAATTATGACCAAATTGCGTTTAGACGAAGGCCTCGTGAACAAAGATAGTGTCGCCAAGATCCTTGATAGAGCCCTCGACGCCGGTGGCGGCCTGCTGCGACTTACGCCAACTTGGGTTCCTCGCAGTTTTCTCCACCCTGGACGTCGCATCAAGCTCAACCCTGCCGACTTGTATGCCTACGGAGCCGACCGCGGCGGTATCGATGAACGTTGGTTCTCCAGCACCACCGAAGCCGCGAACGAAGGTCGCGTGTGGCATGAAGGTTTGAGCTTTTGCTTGTTCGAAGGTCAAAAATTTCTCCTTCGCGACGCTGTCTCTGAGCTTGGCAGTCGCCTTGTTGGTCAACCCACTTTCGCGAAGTACAACCGCTGGCCGGTTTACTCGAAATTCTTCGATAATATGGGACCAATTCCGCATCATATGCATCAATCAGCCGAAGATGCTGCGCTGGTGGGCCAAGAGGGCAAACCCGAGAGCTATTACTTCCCACCTCAATACAACAACGTCGATAACAATTTCTGTTACACGTTCATGGGGCTTGAACCTGGCACTACCAAAGAACAACTGCGACGCTGCCTGGAGAACTGGAATAAAGGCGATAACGGCATTCTCGATCATTCCAAGGCTTATCGACTGAAACGTGGCACAGGTTGGTTGATTCCGCCAGGTGTTTTGCATGCTCCAGGCTCGCTGTGTACTTATGAACCACAATGGGGCAGCGATGTGTTCGGTATGTTCCAGTCCATCGTCGAAGGCCGCTACGTACCCTGGTCGCTGCTGGTAAAAGACATGCCGAAGGAAAAACACAACGACTTGGACTTCATCATCGGCCAACTCGATTGGGACAAGAACGTCGATACGCATTTCAAAGATGCGAACTATATTGAGCCAATCGTCGACGATTCTCGCAGCGGCCCAGGCTTTACCGACAAATGGATCGTGTACGGCACTATCGATGGCAAGCAGTTGTTCAGTGCAAAGGAACTGACCATCGACCCAGGCGCGAAGTGCACGTTGAAAGACCCGGGCGCAAGTGGCTGGATCACCGTTCAAGGCAAGGGCCGAATCGGCAAGTTGGCGCTGCAGACTCCAGCAATGATCAACTTCGGCGAGAACACCGAAGACGAAGTATTTATTTCTTACGAGGCGGCGACGGGTGGCGTCGAGATCGAAAACACCGGCAGCGAGCCGCTCGTGGGCCTCCGCTACTTTGGCCCAGACTGCCATCCCAACTTGCCCAAAAACGGCGCTTGGATGAATGCGTAGCGATTCCCTAAATACCTACTCCCTTCTCCCCAGAGTTACTGGGGCGAGGGGAGACGCGAAGCTAACAGTAGCCTAACCCTCTCTCTATCTATCCTCTCGGAGTTCCCAAACATGAGCCACGCGTCCCCGAAACTTCATAATGCCATGTGGCCAGGTCTGGTTGGCAAAGGCACTGACGCAGGACAAGAACCTCCCATCAGTCTGGAAAAGATGCTCCAACTGACGGCTGCCGCGAATGTGAACGGTGAGAAGTTCGACGGTATCGACTACTTTTTGTTCCTACCCCACACCCATCCAGAAGCGGGCGATGATGAATTGAAGAAGATCGCGGACCAAATTGCCGGTTACGGCTTCAGTGTCGGGTCGCTGGTTGCACCCGTGTGGCCTGGAACCGTCGGCGACTCGGCCATGGGCGACGATACGGCACGTGAAAAATTCATCAGCGCCGTGAAGATGGCATGTCGCATCGCGGGGATCTTCGAAAAACATGGAGTACGAAAGTACGGTGTAATTCGAATCGATTCGGCTGAATTCGGTGTGGCCAAATGGCGAGAAAATCCCAAGTCCAACACATCAAAGATCGCTGGCACCTTCCGCGAAGCGGCCAAAATCGCTGCAGATCACGGCCAACGCCTCGCCGCTGAAGGCGAGATTTGCTGGGCGGGCATGCATAGTTGGAAAGACATGCTGAACTTGCTCGAGGAAGTCGGCATGCCCGAGTCGCTGGGTTTCCAAGCTGACTTGGCTCATACCTATCTTTATCTTCTAGGCTACAACGCATCTGAATGTGCGCTGGTAAAGGAAGGGCACACGACCGACGAGTTCTACGCGGCTTACGAAAAGATGACTGACAAGCTGCGACCTTGGACAATCGATTTCCACGTCGCACAAAACGATGGCCACGTGCACGGCGCAGGCTCGCATGACAAAACCGGAAAACATTGCCCAGCCGACGATCCCAACGGCAAGCTGGATATTGTAAAGTGCTCGGGCTACTGGCTGAAAGATGCAGCCGCTCGCGGCATCAAGCATATTTGCTGGGACGGTTGCATGTTCCCGAACGCCATGCTGGAAAACCCTAAGACTTGGAACACGATCCTCGACACTATGATCAAAGTCCGCAATGCCCATGGTTGGTAACGTCTTGGACCTCACGCGCACACAACCCAACAACTCGAAAGGAAAAACTGTGAAAGAACTTCGTATCGGTATGATCGGTTATGGCTTTATGGGCAAAACGCACTCGAACGCATACGTTCAGGCGGCCCACTTTTTCAAGAGCGAACACAAACCGGTTCTCAAGGCCCTGTGTGCTCGCAACGCGGCAAAGGCCCAACCGTTCGCAGACAATTGGGGTTACGAATCGGTTGAGACCGATTGGCGAGTGTTATTGAAACGTGATGACATCGATGCAGTCGATATCTGCACACCGAACAACTTACACAAAGAGATCGCCATTGAAGCCGCTAAAGCGGGCAAGATGATCCTTTGTGAAAAGCCGTTGGCAATGAACGTTGCCGAAGGCGAAGAGATGTGCCAAGCGGTTGAGAAGGCCGGTGTACCCAACATGGTATGGTACAATTATCGCCGCATTCCCGCAGTGACGTTGGCCAAGCAAATTATCGACTCTGGCAAGCTCGGCAAGATCTTCCATTACCGCGCTAACTTCCTGCAAGACTGGACGATCAATGCCGACGTGCCTCAAGGCGGCGCGGCTACCTGGCGTTTGGACGTAGAAGCGGCCGGCAGCGGCGTGACCGGCGACTTGCTCGCGCACTGCATCGATTCGGCTATTTGGTTGAACGGTTCGATCAAAGACGTCACTGCGATGACTGAGACATTTGTGAAAGAACGCATGCACGCTGAGACGGGAAAGAAGGAACCCGTTGGCATCGACGACGCGTGTTCGTTCCTGTGTCACTTCACCAACGGTTCGCTGGGCCTGTTTGAATCGACTCGCTACGCCCGCGGCCACAAGGCGCTCTACACCTTAGAAATTAATGGCGAGCATGCAAGTATGAAGTGGGATCTACATGACCTTCATCGCTTGCAATATTTTGATCATGCCGATCAGTCGATTGTTCGCGGCTGGCGAAGTATCCATGTGTCCGACGGCGATCAACCTTATATGGGCAACTGGTGGGTGCCAGGTCTGCAAATCGGCTACGAACATTCCTTCACACACCAAGTCGCCGACTTCCTCACCAGCCTCGATACCGGTTCTCCCGCTCACCCGACCTTCCGCGATGCGCTGGAGACGCAACGAGTTTGCGACGCGGTGCTAGCCAGTGCAAAACAGGGCGTTTGGAAAAATGTATAACGATTGATCGGATCTGGTGATGCCAGAACTTCCCGACATTTTGCTCTACCTGCGAGCACTCGAGCAACGACTTCTCGGCGAACGAATTGAATCGATTTCAGTTCGCTCGCCGTCGCTTTTACGGACCTACTCACCGAAGCTTGAATCAATCATCGGTCAACGGATCGAATCCATTTCACGCAGCGGCAAACGTATTGTTTGGACGCTTGAATCGGGCTTATGCCTCGTCTTCCACTTGATGATTGCGGGTCGATTTCACTGGAAATCCAAAGCGATGTTGCCGAAAAGCAAGAACGATCTAGCGGCGTTTGGTTTTGTGATCGAAGACGCTCGTTGTACGCTGATGTTGACTGAGGCCAGCACCAAGCGCCGTTGCGGGCTGTGGTGTTTTGAAAATCTCGCCGCGGCTCAATCGCTTGATCGTGGCGGATTAGATGTGTTGGCTAGCGACACTCCGCGGCTGATCAGCGAGCTGCAGCGAAGGAATAATACGCTCAAACGGGCATTGGCGGACCCACAACGTTTTGACGGAATCGGCAACGCATACAGTGACGAGATTTTGCACGCCGCCAAACTCTCGCCGTTTAAACGTACGCAGCAACTGAACGAAGTCGAACTGCTGCGGCTTGTGGCAGCGATGAAGGGCACACTGACACTTTGGATCGAGCGTCTTCAGTCGCAAGCGGGCGATCGATTTCCTGAACGTGTCACCGCTTTTCGCGAAGAGATGGCCGTACATGGCAAGTTCGGCTCACGTTGCCCAGAATGCAATGCACCCATTCAGCGTATTCGATATGCTGACAACGAATGCAATTACTGCCCGCGATGCCAAACGGAAGGCCGAATTCTCGCTGATCGCTCGCTCAGCCGCCTCCTCAAGGATGACTGGCCTCAATCGCTTGATGAACTGGAGTGACGGCTCGATCGGACTCTATGCGTATCAGGCGAACCCCGAACTCATTGATCGTGCGTGCTTAAGTCAAGTCTCTTGGGCTGGAGTACTGGCTTAAGGCCGGCACTTAGCCACACATTGAATGGCAGCATCAAGCGATCTATTGCTCGTCGGATTCCATGCCGAGTCGCATGCAAAGCGTTTGGAATTCATCAAACAGTTGGTCGCTGCTAGTGTGGACGTGCTCGGCTTCGGTGATGAAATGGATATCCTTATCGATGTACACGTCATGGCTGATCAAGACCCGCTCAAAACTCTCTAACGGCGAACCGTAGGAGATGATCATCTTGTGCTCGTCGAATTGCACCTCTTGCTGGCGCTGCGGATTGAGTACCGCGATACCGGTGCAGCCGTCATTGAGCAGCATATTTTCAAAATCGTATAGGATGCTCTTCAAGACAGGCATGTCGA
Source organism: Planctomycetia bacterium (assembly GCA_031367855.1). Classification (GTDB taxonomy): domain Bacteria; phylum Planctomycetota; class Planctomycetia; order Pirellulales; family Pirellulaceae; genus Aureliella. The sequence continues at coordinate 2,363 of JANLQO010000544.1, read as the reverse complement.
TGTGTTCGCGATAGTGGTCTTGATGACCGCCGTTATGATAGTGGCTGGTTTCGAGGACGACGTCAACGACCGGACCGAGAGTGTCAATCATGTCGATGAATAAATCAAACAGTCGTTCGCTGGATGCGGCGGCTAGGATCACTGGGACTTTGGCTTTGGAGGCCGGATCGACGTAAACGTCGTGACGAAATCCCTGCCGTGGAACGACTTGCAAGCCAACGGATGGACGAATCGCATCGGTTAGATCGAACGCGCCGTAACGATATACTTCCAGATGCGACTCCAATTGCTCGTCCGATAAACTTCCAAAGCTCGTAAGAGCGTCGGATGTCGAAGGAGTGACTGAAGTCGAATTGTTTTTCTGGGAGCGTTGTTGCGAACCCATAGGAATCTCACTTGCCGTTACCGGGGGATGTTTTCCTCCGTTCCGTCTGTTTGCCACGGGTGCAACTGTCGAGCGGAAATCGGAGGTGTTATTTACTGTCTGCATGCGACGAGACCGTTTTTGCAGATAACTAAAACTAGGTCAGCATCTGGACCAGCGTTTGTTTTGCCGCAAAGTTGTTCACTTTCCCAATGGCAGAAGACGGAATAGTTGCGACTAATCGCTACAATCGGACCTCGTGTAAACCTAGTCTTGAAATCGGTGGCGTATTTGCAACAGTTGATCCAATGCGTCATTACCTTTACCCCCTTTTCATGGATCACTAAAATCGGATCGAGAATTCAAGCATGGGACTAGACCTCACAAAGTCAACCAAACTGAGGCTGCGGAAGTGGACCCTCTGCGGCATGGCTCTCATCGTTCTGCAAGCGGGTTGTGGCGAACGCACGGTCGTGGTCAAGCCCGAGGATGGCGGCTTGCTGCCACCGGCATATCCACCTACCCCTGCGGTTGAAGAAAGGCTGCCTCAAGCGGTGCCTGCGGGCCAGAAAAACTGGCTCGATACGCAAACTCTGCCAGTTACCACTTGGTATGCACAGTACCTGAACGGAAAGTGTCTTGGGTTTTCGCAAATCACCGTCGCCACTTCGGATCTTCTGGGAAGTGAACTCTTAACCTTGAAGAAACGCGATGTTCTAGAGATTGCGGCGACGCCAGCGAATGCGATCCAGCGCCGCGAGATCGTACTTGAATCACGAGAACTTCCGAATGGACAATTCAAGTCGTTCACGGAAAAATCTTCGATCAACCAAGGCGTTGCGTCCGAAATGAATGCCGCATTGGCGGGAGATACCTTGACGACCACCCGATCAGCCGACGGCAAGTCGACTGTCACCAGTTTGCACTGGCCAAAGGGAGCCTGGGGACCACTTGGGACAATTGCAATTTTGCGACAACAGCCGATGCAGCCAGACGAATTCCGCGTGGCTCAGGTGTATGTTCCCCCACTAAACCGATTCGTCAAAGTCGAATTGAGAAGCGGCAAGTTCGAACTCACAACGCTGCCCGGTGGCGTCGTATCCGAGCTGTTGCTGATCGAGACGCAATTTGTGACCGAAGAGGGCAGCGCATTGACAAAAAACTGGGTTAACAAGGCCGGCGAGATTGTTAAATCCTTGAGCCCAGGAGGCTTTACGATATTCAAAACCACAAGCGACGAAGTGGAACGAATCGATGGCGAGATTCGAGCTGCACAACTGATTGCGTTAAAAATTCCAGTGCAAGCAACCGCTGACCAGCTTCACGCAGAACACTTAACATTCCTGATCGACTCAACAAACGACGATCCATTCGGGATGTTGTCCAAGAGGGTAAATCAACAAGTCAAATCGCTCAGTGCGCTTGGTGCGGAAGTTACCATCCATCGCGCAACCGCTAACGATCCGATCCCAAATGGCGTACTTCAGGATCCGCCCGAAGAACCTAATCGCGCGAAGCTCGAGACCAACATTCCGCAATTGCAAAAGTTACTAGGCGAGCTTCCGGATGATGGTTCGGATGCTCTTTCCACGGTATCGAAGTTAACTGAGACAGTATTTCGCAAACTAAAGAAGGAACCGCTTTCGCGTCAATTTTTGACGCCTACCCAAGCGATTCAACAGCAAGCCGGAGATTGCAAAGCCCATTCAATCTTGTTGATCGCTGCACTGCGAGAACGCGGCATTCCTGCGCGCGCGGCCAGCGGTTTGCGAATTATCAAAGATGGCGACGAGACCGTGGCAATTTATCACCTGTGGTGCGAAGCTTGGGTGAATGAGCGATGGCTGCCACTAGACCCGTTCGCTGGCTCAATCGGAGTTGGAGTGGACCACATCAAGTTTTTGGAATCCTCTTTGGACGAGAATAATCCGAACTCAGTCATGCTGAGTGTTTTGATTGCAATGAAAGACTTGACGATCGCAGTGAAGCCCTAGCGCAT
>JANLQO010000515.1:0-2793 GCA_031367855.1 Planctomycetia bacterium | reverse complement strand
AGTGGGGTAAGCTTCCAGCTTGCCGCTCCCATGTTTGACGCAATGTAGCACTTCCGAGGCAGCACAAGGTCACGCTCGGCAAGAGTGACCCACGTTGGGCCGCTCCTGCCGGGTGCGACTTTGAGTAAATTTAATGGGCTGATCATGTTGCAATATAACACCCGCTTGATCACTGCGATTGCCTTAACTTGTGTAACTTCGGTGCAAATGCTTGCTCAGGATAAAACGCCGCGAAGCACTGCCTTGTCGCCGGCTGAATCGCTGGCCTGCATTGAGATCGAACAGGGTTTTGCGATCAAGATCATCGCTCATGAGCCTCAAGTGATCGATCCTGTCGACGCGGCTTTTGACGATAGCGGGCGATTGTGGGTCGTCGAGATGCGGGACTATCCGTATCCCACCAGCGACTCGCCGTCAGGCTGTGTTCGAATTCTGTCTGACGAAGACCTGGACGGGCACTTTGAAAAGTCCGTCGTGTTCGCCGATCGACTTGATATGCCTACTGGACTCGCACTGTGGAAAGACGGCGCGGTCATCACGCTGGCTGGCCAAGTAGTTTGGTTTCGCGACACCGACGGTGACCTGAAATCGGATTCGCAGCAAGTCTGGATTGAAGGGTTTGCGCGCGAGAACGAACAACTGCGCGCCAATCACCCGCGACTCGGTCCCGACGGTTGGTGGTACATTGCCAGCGGCCTGCGCGGCGGCAACGTGATCGCTGGTCCCGACTTTCGCAAATCTGACGATCAACCCATCACACTCGGCAGTCGCGATGTGCGATTTAATCCGCATACAAAACAATTAGAAGCCATAACTGGCCCAGCCCAGTTCGGACTCTGCTTCGATTCGATCGGCAATCGAATTTTCTGCAGCAATCGCAACCCAGCCGTCATGGTTCGCTTTGAACAAGAGGACCTAGTCGGCAATCCGCTCGCTGGTTTAATTCCCAGCGTCGTTGACCTCATTCCGGCAGGCGAGCAATCCAAGGTGTACCCTCTCGTAAATGCTTGGACGACATCGAATTTGCATTCGGGACAATTTACGGCAGCGTGCGGGGTGTTCTATCATGAATTTGCAGGCGAGATGCTGGGCAGCCTACCTGGCGCGGCCAGGCAGCATGCGGTCCGATTGTTTGCTTGCGAACCGACGGGCAGCCTGGTCCACGGAAGCGTCTTTCGTGACTCATTGAGCGAACTGAATGCAGTCAAGTCAGAGTTTCAGAAAGATTGGCTTGCCAGCCGCGATGCTTGGTTTCGCCCAGTCAATATCGCGCAAGCCCCCGATGGTGGACTGCTCATTGTGGATATGCACCGCGCCGTGATCGAACATCCGGCGTGGGTTCCAGACGAATTGAAGAAGCGCTCTGACGAACGCTGGGGCAATGATTGCGGACGGATTTTCCATGTAGCCAATATGCATTCAAATAGTATGTTGGCCGCTCTGCGTGATTTGCGATCCAAACCATTGCGGTCGCGTGAAAGCCACCAATTGGTGGGACTCTTGGCAGGCACCAATCCGTGGCTGCGCGAGAACGCCAGGCGGTTTCTGATTGAGCGCGAAGCGACGGACCAGATCGAGGAACTGGCCAAGATCGTGACCGACCCGAAGCTTGGGACGGCCAGTCGAATCGCTGCGGTTCAACTAGCGACAATTCTAACCAACGGTTCGCCGGCTCAACATCAGTCCCTTGCGGAACTGGTAGGCAGCGTGCTTGAACCGAGTGAACTCAATGCCGAACTGAAATTAGCTGCGCTGCGGATTGCGAAGGATCGTTTTTCTTCCGAACCGCAGACAATCTCTCAAGTATTGAAACTGTGCACGGGTAGCGAATCCTATGCGCTAGTCGCTGAATGCTTGCGATGTTTGAGTTCGAGCAAGCTGACTCGCCCCATTGATTCCGAGTTGAGGATCGTATCGCGGATCGAATCTCAGTTGGCAGGGAGCGCAATGGTAGGCGAGTCGCAGCTAGCCGAGCTATTAACCGTTACCGCTTCGGCTTTCAAACAGCAACCAGAAATCACACTGGCCGCTTTGCTGAACAGCCTTGAATCAACCCCTGCTTCCTACCAGACCAATACTCTGTATCCGATCGCGGCGACGCGACTGGCGGTGGCAGTGCTCGAAAAAGGAACGGCATCTTCTACCAAGATTTTCCACCAGTCGACTCGAATGCTTGCGCGCGAGCATTCGACTACTCAGCGAGCTGCATTGGCGGTGCTAAGCGAATTTGCAAATCGGCGTTCGCAGCTAGGGGAACTGGAAAGCGAACTGGCGTCGGCCGAATTGTGGGATCGCATCAGCGCTTTGGCTGCTGTCGAGCAACCCGATTCCGATCTGCGAATTCGAGCGATCACTATGTTGCCTAAGTCGCCGCGCACGTCGGATCTTGAGCTATTGCCGCACTTCGCACACTGTCGAGAATTGCCGTTGCAAACAGCAGCCTTGCGAGCCTGGGCCTCAACCGCGGATGCAGCTTGCGATGATTTTCTATTGGGTGAACTCGCCAGCAGCTCACCGCAGTTCCAACACCTGCTCCTTGAATTGATTGGGCAAAAGCCTGAACGATTAGCGTCCCTGGCGAATCGCCTTGAAGCGGGTAAGATCACCGCCAAGCGCATCGGTTCAAACGAGCTGAAGAAGTTAGTGGATCGGGCAAAAGGCGACACGCAAACGAAACTCAACGCAGCACTAGAGAGCATCGTGAACACCGACCGCGCTAAAGTTGTGATGGACTATCAATCCAGCCTAACGATTTCTGCCGATGGGCTGCGAGGCAAAGAAGTCTTTGTAAAG